>WGNT01000062.1 GCA_016124425.1 Cytophagales bacterium
GATTGCGATCCTTAATGTCATTATTTCAAAAAATCCACTTAAGGATTCACTTTCAAAAATTATCATTTTGGTTCTTACAGGTTCTTGTGTTTTAATACTTGTAGGCGGTGAGTTGTTTTCCCCCTTTGGAGTTTTTACGACAACAGTATTTTATTCTATGATTCTTTCCTTGATTTGGATGGCAAAGGAGCATTTTGTTCCCTGGAAGAGGGAATACTGGTTTTTGGTTTTTTTATTGTTGATCCCGTATTCAGCCTCACTGGGTACTGATGTTCCTTTTCAGGTTAGGTCTATTTCTTATTTTCCTTTCACGTTTGTTTTGATGTTGATATTGATTAGAAAAATAGATTCCCGGTATTTTCAGTTATTTTTGGCTTCATTGTCTTGTGTACTTTTCCTCAATTTCTTGACATATCCATTTAGAGATGGTTGGGCACGGTTTAAATTGATTGAGCAAACTCATGCTTATGAACTTCCCCATGGTCAAGGAAGTATCAAACTCGATAAAGTCACCTTGAATGCAATCCAATCTTTGAAGCCTTATATCAATGCCAATAACCAAGTGCTGATATCAAGTGTTAACCAATGGGGATTGGTTTATCTCTTGGGTTCCCAGGTACCTGTGTTGAATTTCTGGCCAAATGAGACCTATACCACCTATTTTCTTGAGAAAAATAAAATTGACAAAATGAATCTGATTTTATTGGAGGGAAAATACAATCCTTTCTCGGAGAATTTTAAAAAGGAATTTTTCGAAGGAAAGGAAATGCAAACCATCAAAACAGGCGAGTTTACCTTATACAAGTTTTGATCTCAATTAAGATATTAAAGAATATTCATTTTCATTAAAATGACTTCTGAAAAAAGCTCTTTAAATATTTTTAGATTCTTCCAACAGCACGTAGGGAATAAGTTGTTTATTTCCCTGATTTTAAGTGTTGTAATTGCAGTATTTGATACGGTAGGGATAGCCTTGTTTCTTCCACTTTTTCAGATCATCAGTAATCCCGATTTTTCACAAGAGGCTTTCAGCAAAATCTCCATTTTGAAGCCATACCTTTCTGCATACAGTGCCAAAGACAGTATTTACTTCATTCAGGTGGGGATTTTATTGATTTTCTTGTTCAAAGGACTTTTTAAATTTGTTGAAAACATTTACCGCAATAAAATTCAGGAATCTTTTATCCGAAAGATCCGGTTTACCTGTTTGGATTTGTTGTCTGGGCTGGAGTACGAAAGTTTTTTGAAGATTGATACAGGAAGGATTCAGAATACCTTGACTGTGGAGGTTTTCAATGTAACCCAAGCCTTAAGGACAGTTATCAACCTTCTTCAATCCTTTATTTTTGTGTTGGTTTATTTTGGGATTGCCTTGATATTGAATCCCATTTTTACCCTTTTGGTTATATTCGGGTCGTTTTTGGTTCATTTAATATTTAAGCCTTTTTTTGTTTCAACCAAATCCCTTTCTGTCTCCATTACCCAAAAAGGACATAAGCTTTCTGAGTTGTTTTTAAATTATATCCAATATTACAAGTATTTTAAAGCTACTGCCTCAAATGATGGTTTTGTAGGTCGGATCAAGCAAAAATCTTTTGATATAGAGGAGGGAAATCTTAAAAAAGCAAAGAATGAAAGTTTTCTGAATTCTTTCAGAGAGCCTTTGATAATTTTTGTTTTGTTGGCCTCTCTTTTAATCCAAACTTTGATTAACCCTTCAGGTCTTGCGACTTCATTTATTTCCATCATTTTGATTTATCGGGGAACAACTTATTCCGGTAGCTTTCAATCATTTTGGAACAGTCTTCTCTCCGCTTCGGGGGCTGTATTCAACATGACAGACTTCATCAATGAATTGAATGGAAATCAAATTCAGCAAGGGGCAATTCCTTTGTCTTCCTTTGACAACCAAATTCAATTTAAAAATGTGGACTTTTTTTATGGTTCAAATCATGTTCTTAAGCACATCAGCTTTGAAATCAAAAAGAATACCTCCACCGCTTTTGTAGGGGTAAGCGGAAGTGGCAAAACCACCATTGCCAATTTGGTATCGGGACTTTTGAAATTAAAAGACGGTTCAGGACAAATTGCAATAGATGGGATTTCTTATGATTTGCTTGATAAAAAATCACTTCAAAAGCGGATTGGCTATGTGACCCAAGAACCGGTTATTTTTGCAGATTCGTTTTTCAACAATGTAACACTGTGGGATGAAAAGAATAAAAAAAACCTTGACAGGTTTAGAAGTGCAATTGCCCTAGCTTCCCTTCTTCCCTTCTATAATAGTCAATCCTTTACTAAAGATACCATGATAGGCAGTGAGGGAGTTTACCTGAGTGGGGGGCAATTGCAAAGGATCGCAATAGCTAGAGAATTGTATAAAGGCTGTGATATTTTGGTTTTTGATGAAGCCACTTCTTCCCTTGATCCGCAAAATGAACAAATCATCAAAGAGAGCATAGAGGTCCTCAAAAAGGACTTTACGCTTATTATAATTGCACATAAGTTTTCACTTATCAAAGATTGTGACAGGATTATTTACCTCGAAAAAGGAAAAATAGAGGACCATGGTAGTTTTGATGAATTGGTAGATAGAAACGAAAACTTTAATAAAATGGTAGATCTTCAAAAAATTTAAATAATGAAAGAATTTTACTCTCAATATGGTCAGGACAAATTCCTAAATCAGGTTTTTTTTTCCAATTTAAAAAATGGAATTTTTATTGATATCGGTGCTTATGATGGTGTAAGATTCAGTAACTCATATTTTTTCGAGAAGTATAAAAACTGGAAAGGGGTTTGTGTGGAACCCAACCCCAAAGTTTTTCAGAAACTAATGGAAAATAGAAAGTGTACTTTAATCAATGCCTGCATTCACGATGTATCGGGCAGCATTAAATTCCAAGTGGTTGAAGGCTTTGGTGAAATGTTGAGTGGTATACAGTCCACATTTGATGAAAGGCATAAGCAAAGGATTGAAAAAACTATTAAGGATTTTGGTGGGAAATTTGAAGAAATTGAGGTTCCAAGCATCACCATATTGGAAATTCTTAATCAAGAAGAAATCAATCATGTGGATTTTCTTTCTATTGACACAGAAGGTAATGAAATTAATATTTTAAAAACTTTTCCTTTTTCTAAGTTAAAACCAAAAGTAGTGGTTGTTGAAAACAACTTTCAAGAAACAGATATCCAAAACCTTTTATTTGATCAAGCCTATGTTAAATGTATGAACTTAGAAAGCGATGATATTTATTGTAATTCTGAATTTTATACTTCAACAATAAGGGCAAAGATTCTTTTTTACAGAATAAAGAGGTCATTAAGATATAGATTTTCAAAATTTTTTAATGGTACTAAAAATTAACTTTGTTGATTTTCCTTTTGATTTTAATCGTGAACAGAATTTTTTTTTGGAACTGTTAAAAACAAAATATGAGGTAGAGCTTTCTGACTCTCCTGAAATTTTGTTTTACGGAAATTATGGGCAAGAATACCTGAAATATAACTGCCTGAAAGTCTTTTATTCTTCAGAAAATGTGAGACCTGATTTTAGATTTTGTGATTTCTCATTCAGTTTTGATTATGATTCAAACCCAAAAAACTTCCGACTTCCTTTATTTGTATTGCATGCCAAATTAGAAGAATTGACTCAAAACAAAGATCTAAATCAAGTGAAAAGCAATAAAAACAGGTTTTGTAACTTTGTTTACTCCAATCCAAAAGCAACCGAAAGGAATCATTTTTTTGAATTATTGAATGCCTACAAAAAAGTAGATTCACCCGGTCAGGTGTTTAATAACATGCCAAATATTTTTGCAGGCAAGAGGTATGACTATAAGACTAAGATTGAATTTTTAAACCACTACAAGTTTACTCTTGCTTTTGAAAATGAGAGTTACCCTGGATATACTACAGAGAAGATTCTTCATCCTATGCAGGTAAACAGTATTCCCATTTATTTTGGAAACCCTAGGATTGAAGAAGACTTTAATACAGCTAGTTTTATTAATGTCCATGATTTTGCCACATTTCAGGAGGCAATTGACTTTATCATCAAGGTGGATAATGATGATGAACTTTACAAGGAGATACTAAGACAGCCTTATTTTATACACAATAAAGTCCCTTATCAATTTTCTAGGGAATATTACCTCTCCTTAATGGAACATATACTTGGTCAAAGAAAAAAGATTAAACCTGTTTCAATAACATTTAAAGGTAGGTACCGAATTATGAGAGAGAAATTGAGATTGAAGGTTAAGACCCTAAAAAGAAAGTAATATATTCTTAAAAGTATGAAGAAAATACTAAAGCAACTTATAAAAAAAGCTGGATACAATTTCATTCCTATTGATTCAAAATTTAACATAAGGCATGCTTTTGTCGACCAAAAAGATTTGATTGGAATCTTGGATGTAAAAAATCCTGTAATTTTTGATGTGGGGGCTTATAACGGTCACACAGCCTCTAACTACAAAACATTTTTTCCTAAAAGTAAAGTTTATTGTTTTGAGCCTAGCGCATTGGCTTTCAAGGAATTGGTGTCCGGCACCAAAGAAATGGAGGATATTGAAGTCTATAATTTTGCTTTGGGAAGTAAAGATGGGAGTTCTGATTTTTTTGTAAATTCTTTTGGTCCAACAAATTCACTTTTAAAACCTGATCGGTTGGCAAATGAAACATGGGGTATTGATTTAAATAAGGATACTATAAAAAAAGAAGTAGATGTTTGGACCCTAGACCGTTTTGTTAAAGAAAAAGGGGTTTCTGGGATTGACATATTAAAAATGGATACCCAAGGGACAGAATTGGAAATATTGAAAGGGGCTTCTGAAATGATCAAAAACTCATCGATTAAAATAATTTATATGGAAATTATCACTTTGCCCACCTATGAAAATCAACCTGGATTAAAAAATACTATGAATGCCTTAGAGGACTTAGGTTTTACATTATTTAATCTATATAATCTGTCATCAAAAGCAAATGGACATCTTAGGCAACTTGATGCGATTTTTATAAACAAGAAATCATTTCAAAATTTTTAAAATAGACAGAGTTTGAAAACATTGGCAGCCATGCAACCGTATTTTTTTCCCTACCTCGGGTATTTTAGCCTAATAGATGCTGTGGATCAATTTGTGTTTTTTGATACAGTCCAATTTGTCCGAAAAAGTTGGATGTCAAGAAACAGGATGCTGAAGCCTTCCTTGGAGGATTTTCAATTTATTCATGCGGGTTTGGGTTCACCTGACTACCGCTGTGCCATTTCGGCATGTCAGATGGCAAAAGGGCAAGAATGGCAGGAACAACTGCTGAGACAATTGGAGCATTACAAAAAATCTGCCCCTCATTATGCTGTGACCATAGACTTACTGAAAGATATTTTTAATAACAGTCCTGAATTTCTGAGTCAGTTCAATGCCTATTCTACCTGCAGAATCTGCGATTATTTGGGTATAGAAAAAGAGTTTTCCATGTTTTCTGAAGTGACTCAAACTTTTCCTGAAGCAGGCCATCCCGGCGAATGGGGGCTGATCATTTCAAAAGTATATGGAGCGGCATATTATATCAATGCTCCGGGGGGAGAGGTTTTTTACAAACCTGAGGAGTTTCAAGATGGGGGCGTCCATTTGGGTTTTATCCATCCATCAATTAAAGAATACCGACAGGGATTTTCCAAGACTTTCTTGCCGGGCCTTTCGATACTCGATGTATTGATGTATAACGACATAGAAGGCATCAACCAAATGATTAAATCCTATACTGTAGACTGGAAAAATTAGCATGCTTTCAAAATCGCAAGAATCCCCTGAAAACTGTTACACTCAGTTGAAATTTACCCAATCTGCGAGGTCAGCATGGAAACATATTCTCCACCATTTCAATGTAAAGTCGCCCAACAAAATCCTTCTTCCACCCTATATTGGGATTACGGACCGAGAGGGATCCGGTATTTTTGACCCTGTAAGAGAAACCCAAACCCCTTTTGATTTCTATAGGTTGGATGATAGGCTTGGGGTTGATTTGTTCCATTTGGAGAAGATGTTGGCAGAAGGTCAATATAAGGTTTTGTTAATGGCACATTATTTTGGTTTTTGCAGGACAGACCTTGGAAAGCTCCGATCGCTCTGTTATCAATATGGGGTGATTTTGGTAGAGGATTGTGCCCATGCCCTTGGTCTGCATTTGCAAAAAACCAATTTGGGAACTGTTGGTGACTTTACAGTATACTCTCTCCATAAGTTTTTACCTTTGGCCAAGGGAGGGATATTGAGAGTCAATAATCCCAACTTTGGAATTGCAGCCCCTGATCCTTTGGATCGGTTAGAGTCAGATTTGGTTCAGCAGTTTTCAGGATATGATCTCCAAAAAATTATTGAGCGGAGATTGGGGAATTTTAAGTTCCTATATGGTTTGCTTGCAGGTCAAGATGGAATTGAAATTATGTATGATTTGATGGAGGGCGATGTCCCTCATGATTTCCCCATTTTGGTAAAGAACGGACTCCGGGAAAAGCTTTATTTTTTATTGATGGATATGGGGATCCCTACTACAGCTTTGTATTACAGGTTGATTGATGACATCAAATCACAGGGTTTTGAAGGAATGCAGGAAATTTCAAAGAACATTTTGAATCTGCCTTTACATCAGGATGTAGATAAAGCCGACTTGGAATTGATGGCTGAAAAAATAAAGTTGGCTTTAAATAAATTGAATCCATGAGGCCTGTTGGCGGATTTTTTGAGTTAGAGCTTCCTTCAGGAGGAGTTCACTTTCATAGCGAAGCTATTGGCCTTTCCACAGGACGAGCATGTCTCGGGGTTTTTATAGATGAGGTCAAACCCAGAAAAGTTTTTGTGCCTTTTTACACTTGTGATGCCACGTACCATCCATTTCAACTCAGAAACATCCCTTTGGAATTTTATGAAATCAATAGCGAGCTTGAACCCATTTCTTTGCCGGAACTCCAAGAGGGAGAGTATTTTTTATATACCAATTATTTCGGAGTAAAAGAAGCTTATTCAGAGTCCTTGAGAGCCCATTTTGGAGATAAATTAGTGGTGGACAATACCCATTGTTTTTTTCACAAAGGATATGAGGGGAATTGGTCATTTACTTCTGCGAGGAAGCATTTTGGAATTCCTGATGGGGCTTTTCTTTATCCGGGGACAAAAGTTGAGACTAGTTTCTCACCATTTGAGGGGATCACCTTATCACCTTATCTCAACAGGTTGATAGGAAATCAGGCCTTGGCATTTCAGCAATACCAAGAACATGAAGCTTCCTTAAATTGTGACATTCATGGTATTTCAATCTATTCAGAAAGGATGTTGGGGGCTGTAGACTTTGAAAATGTAAGGGAAAAAAGAATTGCCAATTTTAATTATTTACAAGAGTCGTTGATGAAATATAACCGTTTGGGAATGATGACATCCGATTCACCATTTTGTTACCCATTATGGCCTCGTAAACCTATTTTACACAGGGATTTTCATAAGCAACAGGTTTTTGTACCTTCTTATTGGAAGGAAATCCAAAACAGGATTAGACCTGATAATACTTTTTCTGTTGATTTGTCTACCCATTTATTGCCACTTCCTATTGACCATAGATATGGAAAGGAAGAGATGGATAGGATGATTGAAATTGTATCCGAGCATATATGACTTCATATTCTGTCCATATTAAGCCTTTAAAAATTGAGCAGGCTTCAATTTCTTATCATTGGAGGAATGATCCCGAAGTATGGAGATTTACTGGAAAGAAACCTGACAAAGTAATAACCCACAAAATTGAGGAGGAATGGCTTAAAAAAGTACTTCAAGAATCAAACAGCAAAAGATTTGGAATTTGGGCAGATGAAAATTATGTGGGGAATATCCAACTAACAGGAATACAAGAAGGTCAAACCGCTGAATATCATATTTTTATTGGTAATAAAGATTTTTGGGGTAAAGGGGTTGCTAAGCTGGCAACATTTCAAATTTTAAGGTTCGCCAAGCATTCACTTCTTCTAAAAGAAGTTTTTTTAAAGGTAAATGTAAGCCATGCGTCAGCAATCCGTCTATATCAAACATGTGGATTTAAAAAAGTGTCAGAAGAAGATGGTTGGTTAAAAATGAAAATTAACTTTTCTACTGGAAAGATTTATCCGAAGTTATCTGTGTTTATGATGACTTATAACCATGCCTTGTATTTGGAGGAGGCGATTAATGGAATTTTAAATCAGCAATGTGGTTTTGATTTTGATATTGTAATTGGAGATGATTTTTCTTCGGATGACACCCGGGCTATCCTATTTAAATTTGCAGAGGAGTATCCGGGAAAATTTAAGTTATTGCTACACCCCCAAAATATAGGAGCTTACCAAAATCAAAATGCTGTATTTAATTCATGTGAAGGAGAGTTTGTAGCAATTTGTGAAGGTGATGATTATTGGGATGATAGTAACAAACTTCAAAAGCAAGTTGATTTTTTAGAGTCACATCCTGACTATGTAATATCTTTTCATGAAGTTGAGAAAATCGATCCTTCGGGCCAAGCATTGAATCAATCTGTTTTAGGAAAAGAACGGTGGAATGACCTAGAGATGGAGGAAATTATAGCGGGGGACCTGATACCAAGTGTTTCAGCAGTATTTAGGGGAAAGTATCTTTCGGAATTTTTACAGATCAAAACGCAGGTTAAAAACGGCGATACCTTTCTTTTTGCCATATTGGGACAATATGGGAAGGCCCATTTTCATGATGATATCCGACCAGCCAAATACAGAATTCATGGTGGAGGAGTGTGGTCAGGGTCAGATTTGAAAAGTAAAATTGAAAGTCAGGTTCTGACTTTTGAAACACTCCGTAATGTTGTTCTTCCAAAAAATCAGGTCATTGTTGATAGGTCACTTTTTGAAAGGTACCTTACTCAGATAACCCGATTTAATTATACAAAAAAGGAAAAGGTATTTATGTATATAAACCTTTGGAAATTTTGTTTCAAAAACCGTTTGGTAACAAAGATGGTTGCCTCGCATTTTCAAGCAATAAAGAATAAAATTAAGATTTGATTTCAATCATTATCCCCACCTTTCAAAGGGCCCATATTTTGGAACGGGCATACCTTTCGGTAGCTAATCAGACATTTGCAGATTGGGAGTTATTGATTATAGATGATGGGTCAAATGATGGTACCGAAGCGTTGGTCAATAAATGGCAGGAAGATGATCCGAGGATTTTCTTTTACAAGAGACCCATAGATCGGATCAAAGGAGCGAGTACCTGCAGGAATATCGGTATTGAAAAAGCCAAAGGGAAATATATCGCTTTTTTGGATTCAGATGATGAATGGCAGGTAAGAAGATTGGAGGAGTGTGTCAACTATATAAAAAAACAAGAAGTCGAGGCTATCTATTCAGGAGCTATGGTGAAAGGTAAACTGTCTAGTACTTTTAGGTCATCTAGGAGGGTATTGGAGGGGGAATCACTTTTCGATTTTTTACTAAAGAATGATTCATTTATACCCACACCGGGTTTGGTATTGGATGCTGGCATTGCAAAGAAAGTCAGATTCAATGAGCATCTCAAACAACATGAAGATTATGAGTTTATCCTTAAAGTAGGTGAATTGGTAGCTTGGACGTTTTTTGAAAACCGGGATGTCATAATTCATTGGAAGCAAAACGAGGATAAGCAAATAGATTATCGAAGTTGTCTTTGGTTTTATGAGCAATATAGTTCCATGAGCAAAGACAAAAATGCGCGATTCCGGTACCTGATTTATATGGTTGAAGGAATGCTTGGCAAAAAACCTCCTTATCCTTACTTAAGGCATTATAAAGCGATTTTAGAAAAAGAGGGCTATGTTTTAGGAAGTAGACATCAATTATTATTTGCTGCTCCATTTATATTTCATTTGTTTTTAAGAATCCGTAAGTTGGTCAAATCCTGATGAAGAAAATTTTATTCTTGATTGATTCATTGGCAGTAGGAGGTGCTGAAATTTCAGTGCTTGAAGTGGTCAAAAACCTGAGGGAATGCAATACTGTGGTTTGTGTTGCCTATCAAGGAGAACATGCTTTAAAATCTGATTTTGAAGCTGCGGGAGCTAAGCTTTATTTTTTTGATATAAAAAAAAGGTTCGGTTTTGGTGAGGGGATCAAGGAATTGAGAAAAGTAATTGAAAAGGAGAAGCCTGATCTTGTCCATACTACTTTATTTAAATCAGAAATAATAGGGAGGCTCACAGTTCCTTCCTTCAAATTACCCTTAGTGGGTTCTTTGATCAGTGATACATATGGGAAGGAGCGTTATGCCTTGGTTTCTAGGCGTGAACGTGTAAAACTGAATTTATATAAGCTTTTGAATAGGTTAACATCCAAAAGATCTGATTTATACATTTCAGTTTCGAAGGCAATCATACAACCTAATCTTAACTATCTTGGAATAAAAGAATCCAAAGTAAAACTGATTCAAAACGGCAGGGATATTTCAGCGTTTGAAAAAGCTAAAATTTATTCCAAAACCGAGATTATACCTCATGCAGGGCCGGAAGCATTTTTTATCATTACCAATTCGAGGGTGATCCGATCAAAAGGATTTGACGAAATGTTGGAAGCATTTCAAGCGCTATCCAAAGAATTTCAATCGTTATTTTTGGTAGTAGCAGGTAATGGTTTTGATTTTGATTTTTATAAGAATAAGGCAAAGGAAATTGGCCTCGAGAATAGGGTAATTTTTTTGGGCAGGAGACATGATATTCCTTCCCTATTAAAAAGTTGTGATCTTTTTTGGTTTGCCTCTCATTATGAAGGTTCGCCCGGAGTAGTGATAGAAGGGATGTTGTCAAAAACCCCCATGGTTTTGTCAGATATTGAACCTGTACTTGAGAATATACAAGATGGAAATCAGGCTTTGATTTTTAAGGCAGGGGATGCCGAGGATTTGGCTTTGAAAACCAGGATTCTGATTTCTGACCCTGATCTTGGAGTTAAATTGGCAACATCTGCTTATGAAACCGGCAGTCAACTATTTGATATCAAAAAACTAGTCAATAAACAGGAGAAGCTTTACTTTGAATTGATCCAAAGCTATGAAAATCGTTAGGATTGTTCCCTATTTGGATTTTGGGGGAGTAGAAAAAAGAATGGAGTTGACAGCCAAAGGTTTTTTGGAACATCTACAGCATGAGTTGATCATAATAGTACTGGCAGGAGGGGGAAGAATCGCTGAGTCGATACAGAAAATGGGTTTTCAGGTTGTTTTTTTGAATAAAAATCCAAAAATTCCTAATGGAAAACTCTTGCATGAGTTGATAGGAGTTTTGAGAAAAATTAAGCCTGATGTAGTTCATTGTTCAGGATCGGAAGCTAACTTCCATGGGTTATGGGCTGCTTTTTGGGCCGGAGTGCCTGTCCGGATCGGAGAAGAAATCGGTTTTCCTGAGCATGATTGGAAATGGAGAAATTTGTTTTGGCTCACCTACCTTACATCGCATAAGGTGTTTGGCATATCGGAAGCTGTGAAAGAAAGAATTGTCAAATTAGGTGAGGTTTTACCTGACAATGTTCAGGTTGTCTATAATCCGGTTGAGATAAGTACTGAGAGTCATAAAATACAGGGATCGGATATAAATTCAATTGGGGTAGAGGAGAAAGGAAATACAAAATCATCATTCCATTTTGAAAGAAAAGAGGGTTCATTTGTTTTCGTTACCACTTGTAGATTGGTTCCGATCAAGAATCTTGAAAAATTGATAAGGATATTTGATTCATTACAAAGAAGTAATGCTGATAGGCAGTTGGAATTGTGGATTGTAGGCGAAGGACCTGAGAAAGGGAAATTGGAGAAAGTGATTGAAGAATTAGGGTTAGATAAAAATGTTAGCCTGCTTGGTTTTCAGGAGAATGTTTTTCAATTTTTATTTCAAGCAGATTCATTTATACTACCCTCATTTTCAGAGGGTTTTTCTATTTCTTTGGTGGAGGCCATGGGTTGTGGATTAGTTTGCATTGCTACCAAGGTTGGCGGGCCTTCCGAGATAATCGGAAATGAAACCGGATTTTTGATTGATCCTTATCATGAAAATGACCTGAGAGAAAAAATGCAGGAAGTAATGGATTTGACCAAAACAGAAAGGAAAGCTCTCGGACTACGTGCCAAAAATGATGTGGAACGAAGGTTCTCTACTGAGAAGTATGTGGATGACTTGTTAGGCCTTTATTGGGAAATGGGTAAAAACGTAGCTAAGTTTTAGAGGTAAGCTTTTTAGAAAAAACAAGTTGATAAATGGAAAGTCTAAGATTTTTTTATAGAGATTTGAAAATTGAGTTCTAAAATAAAAGGGATGTGCTGGATATAGTATTTATAATGATTTGTTTGATAGCATTGGTCAATTCCAACCAAGGAATTGTAAACAAATTCAGGTTATCTGCCAAATATCTCGATCAGCTTAATTTATTGTTGCTGTACCACTTGATTTTTTCTTTGGCGTTTACATGGTATATCGTTGATTCAGGCGGAGATTCCTATGGCTACTGGAAATACCTGATGCAACAGGTTCCAGTCCATTTTGATACGATGTGGGAGTTTTTTGGTACCAGTACCACATTTATCCTTTGGCTTAACTTTTATCCAAGTAAGGTATTAGGACTGGAATACATTACGGGTAATATACTCTATGGATTTTTAGGGTTTATTGGAATCCGGTATCTGTTTGTGATGGTGGCAGCATTATTTCCCACAAATTTTAAAGTGCTTGAAATACCGATTTTTCCCACCATTTTCTTTTTCCCGAATCTACATTTCTGGACAGCTGGTGTAGGAAAAGACGTGATTTGCTTTTGGGGAATTGCCTGGTTTATGTATGCCGTACAAAATTACAAGCAGCGTTGGTGGCAGGGAATAATTGCACTTTTTTTCGTATATATGGCTAGACCACATATGGGGCTAAGTATCGTGGCGGGATCAGCAATGGCAATTATTTTAGGATCAGAAATAAAGGTTTCTTATAAGTTGGGATTACTGGTGTTGGCAGGGATTGGTTCCCTTTACCTTGCGGCAGGTACTTTGGTTTTTTTGGAAATTGAGGATTTTTCGTTTGAAACCTTAGATGCTCTTGCCTCAAAGAAATCCGGATATCTTAGCATTGCCAATTCTTCTGTCGATACATCAGGATATAATATCTTTATGAAGATTTTTACATATATGTATCGTCCGTTATTTTTTGATTCGCACAACATTATGTCCTTTTTAAGTGGCTTTGAGAATATCCTGTACCTGTACCTTTCTTTTTTTATTTTCCGAAACTGGACGCCTGAGGCATTACGGGATATGCCTGTATTTATTAAGGCGGGTATGATTTCTTTTGTTCCCATTACATTAGCCTTTGCCAGTTCATTGAGTAATCTGGGCATTATTATGCGCATGAAAAACATGACAATGATTTATTTTTTGTTGTTTTGCTTTTACCTAATAGTTCACAGCAAAAAGACCCGATACCTCCGTGCGATGGATCGTCTACGATTTTTCCAGAAGCGACAGGCCATTATCGATAGCAAAAAAAGGGAACGCCCCACTAGTCCGATATAGATCGCTTAACTTCATTGAAGGCACATCGAATCCTTTTCCTTTCAAAATACCCCCCGCAGGCGGCGAGTAGCCGCCTTAGGACCTATCAGTTTTTGCCCTTTTGGAGGAAGGAAGTAGCAGAAGTAGAAATCGCCCCCCTACTCAATGAGCGCTACCTGCGGGATCTATATGCCGGAAAGCCAGTCCATTTGTTGAATGTATTACGTTGCTATATAAAACGTTTTTTTCTACTTCTGTTTCACGTCCGGCGTTTTGACTTGATATGGGTAGAAAAAGAGTTTTTTCCTTACTTCCCTCCGGTAGCAGAATGGTTTATTTCCCGTTCTAAAGGCTTTGTAGTTGATTTTGATGACGCCATTTTTCACAACTACGACCTAAGTCCCTCTCTCTTTTTACGTAAAATTCTTCCTAAAAAGATCGACGCAGTCATGCACTATGCGGATCTTGTTTTTGCGGGAAACCCTTATCTAATAGATCGCGCTAAAAAGGCTGACGCCAAACGCACTTGCTTCCTCCCAACCGTAATTGATCCGTCCCGCTACCGGCAAAAGGAGTACACTCCGAGTTCTCCGGTGGTCTGTATCGGTTGGATCGGTTCACCAAGCACACAGAAATACCTAAAAGACCTTCTTCCGGTTTTTGAAAACCTTCATCAGCGATTTGCGATACGAATTTTGTTGGTAAACGGCAGAGAAGCCTTTCCTTTTAGCGGGAAAATTGATAGTATTCCTTGGACCGAAGAAGGAGAGGTGGATGCGATTCTTTGTATGGATATAGGGATTATGCCGCTTCCCGACAATCCTTGGGAACGTGGAAAATGCGCCTACAAACTGATCCAATATATGGCCTGCGGCTTGCCTGTAGTGGCTTCTCCGGTCGGATTCAACACCACTGTAGTGCGCCATGGAGTCAATGGGTACTTAGCCGATACTTCGGAGGATTGGCAAAAATACCTCACCGACCTTATCCTCCATCCCGAAAGGCGCCAAGCCATGGGTAAAGAGGGCTTCTGTCTCGTACAGGAATCCTATACGCTGGAAAAAAACATTGAACGGATTAGGCAAGGGTTGGATGGGATTTTATCAAAAAAATCCTACTCCAATAGTCTTAGCCCCCCTCATTCCCCCCTTTAGGGGGGAGGTCAGTGCCTGGTAATCTAAACGATTGTCTTTTAAGACGGAAATTACTCCCTCCCCTAAAGGGGAGGGCCGGGGAGGGGCAGTCGGAGGGCTAAATATTTTCAAAAAAACAACTTCATCAATCCCTGAAAAAACCGGTTATTCTTTTTATCACCTGGGACTCGGATACGAGCAACTATTTGGAGAACTTATTTTTTCCAATATTTGAGCGTATACAGGCAAACAGCGACCTGTCGATGCATGTATTTCAGTTTTCTTGGGCGGCTCCTAGGGAAGTAGCGCGATTGAAGTCCTTAGCTGAAGATGCAAAGGTATCCTATCAGCACCATCCGGTAAACCGTAAAGGTCCTATTGGGCTGGGGTTAACGCTTTGGCGGGGGATCCATGCCCTAAAATCCTATCTAAAAGAGCAGGGAATTTCAGTCGTTATGCCGCGATCTACCAATCCAGCCATCATGGTCAATTACCTTTACCCTTGGTTACGGCGGCGTAGGGTAAAGATCGTTTTTGACGCAGATGGATTTCCGCTCCAAGAGCGGGTTGATTTTCTGGGTAGGGATCCGGAGGGGCTGCTTCTTTCTTGGCTCAAACGTCAAGAAGCAACATGCTTAAGGAATGCGGATAAAGTACTTACGCGTTCTGAAAAGGCAATTGATATCCATCTTATGGCTTTAGGCAATTCCGAACGTTCTAAATTCCAGGTCGTCCCTAACGGGAGAAATCCAGCGTTTTTTTTACGGGATGAAAATAAAAGGGTACATTTTCGTTCCTTACTAGGTATAGCGGAGGGTGAAATCCTCTGGGTGTATTCAGGTACGTTGGGCCCTGAATACGAATTGGCGGACATGCTTTCCTTATTTGAAGCGTTTCATGCTAATCGTCCCGGAAGCAGGTTTTTGATTTTGACGCGAAATATAGAATTTTTCAATACGGTTACCGGTAACCGAATTCCTAAGGGCGTAATGGTAAAAGAGACTTCATTTGACGACATTCCCGGATACCTGTCCGCAGCGGATGTGGCGCTTAGCTTACGCAAGCCAGCCAAGAGTTTGGCAGGGTTGGCGCCCGTCAAACTTGGGGAATACTTGATGATGGGATTGCCTGTGGTCGTTAGCGCGGGTATTGGCGATACAGAAGCCTTGCTGGCAGACTCTCCTTTCTGTTTTCTTTATGACAAAGAAAACTGCGATAGGAACACATTGTACGAGTGGATAAGCGAGGCGAATGGACTGTCCCGGTCTGAAATACGGGAATTTGCCATACATCATTTTGGACTTTCAGCCAGTGTAGACGCATACCTCACTGCGCTTAGGGATGTACTCTGATTTGACCGCCATGCCCCTCCAAGACCTTCTCTTTGACGCGGTAGTGCTTTTACTTACCGTGTGGCTGGTAGTAGGTCAACTGTCGCTAAGCGGGATGCCTGTCTTTTACCGCCGGGTGACCTGGGCGCTGTTTGTGTACCACCTGCTGTGTTCGCTGGTTTTTCACCACTATATCCGTCAATACGGGGGCGACTCTCTGGGCTATTGGACCCTAACTGCCGATACCTCCCAAGAAGCGGTGTCCTGGTCAGAACACTGGGGGCTAGGGACTTTTTTTTTACAGTGGCTTAATTACCTGCCTTCCCGTGTACTTGGGCTTTCCTATGCAAGTGGGAACTTACTCTATGCCTGCATTTCTTTTTTGGGTTTTGCCAAACTGGTGGAAATGGGGTATAGGGCCTGGGGAACTTATACCGGGAGCGCTTGGTCGCCTACCTGGGTATTGCTTCTTTTTCTTCCAAACAGTCATTTCTGGACGGCGGGAGTAGGGAAGGAGGCGCTGCTATGGGTGGGGCTGGTGTATGCCCTTGCAAGTATACAAGATTTCGGAAGGTATGTGCCGGGCTTGTTGGGCGTTGCGATTTCCTTCGCCGTCCGCCCGCTGAATGGTGCAGTACTTCTGATTCTTTTTGCGGTGAGGATCGTTTTTGCGAAGACTACCCAGCTGCCGGGGAAATGGATATGGGTAGGGATCCTGGCACTGCTAGGGATAGGTGCCGGATACCGGCTGATTTATCAGATGCACATGCCCGGGTTAACCCTTTCTGCTTTGGAGGAATTTAGCAGGGGGCAGTTTACGTTTTTAGAAGGTTTTGGTGCTGGATCTGAATTTCCCATGCACACCTATTCCTGGCCAAGAAGGCTATGGACGGTACTGTTTCTTCCCTTGGATGGTGGAAATGGAAGTTTTTGGCAAGTGGCAGCGGCACTGGAGAACGCGTTTTCCCTGCTACTGCTTGTGGTTGCCATAATACATTGGGGATGGGCGGGGGTGAAGGTCTCCCTTCCGAGTTTCCTGCTATACGGGGTGGCCTTTGGCCTTTTGTTGACAATCACCTATGCCTTGACGCTAAATAACCTGGGAATCATCATGCGGATGAAAAGTTTTTATATGCTTTTTTTCCTGTTAGGAGGATGGCATTTGTTGAGGTTTCCGAAAAAATCCGTTTATTGTGCGCTATTCCGCGGTTCAAATACATAAAATATTCTGTCAAATCATATATTGCGTACTTCCTACTTTGTTGTTTCTCTTGATTTTGAGCTACACTGGGGCCGCTTTGACAAGGTGCCCTTAGCTGGAAACGAGCGGTATTACCTTCAGGCAAGGGATGCTGTGCCAAGACTATGCAGCGAGTTTGAGGCCCACGGGATCGCGGCGACCTGGGCTGCCGTAGGCATGTTGTTTGCGGAAAACCGTGAAGAACTCGATGTCTATGCTCCAGCCGAAAAGCCGCGGTATCATGATACGCGGTTTTCAGCCTATCATTGGCTGGAAGGGAAAAACGTTGACAAGCGGATGCTTTTTGCTCCCGACCTGATTGCCGAAGTGTTGCGAACCCCCGGTCAGGAGATTGGGAGTCATACCTTTGCCCATTACTATACCCGCGAACCGGGTCATTGTGCGGCAACTTTTCGCGCTGACCTGCAGGCAGCGAAGCGTATTGCGGGGGATAAGTTTGGTATCAAATTGGAATCCTTGGTTTTTCCCAGAAATCAATATGATGCCGAAGCCATTGCCGTTGCCGGTGAAGAAGGGTTTACGACCGTAAGGAGCAATCCGGAAGATTGGTACTGGAAAAATCCCCATGAAGAGCAGCTGATCAAAAAGGTGTTCCGCACCGGGGATACGGTATTTCCCTTGGGTAAAAAGACGTCCTATGCTTCGTCCGTGGGGCTACATTGCGGTTTGGACAGCCCCTTATACGTACCCGCTTCCCGATTTTTTCGTCCCTATCAGAACGTGTTGCCGTTGTTGAACCGGTGGAAGATTGAGCGGATAAAGCGGGAGATGACCCGGGCTGCGCAACAAGGGGAAATCTATCACCTTTGGTGGCATCCGCATAACCATGGGCATCATTTCGAAGAGAGCTTTGCGGAGTTGCGGGTAATCTTGGATCACTACCAGTATTTGCATGATACGCTGGGCATGGTATCGGTGGGGATGCGGGGGTTAAGGAACGAGTTGGAGCTGCTTAAGTAACGCCGAGGAGCATTAGGTGGATTCCAAAGACGGTACTTCTAGGTATACATACTAAATTGAGACGGGCCTTGTGGTGTACCTAGTTGGGCTACTACGGCCAATCCCATTTCTTTTTTTGCGCATGACAGGCATTTTCTACACCATAGTATTTTTTATAGTCTTTTTTCGAAGCGCCTTAGCAGAGGGGCTACTGAGTAACTAGCGGTTATTTTTTCACTTTAGGCGTCAGTTCATTTCGCTAATCCCAAAGCCAATTTTCATAGGCACCAACGAATTTTGGTGCTGAACGGCTCTTTTTCCGCCGATTTTCCGTTTCTGGAAGGTCTGTTTGCATCCCCTCTTCCTCATTTACCGGTGATTTCAATCTGGGTTTTCGAAGCAATCTACTGGTTGACCACTGCAAGGCTTTTAAGGAGCAAAAAGGCTACTTTACCCCATGAGACCATAATGTGCTTAGGCAAGGGTGGAAACCGGATTTCATTTACCTTAAGCTCGTTTTTTGGTATTCATCAGTCGTCGTGAAATGAGACCTCCCCCACCTAAAACAAGCAGAATTAACGGAATGGCACCAGGTTCGCCCTCATAGGTAATCATAAATAGTGAAAGCAACATTCCGATTGAGAAAAGCGTTATCCAAAGGATATGGTAACGGTTAGTAGTGTTCATTTTTTTGGAATTAGTATTTAAAAGTACTTTGAATTTCAAAGTTATTGATTCGTTGTTGTTTTTCAAAGCAACGATAAAAAATAGTTATCCTTAGGTTTTAATAGCTAATGCCCCAAAGCGGGTTGAACAACCTTCTAATTTTTTCACTACCGAAGCCTGTAAGGCTTCAACAACAATAACCCCGCGTTGCAACCCGGGGATCGGCGGTGCGTCACCACCCCCGCAACCCCTAAGCGGGTTGAACAAGGTCCTGCGGCTAATGTATCCACCCCCATGACATCGTCACCTCTGCCGTCAGCGCGAGGCAATGAGTGATTTTCTAGAATAGCTGATTCTACCCCATTATGCACGTCAGGTTCAACCCCATCAGGGGTTGGCGGATCGGGACGGTTCGGATGCCGTGGGATGGCACCCACGGTTAGTATTGTTCAGGCCCTTTAAGCTTCGGATTATGGTATTAATAATAGAATATAAGCTAATTTTACATTGTATGATGTTAGATTTAACCGAAAATGTAGAATATTTATATATATTGCATTATATTTTCGGGAGTTAGTTTATTTAATTGATTCTGATTATATTTACATCACTCAATAGACTGACCTTAGGCAAAAAGATACGGAGCAATTTATCCTTGGGGCAATACGTGATCAGGTGTTTTTTAGCGGGATATGGAGAAATTAGCAGATTTTAAACACGCGCTTGATGAGTCGGCGATAGTTGCGATTACCGATCACAGAGGTAAAATCGTGCATGTCAATGCGAACTTCTGTGCCATTTCAAAGTATACCGCGGCGGAACTGATTGGCCAAGACCACCGGATAGTCAACTCCGGCTATCATTCCAAGGATTTCATCAAGGGTCTATGGAACACAATCTCAAAAGGGCAGATTTGGAAGGGTGAACTGCGAAACCGAGCAAAAGACGGCAGCATTTACTGGGTAGATACGACCATTGTTCCCTTTGTGAATCAAGAAGGGAAGCCCTATCAGTACGTAGCCATTCGCTCCGATATCACAAAAAGAAAAGTCAGTGAGGAGAGACTGAAAGCGACGTTACGGGAGCTTTCGGATTACAAAGATGCCTTGGATGAATCTGCCATTGTGGCCATCACCGACCATAGAGGAACCATCACCCACGTTAATGTCAAATTTTGTCAAATTTCCAAGTATTCGGAGGAAGAGCTGATCGGTCAGGATCACCGAATCATCAATTCCGGCTATCATCCCCCGGATTTTTTCCAAAATCTCTGGAAAACGATCGCCAACGGGAAGATCTGGAAAGGTGAAATCCGAAACCGTGCAAAAGACGGTACGATCTACTGGGTGGATACGACTATTGTGCCTTTCCTAAACGCAACAGGGAAACCTTATCAGTACGTGTCCATTAGGAACGATATTACTGAACGGAAACTGACAGAAGAAGCGCTTAAAAAGAGCAACGACCGGGCGCTTGGGTATATCAAAGCGATGGAAAACAAAAACAGACAGCTTGTAGATTTCTGCAATATCGTTTCCCATAACCTCCGGGCGCCATTGGTAAATATATCCATGTTGGTGGATTACCTGGAAGATGCAGAAGATGCGATTGAACGGTCGGAACTACAGGGAAAACTCAAGCCGGTAATCAACCACCTCATGGAAGTATTTAACGAGTTGGTCGAGTCCATTCAGGTGCAGCAGGAAACAGATATCGTCTCCGATGATATTGATCTCCAAAAGATCATAGACCGGATATTGGTGGGATTTGCCCCTCAGATTTTGCTTTCGAAAGCCGAGATTAAGACGGACTTTTCTACTGCGCCCGGTGTTCATTTCCCCTCGAAATATTTAGAAAGCGCATTAACGAACCTTATCAGTAATTCGTTAAAATATCAATCGCCTGACCGTAGCCCTGTCATCCGGATCGCGTCGAAGCGAATCGACAACAAGGTCCAATTGTCGGTGACAGACAATGGATTGGGTTTCGATTTGAAACTTCACCAAAGCAACCTATTCAAAATCCGCAAAACGTTTCACAAGCATAAAGATGCGAAAGGTTTTGGGTTGTTCATGACCAAAACGCAAGTGGAAGCAATGGGGGGAAGGATTTGGGCGGATAGCGAGCCAAATAAAGGAAGTACTTTTATCATAGAAATAGATTCTAGTAGCGTATGGAAAGAGTGAAAAAGCTTATACTAGTGGATGACGATGAAGTTTTTGTTTATCTGACGAAAAAAGCCTTGAAGCAGGTGGATTTTATCGACCTCTATTCGGAATTCGGGAATGGACTTGATGCCCTTACTTACCTAAGGCAACATCAAGGGCAGTTGAATAAACTGCCCGATATTCTCTTTTTGGACTTGAGTATGCCCATTATGGACGGGTGGCAATTTTTGAACGAATACTCGAAAATCGGTCCTTTTATGGGAAAAAAAATCCATATTTACATCTGTTCTTCCTCGATCTCACCGGAAGACATCGCCCATGCGAAAACCTTGAATGAAGTTTCGGATTTTATCATAAAGCCAATCTATAAGGATAAGCTAATCGAATTAATGCGGCATTTTGATGCCTAATGTGTTACAATACCCCAAACCCTATATGATTAGACCAAGCTTGCACTGTTTACAAATTACTATTTCCAACCCCGTCTGCTGCATTGCAGGATCATTTACCGCTTTAAGTTCGGTCCCCAAGGTATTGGTTGGCCTTCTTTTCATCTTATTTTCAGGGGTAGCCTACGCGCAGCAGCATGTACCGCTGTCGGACGGGTTCCGCCTCGAGCGGCTTAGGCCCGTGGATGGCCATATCAATGCCGTGATCGACACCGATACCTATAATGAAATTGACGATCAGTTTGCTGTGGTGTATGCGCTGCTGTCGCCGGAAAAGATCAATGTACTCGCCATATACGCAGCTCCGTACCTAAACAACCGATCGACAAGCGCTGGTGACGGTATGGAAAAAAGCTTTGACGAAATCAACCGCTTGATGGAAAAAATGGGAAGGGAAGTGCCGGATGACTTTGTATTTCGTGGTTCTGACCGATTTATGACAGACAAAACCGAGCCCGTTGACAGTCCGGCTGCTAGGGATTTGATCCAGCGAGCCAAAGAAGCGGACGGTCCCCTTTATGTACTTACCCTTGGAGCGCCGACGAATGTAGCCTCAGCGCTTTTAATGGCACCTGAGATCGCCGAAAAGATCGTGGTCATATGGCTTGGAGGAAAGGGGTTAAACTGGCGCACGGCATCCGAATTTAACCTAATGCAGGATCCAAAATCCTCCCAAGTGCTATTCGATTCAGGTGTACCGCTTGTACAGCTCCCTACCGAACCTGTCACCTCTCATTTGTTGACCACAGTGGCTGAGGTGGAGTATTACCTGAAAGGGCAAGGCGAGATCGGCGATTACTTACTCGAAATCTTTAAGGACTACAACCATGGAGAGCCCTTTGGCTGGTCGAAGGTTATCTGGGACATCTCAGCAGTGGCCTATGTAATCAATCCCGGCTGGTTTGCCACAGAGATACAGCATAGTCCTATACTCACCGATGCGCTGACCTACAGTGTGGACAATTCCCGCCACTTGTACCGGGTAGCGACCTACCTTAGGCGGGACAGTATCTTTCGGGACATGTTCCGAAAGATCCAACAGCACGCCAAAAGCCCCTGATAGAATAGGACAGCAAGGAGCTACCCTTGCTGGTTTATTATCCTTCCTCCAGTTTCTCGACACCTTCATTTACTCCCCATGCCAGCATCACCCGGGTAGCATTGGCGACGATGCCCGTTACCGCCGCATAAGCAAGTACTTCAAGTAGAGAGTTTGATCTGTCGGAGGGATCTAAAGGCGGTTCTTTCTTAGTTGCTTTTCTCCAAGATTTTTCCAAGATTTTCCTAGTTGCGTAGGCTCCCAACACAGCGGCACCTGTCACTAGGGCCGTTTGGAGTTGTTCTTTTGTTTCAGCGTTCATTGGATTTTCGTTTTATCTTAATTTTGATTGAAACTATTTCTCTTATCGGTATAAGAATGATGCCATTTTTCTTTGGGTATAGGATCCCGGTTATTTCCGGGTTGGCCCGGAAGGAGATCATGGCGAAACTTTTTTTATCATAGGTAAAAGTCACAACGCTCAACAGACAGAAACGGTAGCTGTACGCCGCTTTTTTCCACGGAGATTTCCAAAAAGCCACTAGTAAAAGTTTTTAGAAGGTAGCGAAAACACCTTGAGCCGGTTTTGCGCCTATAATCAGACTGGGGTCTATGTTGTTCAAGGTGGGTATATTTTTTCTGATGATCAACGCTTACAGTGTTTCAACAGGAAGAATTGGAAAAAGGGGCGAAGTTTTATGTTACCATAGATTTTCACTCCACTTGGGAAGATATCTATTATACGGTCAATCCTGAGCTTATGTGCAACACGCCCGGAATAATTTCCAAGATGATTGCGGATTCAGTAAAGGACTTGCCGGGCTATGAACCCAATGTCCGCCCAAGCCCGAGTACGGGTATCAGCGTGACGTCCAACAGCTCCTTCTTTCATACCTATGGGGCTGAAGCACTGACGTGCGAGGTGGGTGACAATACGCCTAGGGACTTTATCCGAGCCAAAGCCGTTGCTACTGAAAACCGCCTGATGGAAGGGATGTTAAGATGCTAAGCCGGTTTTGGGTAAGGCTTTCTATAAGTCTTTTCCCCTTCTCACTGAATAGGTAGGAAAGTGCAGCATTTAAAAAGCCTTCCTCCTGAAAGAAGAAAGGCTTTGTGCGCACGAGAAGATTCGAACTTCCACACCCGAAGGCACCACCCCCTCAAAGTGGCGTGTCTACCAGTTTCACCACGTGCGCAGTGGAAAGGTCTGCAAAAGTAGAAAGGAATTACGGATCGTGCAAGTGCAGCCAAAGAAACTAAAACACTATTTCCATCTTGACATCGCAGCGGGCATATTTCCCGGGTTCGATTGCTGCATCGACAAATCCCAAACGCTGATAAAGGCGGAGCGCCGGCGACAAGCAGGAGTTCGTGTACAACTCGACCCTTCTTGCGCCTTGATCCTTGGCCCAATGCAGTGCAGTGGCGCCAAGCCGATACCCGATGGATTTTCCTTGTTCTTCAGGCAGTACACCCATTTTGATCAATTCGTATACTCCGGTCCCTACGACCTTCATAGCAGCGGTGCCAACGATGTTTCCGTTTACTTCCGCAAACCAAATTTGGCCACCTTTTTCAAGGATATTTTTCCGGGGATGTTCGAGCTGTTCCCGGTCAAAGGCTTCCATAGAAAAAAACTTTTCGATCCATAGCTGGTTGATCGACAGGAAATAAGGCGCAATTTCATCACTAAACTCGCGGATATGTACAGCTTCCATAGTACGAAAGTACGTGAAACGCCGCTATTGCACAATATATTCAAGGTGAAAGTGTCTTTTTACAAATAGTTTTCCGCGGGTGGGTATTTCGTTATTAAACCGTTAAAGAAGCTACAGGCCAATTTAATTTCGGAATTTTATGTTTACTTTTGCACCTTAATTAAAATCAAACATGCAGAGTATCCGAAATATCGCGATCATCGCCCACGTAGATCACGGCAAGACTACGCTGGTAGACAAGATCATACATGCTTCCAAAATTTTTCGGGAGAACCAACAATTCGAAGATCTTATCCTGGACAACAACGATCTGGAACGAGAAAGGGGCATTACCATTCTCTCCAAAAACGTTTCTGTACGCTATAAAGACACAAAAATCAACATAATAGATACACCCGGTCACGCCGACTTTGGCGGAGAAGTTGAGCGGGTGCTCAAAATGGCTGACGGTGTTATCTTATTGGTAGATGCGTTTGAAGGTCCCATGCCCCAAACAAGATTTGTATTGGGCAAAGCGCTCGCTCTTGGGCTCACGCCTATCGTAGTGATCAATAAGGTGGACAAGGAAAATTGTCGGCCTGATGAAGTACATGAGGCTGTATTTGATCTGATGTTTAACCTAGACGCCACGGAAGAGCAATTGGAGTTTTTTACTCTATATGGATCAGCTAAAAATAACTGGATGGGCCCGGATTGGCAGAATCCAAACGATTCTATTCTGCCATTATTGGATGCGATCATTGATCACATACCTGAACCAAAAATCGATCAGGGAACACTCCAAATGCAGATCACCTCGCTCGATTATTCCAACTTCGTAGGGAGAATCGCTATTGGCAGGGTAAAGCGTGGGAGTATTAAGGAAGGTAGTCAGCTTTCCCTTTGCAAGGCCGATGGCGTCGTAAAACGGGTAAAAGTAAAAGAACTGCACGTTTTTGAAGGACTCGGCAAAAATAAGGTGACAGAAGTGCAGGCAGGAGATATCTGTGCGGTTACCGGTATAGATGACTTTGAAATCGGCGACACCTTGGCAGATTTGGAAAATCCGGAAGTACTTCCGCGGATTTCCATTGATGAGCCGACGATGAACATGCTCTTTACAATCAACAACTCGCCGTTTTTCGGAAAAGAGGGGAAATTTGTTACATCAAGGCACTTACGTGATAGGCTTTTTAAAGAGACGGAAAAAAATCTGGCGCTTAAGGTAGAAACGACGGATAACGAAGATAAATTTTTGGTGTATGGTAGAGGTATCCTGCACTTGTCTATCCTGATAGAAACGATGAGGCGCGAAGGATACGAGCTTCAGGTAGGACAGCCCCAGGTGATCTACAAGATTATAGACGGCATGCGCCACGAGCCAATCGAGACTTTATATGTTGATGTGCCGGAATCGACGGCGGGAAAAGTTATCGAACTGGCCACCCAACGAAAAGGCGAATTGCTCGTTATGGAGCCTAAGGGGGACCTACAGCACCTGGAGTTTAAGATTCCTTCAAGAGGGCTGATCGGCCTTCGGAACAACGTGCTTACCGCTACTCAGGGTGAAGCCATTATGAATCACCGATTTACCGCGTATGAGCCTTTTAAAGGTGCCATACCTGGGCGAATCAACGGCTCCCTCATCTCCATGGAGGGAGGGCAATGCACGGCATACGCCATCGATAAGTTACAGGATCGGGGATTTTTCTTCGTCGATCCGGGAGAGGAGCTTTACGGAGGGCAGGTTATTGGTGAACATAGCCGTGATAACGACATCGTCGTCAATGTTCAGAAGGGCAAAAAACTTACAAACATGAGGGCTTCCGGCTCTGACGACAATACGAAAATCGCTCCCGCGAAGAAATTTTCCCTGGAAGAAGCCATGGAATATATCCAGAAGGACGAATACCTCGAGATTACTCCGAAGAGTATCCGGATGCGTAAAATCTACTTGGATGAAAATGAGCGTAACCGAAAGTCGAAAGAACAACAAGCACTTTGACCCTTCAAAAGGATGATGGTGACATCATCCTTTTTTTTGGAGGTTTAAAAGATCTCGGGTAGTGCAACCACTAAAAAAAAATCGATTCATCATGAAAAAGATAGCAGTATTTACCTCTGGCGGAGATTCACCGGGCATGAATGCCTGTATAAGAGCGGTAGTGCGTACAGGAATTTATCACGGCCTTGATGTTTTTGGCATTATGTACGGGTATGACGGGATGATTCGAGGGGAAATAAAAAAGATGCAATCCCATTCTGTGAGTAATATTCTGCAGCGGGGAGGCACGATTCTGAAGTCTGCACGAAGCGAGGGCTTTCGTACAAAGGAAGGGAGAAAGAAAGCCTATGATCAGCTTGTAAAGCATGGTATAGAAGGTTTGGTTGCCATTGGAGGAGACGGTACCTTCACCGGGGCCAAGCTCTTTTTTGAGGAATACGGGATTCCGACAGTTGGCTGTCCTGGTACCATCGACAACGATATCTTTGGTACCGACTATACTATCGGGTTTGATACGGCCGTCAATACAGCGCTTGAAGCAATAGACAAAATCAGGGATACCGCCGCCGCACATGACCGCATTTTTTTCATCGAAGTGATGGGAAGGGATAGCGGCTATATTGGGATCGAATGTGGTATAGGCGGAGGAGCGGAGTTGGTCATGGTACCGGAAACAAAGACCACCGTGAAGGACGTAATCAAGTCCCTCAAGGGATTACGGAAAACCAAAACCTCCAGCATTATTATTGTGGCTGAAGGGGATGAAGCCGGAGGCGCCGCGGAAATCGTGGAAAAAGTAAAGGCCCAGTTCAAGAATGAAGATAAGGAATTCAAAGTGACGACGCTAGGCCATATACAGCGTGGAGGCAACCCCACAGCAAAGGACAGGATACTGGGGAGTAGGACAGGCATGGCGGCCGTAGAGGGATTGATGAAGGGTGAATCCAATTGTATGGCTGGGGTGATAAACGACATGGTGGTATACACCTCTTTTGAGGACTGTATCACCAAAGATAAGCCCCTAAAAGAAGAGTATCTCCGACTGCAAGAAATACTGAGCATCTAAACGGCGAGACGATGGGGTTTATTCCGATTTTCATTACTTTGGGAGGGTTTGTTTTCTTGTTTTTGATGTTGGTAAACCAGAATCTCAAAAACAAACGAAAATCCTTTCTGCTCCGCTTGGATGCATTGAAGCAAAGGATTGCCGAGGCTTATCCCGGTTCCGCAATTCCTCCTGGCGCCGATTTGGCAGCATTGGAGAAATCGTTTGTGAATGCACGTAATGCGGAAACTTCAAGCACAAATGACCAAGCAACAGAAGAGATTAAGGCCGAATTTGCAGCAAGTAAGATGGCGAGGTTTCAATATCAGCAGCTTAGAGCTACCAAGCCCTATTCCTATGTGGCTCTTCTTTTTGGTCATAAGGACATCTGATGCGAGATGAAATCAAGGATACCTTCCGTGTCTGAGGGATGAAACCAGGAGTAACTTGTATCTTTTTTTAGCCATGTTAGCTGACGTTTCGCATACCTTCTCGAATTTCTTTTCAAAAGCCGTACAGCTTCTTCACGGTCGTAGTTGCCCTCCATAAATCCGAAAATCTCTTTGTACCCGACAGTCTGTAGCGCATTGAGGTGCCTGTATGGAAACAGGTCAGCGGCTTCTTCAAAAAGTCCCGCTTCGATCATCTGATCCATGCGCATGTCGATCCGATTGTAAAGCTCGTTACGATCCCTTTCCAGAGCGATCTTTATGATGTTAAAGGGCCGGGTCATCCGTTTTTTTGTTCTAAAAGCGCTGTATGGAGTGCCGGTTCCAATACAGACCTCAAGTGCCCGTATAAGCCGCTGTGGATTTTGAAGGTCAACTTGGGAGAAATAATCAGGATCGAGCAAGCTGAGTTTTTCTTGTAGCGCGATGATTCCCTCGGTCTCGTGCAGGCGAATCAGTTCGTTTCGGATTTGCATTTCTACCTGAGGCATCTCGTCTAGCCCATAGACTACCGCGTCTATGTACATCCCCGAACCTCCGGCCATAATGAGCGGTTGGGGGGAATTCGCGTGTTGCCCGATGATGTGGAGTGCGTCTTTTTCGTATTTTGCCACGTCATAGGAATCGTGAATGGACAAGGTGTCTACAAAAAAGTGCTTTACTACTTCCAATTCCGTTGTTGTGGGCTTGGCAGTTCCTATATTCATTTCCTTATAAAATTGTCTACTATCCGCAGAGATGATAAAAGTATTAAATTTAATGGCTAATTTTATGCACAAATCGGTTTTACCCACTGCGGTAGGACCGGAAATAATTAAAAGTGTGTTTTTTTTACTGGTCAAAAGTTAGTATGTTGTGTATTGGCAATAGGCAGCAAAAATAAAGAATTTTAAACATGGAAAACAGAAAAATTCTTATTGTGGATGATAATGCCCTTAATAGAAAGGTATTTGAAAACATTTTAATGAATAATTATTTATATGATTCGGCAAAGGATGGTGAAGAGGCAATCGAAAAGATTAAATTGGTGGAGTTTGATCTTATCTTGATGGATATTCAGATGCCCATATTAGACGGCATATCCGCACTCCGTATTATAAAGGAAGAGAACCTTACTGTTTCACCGATTATTGCGGTATCGGCTTATTCCAATCAGGCAGATAAAGAGTATTTTTTGTCCACCGGATTTGATGATTTTATAGCCAAACCGGTAAAACCTAGAGATCTCTTGGAAGCGATAAGTCTGCACTTAAAAAAGAGCAGTTCCAAATCCGAAAGTAGGAAGCCTCATGGGGGAGAAGGGGGCTTTGATGAATCGGTTATTCTCCAGCTTATGAAGTATCATTCTTTGGAAAATATCAAGTCTGTTTACTACGATTTTCTAGAAGAAGCAGAAAATTTAGTTAATGAAATAAAAATCTTGTTAAATTTAGAAAAATTTGAAGAAATAACTGAGAAATTGCACATCATAAAGGGAAATTCCGGCACCTTAGGTATTGCCAATATATATGCGGTATCGTCAAAATTTGAAGCGGATTTAAAAAATGATGACATAACGCATTCGGAGGGACATTTCCAGGAACTGGAAAAGTGCCTTTCGGATTTCCGAACAAACATGAATAACAATAAACTATTTGAAAAGTATGAATGAATCTAAAAAAGTATTGGTAGCGGAGGATAGTTCGGTAATTATTAACCTGACTAAGAACGTGTTGATGTTTGACAACTTTGAGATTACGTCCGTTAAGAATGGCAAGCAGGTACTTGAAAAGCTTCAGAGCGAAGATTTTGATATCATCCTCATGGATATCAATATGCCGGTAATGGATGGCATTACCTGTACCCAGGCAATTCGTGCGCTTCCGGACAAGAAGAAGTCCAAAATCCCCATCATAGCGATTACCGGCAATTACAAAAATTTCACACTTGATGACTTCATTCAGGTAGGCCTCGATGATTATGTGCAAAAACCACTAAATTACGACTTGCTTCTATCCACGGTCAAAAAACACGCGTATAAATAGGGAATGGCTGTAAGGTATACCAAAAACCACTTAGAAAAAATAGAGGGTCTTTTTTCTGAAACGGACTATTTCCTTAGATACGAAAAGGGGAACTTTAAAAGCGGTTATTGTGTCTTAAAAAATGACAAGGTGGTCATTGTAAACAAGTATTTTACGTTGGAGGGTAAGATCAATGCGCTGTTGGATATACTCAAGGAACTTCAGCTTACACCACAGTCTTTCAAAAACAAAAAGACGCAGGAGTTTTTTTCCGAACTCCAACAAACCGAATTAAAACTTTGATAGTAACTTTTCTTGGAACTGGCACTTCTCAGGGAATTCCCGTAATCGGTTGTGACTGTGACGTGTGCCGTTCGTTGGATTTCAGGGATAAGCGCCTCAGGACGTCCGTTCATGTGGCTATCGACGAGTTGAGTTTTGTGGTTGATTCCGGTCCGGACTTCCGCTGTCAGATGCTCCGAGAGGGCATTGTACGCTTGGATGCGTTGATCTTTACCCATGAGCATAAAGATCACACAGCTGGAATGGATGATATCAGGCCCTTTAATTTTCGTCAAAATGAAGACATTCCGATCTATGGTACGCGCCGTGTTATCGATCAGCTAAGGGATGAGTTTGCCTATGTTTTTTCGGCTACCAAGTACCCGGGAGCCCCGGGTGTTTCAGTGAACGAGATCGATAACAATCCTTTTGAAATAAGTGGCATCAAGATCCAGCCCATCCAAGTCTTGCATCACAAATTGCCTGTTTTCGGGTACCGAATAGGGGACTTTACGTACATCACGGATGCCAATCACATCCCCGACCAAGAACTTGACAAAGTCAGAGGGAGCAAGGTCTTAGTGCTCAATGCCCTTCAGATAAACAAACACATCTCTCATTTCAACCTGAAGGAAGCGCTGGAGATGGTGGAGCTTATTCAGCCGGAAAGAGCATATTTTACCCACATCAGCCATCGTCTAGGGCTGAGTCAGGCAATCGAAAAAGCGCTTCCGCCAAATGTCTTTTTGGCCTATGACGGACTGAAAATCCATATTTAACCATGTCTACCCATGCATCTCAATTACCATTTTTTCAAATTTCTTTGTCCTGCACTGGCAGCCGAGATTACCAGGGGAGTTGTTTCCGCATGTTTTTCCCAAAGTAAAGACGAACTGGTGATTGCTGTGGACCGCCTTAGCGGAAAGCCCTTTTTTATCGTAGCACACCTCCTTCCTGCCGCTTCCTGCTTGTACTTTCCGGATGAGTTTAAGCGAAGTAAAAAAAACAATGTCACGCTCTTTCCGGAGATCTTGGGGGAGACGGTCCGAAACGTACATTTATTTGCATTTGAACGTGCCTTCTCTATTCAGTTTGAATCCGGTAAGCAGTTGCTGTTCAAAATGCATGGCAGCAGAAGTAATATCCTTTTCTATGAACCTGAAGCGGTGCATCCAAAGCAACTCTTCCGAAACGAATTGAAAGACGATTGGCAACTTGTTCCGAAGACACTTGAAAATCCACTGGATCTCAGCAAAGGCAGGTTAGAGGCGCTTGACGGGAATGCCGCCCAATTTCTTCCTACACTAGGTAAAGTACCACGAACCTGGCTAAAGGAGGCAGGCTACTTGGAAGCTGATCTTGATAAAAGATACAAGCTGATGGAAGAGGTGCTGGATCTCATGGATTGCGCTTATTTTGACATCGTGCAGGAGGATGGTCAATACCTGCTTACATTATTACCTACCTCCGATGCTGTTTTTTCGGCGGATAATCCACTGCTTGCGGCCAACGCCTATTATAAATATGCCGTCGTCCGGCAGGGGTTTGAAAGGGAAAGGGCATCGCTGCTAAAGTCGCTTTCGGATCAACTAAAGAAAACCCAAGCCTACCTTACTAAAACCTACCAAAAACTTGAAGAGTTAGCAGAGGAAACCTCCCCTGGACAACTGGCGGATATCATCATGGCTAATCTTCATCAAATTCCTCTAGGAACCGAACGCATCACGCTTTATGATTTTTACAAGGATCAAATGCTTTCTGTGACTCTAAAGCGGGAGCTCAGCCCGCAAAAATTCGCGGAGAATCTCTACCGGAAGGCAAAAAACAGAAAGCGGGAAATCGAACAGTTGGAAAAAAATATCGCCGAAAAAGAGGCACTTTTGGCCTTACTTTCAGGGCAACTGGAAGAAGCAAACAGCCTGAGCCACTTCCGCGAACTTCGGAACTTCAAGAAAGAACAGGGACTTTTGGTATCCTCAAAAGAAACACAGGAAACATTACCCTACAAGCGATTCGAGGCAGAAGGATTTGATATTTTGGTAGGTAAGTCCGCGAAAACAAATGACGAAATGCTCCGGCGCATTGCGTGGAAAGAGGATTTGTGGCTTCACGCAAAGGATGTTTCCGGTTCCCATGTATTGATAAAGTACAAGTCCGGACTGACCTACCCTAAGACCGTTGTAGAGCGTGCGGCTGAACTGGCGGGGTATTATTCCAAAAATAGAAACGAGAGCCTCTGTGCCGTCATATATACCCCTGTGAAATATGTCCGCAAGGTAAAAGGATCCGCGCCAGGAGCGGTTATGGTTGACAAGGAACGTGTACTTATGGTCCGGCCACTTGGGCCCGAGGGAGCAAGAGAATAAAAAAGCCACCGCTATGGGCTTAGAAGGTACCTTCTAAGCCCATAGCGGTGGATTCAATTTATCAAACAGCCTGCAACAGGGCTATAGGACAGCCAAAAAGACAATTGCCGCGTTACCCCACGACGTGTATTTTTAGCATGTTCGTTCGGCCTTGCGACTTCAGCGGCATGCTTGCCGTGTTGATGATAATATCCCCCTCTTTTACGTGATTTTCCGACTTCAGCAATTCTTCGATATCTTGAAACGTGCCGTCTGTTGATATCTGCTTGTCATAATAATACGCCCTCACTCCCCATACAAGGCTTAACTGGGTGATCAGTTCCTTATTTTTGGTAAAGATAAAAATATTGGCGGAAGGGCGGTGGGAGGATAGGCGCAATCCGGTAAAGCCGGAATAGGTGATTCCAACGATAGCAGAGGCTTTCACATTTCTAGAAAGGCGGCTAGCCATAAGCAGTACGTTATTGCTCAGAAAGCTATCTGTATCTTCCGGAATTTTGTACAGGTTGTGGTAGATGTCTCCGTGTTGCTCGATGTACCCAATGACACTAGACATGGCTTTCACTGCTGCAATCGGATATTTTCCGGATGCTGTTTCGGCAGACAGCATTACTGCATCTGCGCCGTCCAGTACGGCGGTGGCGACATCATTGGTTTCAGCGCGGGTAGGCCTAGGGTTGACAATCATGCTTTCCATCATTTGGGTGGCAATAATTACCGGCTTACTGGCAATTTTACATTTTTCCACCATTTTTTTCTGCCACAGTGGGACGACCTCCATGGGAACTTCCACCCCAAGATCACCTCTGGCTACCATGATGGCGTCAGTTTCCTGAATGATAGCATCGATGTTCTCGAGTGCTTCAGGTTTTTCGATTTTGGCAACGATTTTACAGGATTTTCCCGATTTCTTGATACGTTCCCGAAGGTCGGTGATATCCTCCGCTGTGCGGACAAAAGAGAGTGCTATCCAGTCTACCTCGTTAGCTAAGCCAAACTCTAGATCGATAAGGTCTTTTTCGGTAAGAGAGGGGGCGGAAACGCGTGTGTTTGGCAGGTTGATTCCTTTTCGGGATTTAAGGATACCGCCGTGTACTACGGTACAATTTACGTTTTTGCCGTCAGTATTAAGTACGACCAATTCGAGGTTTCCGTCGTCGATCAATATCCGGTCACCTGGGACTACGTCGTTGGGGAGGTTTTGGTAAACGGTGCTGACCAAAGAAGCACTTCCGACCACGGGTTCGTTGGTGATGGTGATTTGGTCTCCGGGTTTGATGAGCACGCCGTTGTTTTCGACTTCTCCTACTCTGATTTTAGGTCCCTGGAGATCCTGTAGTATACCGATGTTAAGCTTATTTTCTTTGTTTATTTTTCTGATTTTTTCAATGACTTGGGCGTGTCCCGCATGGTCTCCGTGGGAGAAATTCAGTCTGAAAATATCCGCACCGGCCATAATTAGCTCGAACAGTGTTTCTTCGTCATTACTTGCCGGGCCAACGGTGGCCAAAATCTTTGTCTTATTAAAGATAGGTACTCTCATTTTTTAATTTTTAGTGTTTAATAAGTTAGCAGGTTGTCCCTCGATTTTAATTTTTTAACATCTAGTTTAACTACGTTTTGAATATCTTTCAATTTCGAAAGATTTTCAATATACGTATTTAAATTTATTTCAAACGTATAATCCTGAAACAGTAAAAAGTAATCCACGATTTTGAGTTCAGGTACCAAATACCCAGCCTGTGCCCCTACTTGAAAGGACCTGTTTCTCAACAATTGGACGAACCCGTGTTCTTTTTCCAAAATAAATTGAGAGATAATCAGGACCGGCTGATTGATGAATTCTATTCTAAAATCTTCTCCTTTTTTCAGTTCAAAACCCAGGCATGAATTGATCATCCAGGCAAGTTTATAGTCCTTTAAAGGGGCTACCAAGCCTAAAAGATCAAAATCATAGGAGGACTCGACAAGGAGTTTATTTTTCTTCATTTAGGAAGAATTTCAAAAAACAAAGGTAAAAATATTATAACAACTTCTATCTTTGGAAGGAAGTTCTTGAATTTAGTATGTCTTTTTTTTTGACATTAAGGTTTTAAATAATTTTCTTTGCGGAGTGTTTTAACTAAACTGATCACAAAATGTCTGAAATTGCACAAAAAGTAAAAGCCATTATCGTAGATAAACTGGGCGTAGAGGAATCTGAAGTTACTCCTGAGGCTAGCTTCACCAATGACTTGGGGGCTGATTCTTTGGATACCGTAGAACTTATCATGGAATTCGAAAAGGAATTCAACATTTCTATCCCAGATGACCAGGCTGAGCAAATCGGAACGGTGGGTCAGGCTGTTAGCTATCTGGAAGCTAACGTAAAATAATCCCATACTTAAAATCATTTTATGAATTTAAGAAGAGTTGTAGTAACAGGTCTTGGTGCCCTTACACCTATCGGTAAGACTGTCCCGGAATATTGGGAGGGGTTATCGGCAGGTGTAAGCGGTGCTGCGCCTATTACCCGATTTGATGCTTCTCAATTCAAGACCCAATTTGCCTGCGAAATCAAGGATTTCAACGTAGAGCATTACCTGGACCGAAAAGAGGCCAGAAAGATCGACCCTTATGCCCAATATGCCATGATAGCCGTGGATGAAGCTATGAGGGATTCCGGGATCGACCTGGAAAAAATTGATCTGGTGCGTGCGGGGGTTATCTGGGGCTCTGGAATCGGCGGACTGCGCACTTTTCAAGATGAAGTTACGGCCTTCGCCACTGGCGACGGTACCCCAAGGTTTAATCCTTATTTTATTCCTAAAATGATTGCAGATATTGCCGCTGGCTTTATCTCCATCAAATATGGTTTCCAAGGCCCTAATTTTGCGACCGTATCGGCATGTGCGTCCGCAACGAACGCGCTGATCGATGCGTTCAACTATATTCGCCTCGGCAAGGCAAACATCTTTATCACTGGAGGATCTGAAGCAGCCGTTTCAGAAGCCGGCGTGGGAGGATTCAATGCATTGAAAGCACTCTCCCAACGAAACGACTCTCCCGAAACCGCCTCTAGGCCGTTCGATAAGGACAGGGACGGGTTTGTATTAGGAGAGGGTGCCGGAGCCCTGATACTGGAAGAATACGAACACGCCAAGGCGCGTGGAGCTAAAATCTATGCCGAACTAGTGGGCGGCGGAATGACCGGCGATGCCTATCACATGACCGCTCCGCATCCGGAAGGAAGAGGGGCTGCAAATGTGATGCGGTTTGCGCTGGAGGATGCCGAGATGTCTCCGGAAGACATTGATTACATTAATGTGCACGGTACTTCCACTCCTTTGGGGGATTACAGCGAGATTCAGGCCATTCAACAGGTCTTCGGTCAGCATGCATACAACATGAACATCAGCAGTACCAAGTCAATGACAGGGCATCTGCTTGGAGCTGCAGGCGCGGTAGAAGCTATCGCCTGCATTATGGCCATGAACAACAGTCTCGTACCCCCTACTATCAACCATTTTACGGATGATGAAGAATTGGATACAAAACTGAACCTGACTTTTAACAAGGCGCAGAAAAAGGAAATAAACGCCGCGCTGAGCAATACATTTGGATTTGGCGGACACAACTGTTCCATCATATTCAAAAAATTTAACGGGTAATTTGAAACTGTTACGTTTACTCAGATTTCAAGAGCTTGCGTATTCCCGACAAGACAAAAGGCTTGCTCTCGCTGTCAAAATGATAGTGGGTAGCAAGCCTTTAAATTTGTCTTTGTACAAACTTGCGCTGAAACATTCCTCAGCGGCACTAGAGGCTAAAAACGGTATCAAGATTTCGAACGAACGGCTAGAGTATTTGGGGGATGCCGTTCTTGGCACCATTGTAGCCGAATATCTTTTTATGAAATTCCCCTATAGGGACGAGGGCTTTCTTACCGAGACAAGATCCCGCATCGTCAATAGGGAATCACTCAATCAAGTAGGGCTAAAAATCGGTCTTTCCAAAATCGTCGAGTCTGAATCTGGCGTCAAAAGCACATTTTCCTTTAAGTCGATTTACGGCGACACACTTGAAGCGCTTATTGGTGCGATTTATTTGGACAGAGGGTATGGGTTCTGCAAAAATTTTGTCAGTAAGCGGGTAATCGTGCCCTATTTTGACCTGGATGATATCATCAGCACTACCACCAATTTTAAGAGCAAAATCATCGAATGGTCGCAAAAGGATAATCACAACATCGATTTTATTCTAAAATCTGTCACCGGTACCCAACGATTTAAAGAGTTTATTGTTGAACTGCATATCGACGGCCAAATCCTTACCGAAGGGAAAGGAAGCACGAAGAAAAAAGCAGAACAGGAAGCGGCAAAATTTGCCTGTGAGCAGCTTCGGCTGGCATTTTAACCAACAAAATTCGACACATCATGTCTACACTGATAATCGGAGGCGCGACGGTAAATCAAACTCCTCTGGATTGGGAAGGTAATTTCCATAATCTGACCAATGCGCTGGAAGAAGCGCGAAAGTCGAAGGTGGATATTCTTTGTTTTCCCGAACTGTGCCTTACAGGGTATGGCAGTGAAGACTTGTTCCTTAGCCTTTGGTATCCCAAAAAAGCTCTATCTTATCTACGGCAGCTAATACCCCTCGTGAAAGATATTACCGTATGCGTAGGGTTGCCCGTTCGCATTCAAAGCCATGTCTATAACTGTGTCGCTGTAATTGAAAATCAGGAACTTCTAGGTTTTGTAGCCAAGCAGTTTTTGGCCATTGACGGAGTGCATTATGAAAACCGCTGGTTTACCCCCTGGACAGCAGGCAAAACGGTCTCTTTTGACTTTTTTGGCAAAGAGATTTCATTTGGGGATTTGGTCTTTGAAAAGAAGGGGTTTCGCTACGGCTTTGAGATTTGTGAAGATGCATGGCGCTCGGATCTGCGGCCGGGTTACCGCCTTAAGGACCGTGGGGTAGATTTGATTTTCAACCCTAGTGCAAGCCATTTTGCGATGGGTAAAAGTAAACTCCGCGAAGATTTGGTGAGGTCTAGTTCCAGACAGCTGAAAGCAACTTATTTCTACGTCAATTTACTTGGCAATGAAAGTGGGCGAATGATTTTCGATGGGGAAATTTTACTAAGCCAACACGGTAAACTGCTCCTTAGAAACGACCTCCTATCCTTTCATGCTCATCAGCTGTTAACCTACACGATTTCCAAGCAACCTGACGAAAGCCCGACCCTGCGCCCAAAGTACGACAAAAATGAGGAATTTGTGTCAGCTGCTTCGTTGGCCCTTTTCGACTATCTCAGAAAAAGTAAAAGTAGCGGGTTTGTCCTTTCCCTGAGTGGGGGGGCCGACTCTGCCTCCATCGCCGTATTGGTCGCTGAGATGGTAAGGCGTGGCGTGGCTGAGCTTGGCGTAAAGGTCTTTCTCGAAAAGATAGGTCGAATTGAGACGATCCCCTTAGATAGCAATATAAAGGACATCATCGGTGCGATCTTTACCGTAGCGTACCAGCGTTCCGAAAATTCTTCCCCAGAGACTTTCGAAAGCGCAAAGCTGCTAGCGGATAGCCTTGGAGCTACTTTCTATAACTGGAGCATTGCGGAAGAAGTGGCATCCTATACCAAGAAGATCGAGCAGGCACTGCAGCGGGACCTCACTTGGGAAAGCGACGATATCGCACTGCAGAACATTCAGGCAAGGGCGAGATCCCCTATCATCTGGATGATGGCGAATATTAAGAATGCTTTGCTCCTTACGACCTCAAACCGAAGTGAGGGCGATGTCGGCTATGCAACCATGGATGGTGATACCAGCGGTAGTATTTCGCCGATTGCAGCAGTGGACAAGTTTTTTATTTTGAAGTGGTTGAAATGGGCGCAAAAGAACCTAGGCTATAAAGGCTTACGGGGGGTAAATGCATTACAACCAACGGCCGAGCTCCGCCCCTCCGAAAACAAACAGACAGATGAAGACGACCTCATGCCCTATGCAGTGATTGTAGCAATCGAGCGTCTGGCCATACGGGATAAGCGTTCTCCCGCGGATATTTACCTCATCCTGGGGGATGAATTAAATGTACCCAAATCGGATTTGAAACAATACATCTACAAGTTTTTTCGCCTTTGGTCGCGCAACCAATGGAAGCGGGAGCGGCTTGCGCCTTCCTTTCACTTAGATGAGTTCAATGTAGACCCGAAAACATGGTATAGATTCCCCATATTGTCGGGGGGCTTTGAGGTAGAATTACGGGAATTGGAAACATTAGAAGAATAATAATGCTACTTTAGCAAAAAAAAAGCAGATCATGATGCACGCAGTTTTACAGTACATTGTTTGGAGCCCGAATCCCGCTGTCTTTTCAGGGTTTGATCGCCTAAGATGGTATAGCCTGTTTTTTGCGTTGGGATTTATCATTTCCCAGCAGATCATGATGTATATGTTTCGGAAGGAAGGCGAGGATGAGCGCCTGGTGGATAAGCTGACTATATACATGGTGATCGCGACCATCTTAGGAGCGAGATTGGGACATGTGCTCTTCTACGAACCCCAAAAATACCTCAGTAATCCCCTCGATATATTGAAGGTATGGGAAGGTGGTCTAGCAAGCCATGGAGCTGCTATTGCCATTTTGATTGCCCTTTGGTTATACGCTAAAAGAACACCCGGCCAAAGTTACCTGTGGGTTGTGGACCGTATCGTCATTGTGGTTGCCATGACGGGTGCGTTGATTCGCTTCGGAAACCTTATGAACTCAGAAATAGGTGGTAAGGCGACCGGAACCGACAGTGGATTCGTTTTTGCCCGGGAAACTGAAGAAATTCTCGAAACGCTACGATTGCCGCTTGAAGGTGTTTCTGCTTACAAGCCAGACGATAGAGAAGCTGAGCTCAACGGAAGCGGCGTGGTTCCGGTCAATTTCGAGATCCTCGTTACTAAGGGCGGGTTTGAAGAACCGGAACTAAGGGAAGCCATTGAACGTGATGTCAAATATGCGCTTACCCGATTCAGAAGTTCACAAAAATACATGGCAGAGGATGTTTCCACCCCGCTTGACTACACGGTTGCTGATAAGGGCAATCACTATGTCATTACTGTAAGGACGTTTGGAATTGCCAAATACCCGACCCAAATCTATGAATCCCTATCCTACCTGGTGATATTTCTATTGCTATTTATCGGGTGGACCAAGTATAAATCACGGATTCCAGAGGGATTATATTTGGGGCTGTTTTTGATTTCGGTGTTTGGGATGCGTTTTATCTGGGAGTTTTTGAAAGAAAATCAGGTAGAATTTGAAGAAGAACTGACCTTTAATATGGGACAGGCGCTTAGTATTCCGCTGGTCCTAGGGGGAATATTATTGACGTTGTATGCATTGAAAAAAGGATCACCCAAAGCGCCAACACAATCGGAGGTAAAGTAGGATTTTAGCCAGTACATTAAGGCACAGGATCGTGGCCATGCCCGCCCCATGGGTGGCATCGGGAAATTCGTTTAATGCCCAGCCACACTCCTTTACCGATTCCATGCCGCTGTATAGCCTCCTTCATGTAATGACTGCATGTGGGGCTGAACCTACAGCTTGCGGGAAAAAGGGGTGAGATGAGATATTGATATACCAGGATAGGGAAAATGGCAATATTCTTGAATACTTGTCTCAACTTTTACGTATTTGATATACTAAATTAGATATGTACCTGTTTAGTTCTTGGAATTGCCTTAAATGTCTAATTATTTTGAATTTCACCATCCCATATTTGCGGCGTTGGCTGTCCGCGTCAGTTTTACTTCTGCTGACACAAATTGCAGTGGCGCAAACTGAGCCGACGACACCTTCACTTGTGGAAGCGAGTGCCGTACCTGATTCCGTCACCATCAACAATATTTTTTTGGTTGGTAACGAGAAGACAAGAAAGCGTATTATCCTCCGGGAAATGGACTTGACTGTGGGGTCCACCTACGGCTGGGAAAGATTTATCGAGTTACTTTCTGCAGACCAAAAGAAGGTATATAACCTGCAGCTTTTCAATACAGTAGAATTGACGCCTTTGTTCATTACAGAGAACCAAGTAGAATTGGTACTGACGGTGAAGGAACGCTGGTATATCCTCCCTAGCCTGATATTTAATCTGGCGGACCGAAACTTTTCCGAATGGTGGATCAATCAAAATAGGGATTTTTCAAGGGTAAACTATGGTATAAAATTGGACCACAACAATGTGGGCGGAAGAAACGAAAAGTTTAGGGTGATCGGCCAAATGGGGTTCACACAAGCCCTGGATCTGCAATATAGCAAGCCCTACATTGACAGAAAGCAAAGGCATGGCTTGGGGATGAGGTTTACATATTTCACCAACAAGACGATCGCCGTGAGATCGGCGGAAAACAAACAGGTGTTCTACACCAATGAACAGGAAGATGTCCTCAGACGGTCTATAAGCTCTATTTTGACCTATACCTATAGGGGAAGCTATTACAATTTCCATCACGTCACAGCAGGCTACCAGCAAAACAATATTCACGAAGATGTATTATTGCAGAACCCCTTTTATTTCCCTGATCTGAAAACCAAAATTCGGTATTTTTTGATTTCCTACAGCTATCGGCATGACAAGCGCGACAATGTTGCCTATGCGACGGAAGGTCAGCTTCTAAATGTAGGGGTGGCACAGTATGGGCTTTTTGGAAAGGACGACGTTCGGCAGACGGAATTCTCACTGCTAGCAAACAAATACACCAGGTTGGGGAGAAAGTTTCACGCCGTCAGTGGTATTTCAGCTTCCAGTTTTTTAAGCAGACGGCAGCCCTATACCATGGTGAGAGGAATAGGGTATAGGCCGGATTTTATTCGAGGATATGAAATCAATGTTATTGAAGGTCAACAGCTGATTGTCCACAAAAATAGCCTTAGGTATGAGCTGCTGAACCTTTCCTTTGACATCTCTGCCTATATGCCTATTGAAGAGTTTGCCGTTTTCCCGTTCAAGGCATACCTCAGCGCCAACTTTGACCATGGCTATGTCAACGACAAAAACCGCATACCCGAAAATCTGCGATTGACCAATACCTATCTGTATGGGTATGGTGCCGGACTTGATATTGTCACCTTATATGATCTTGTTTTCAGGTTCGAGTATTCAATAAATAATCAGGGCATCGGGAATTTTTTTATCAACGTCAGATCCCCGCTATAAAATCCTGCAAATCATTTTATTATCCCGTTTTTTCGTTAACTTAACTCCGTTTTTTCAACCCTACAATTTTTATGAAACGGTTAGGATATGTCATAGGCGCAGTCCTCATGCTACCGACGTTTTCCGCCTCGGCGCAAAGCGTCATGGAAGTACTTCCGAGGGGAGCTAGAAGCATGGGTATCGCCAATGCCAGCGTGACCTTGCGGGATGCTTGGGGGGTATTCAACAACATAGGAGGTATAAGTGGCATAGAGCAGTCGGCATTTTTTGCAGGGTATGATCACCGGCTGGGGCTAAACGAGCTTACTACGCTGGCAGCAGGTGCTGTATTCAAGAATCCTACCGGGGCATTAGGTGTGGGGTTATCTTCCTTTGGCGGGGAGTTGTTTAGCCAGCAGACGCTGGGCATTGGGTATGCCAACCAATTGGGCATCGCTAGCTTGGGGATGAAAGTAAGTTATTTCCAGACAAATATCGAGGGTTTTGGTCGTGGAGCCGCGCCGATTGTCGAGATCGGGGGAGTTGCCGAACTTTCTCCTTGGCTTTATTTTGGCGCCCGTATCTATAACGTGACGCGGTCAAGGCTTAGCAGGATTACTGGGGAGTACCTGCCTATGATTGTCAGTACCGGGGTTTCTGTGCGACCTTCAGCCTCACTTATGATTAATTTGGAAGCGCAAAAAGAGATACTTCTTTTGCCACAGGTGAAAATAGGGCTTGAATATGGCCTCCGGGATAAACTTTGGGCAAGAGCTGGTATTCATACCCGACCTCAGCAATTGTTCTTTGGGATCGGAATGGCGCCCAAAAGATACCGGTTTGACTATGCACTGAGTCAAAACTACCGATTGGGTTTCACGCATCATGTTTCGGTAAATTTTCTGTGGAACGACCCATGAAAAATATACGAAAATTCGTAGTACTCTCAGCCCTACAGGTGTTCCAAGCCGCCCTCTATGCCCAAGATGAACTCCGACAGGACATAGATATCGAGGCATTCATTGAAGAATTGTTTGCCCTTCAGGAAGAGGAAATCAACTATGAAGACCTGTATGAAAGTTTGCTTCAGACACACCTCAATAGGCTGCCGCTAAACCAAGTTCAGGCTGAAGGACTTCAGTCCCTCTACATTCTGTCTCCCTTACAGGTAAATAGCCTGCTTAGCTACAGGGAGCAAGTGGGCCCCTTACTCTCCATCTATGAGCTGCAGGCGGTTCCCCATTGGGATTTGGAAACGATTCGCAGGATTGCTCCTTTTGTGACTATCGGGGACAGCGCGGGGCAACCTGTCGGGGGCCTTTGGCGAAAGCTTAAGGATGAGCGGGATGCGTACTTTATCCTAAGGCACCGACGGGTGTGGCAGATGAGGAAAGGATTTACACCACCGGACACCCTGCGCGATGGTAGCGTCTCGTCCCGCTATCAGGGAGATCCAAACGATCTTTATGCACGATTTAGGATACAGCACGCCAATGATTACAGTATTGGATTCACATTGAACAAGAGTCAGGGGGAAGCCTTTGTGTGGGATCAGGCTACCGATCGCTACGGGTTTAATTTTAGTTCCTTTCATGCGACGTTTATGCAGAAGGGAAGATGGAAAAGCATTTCACTAGGAGATTACCAACTTCAGTTTGGACAAGGCTTGGTGTATGGTGCCGGATTTTCAGTGGGAAAGGGTGCCGAGTCCATTACCACGGTACGTAGGAGTACACTAGGGGTGAGGCCCTATAGTTCGGTTTTGGAATTTGGCTTTTTCAGGGGGGCTGCTGCCACCTATCAGGTTGGGCGGTGGGAATTGACAGGACACTATTCCCGCGCTCCAAGGGATGCGAGGATTCAGACGCAAGTGGATAGTCTGGACCAGCCTTCTGACTTTTTTTCTTCCCTACTTCAAAGTGGGCTGCACCGAACGTCTTCGGAAATCTCGGCCAAGTCGCAGGCAAGGGAGGATAATGTCGGCGGCAACATCAACTACCGCAGCGCTAATCGGAATTTTCAATGGGGCATGAATACGCTTTTTACCCGGTACAACAGACCCTTTATACCTACCGCCCGTGTATACAACGGCTTTGAATTTCGTGGGGAATCCAATCAGGTACACAGCACGTACTTCTCGCACAACTACCAGAATTATTTTTTCTTTGGTGAATCGGCTGTATCGAAAAGCGGCGGTCAGGGGTCCATCTTGGGGGTTATGAGTAGCCTCCATCCTCATATCAACCTGTCGCTGTTATGGCGGAAATTTGACCGGAACTTTCATACCTTCTATGGTAATGCATTTTCGGAAGGCACCCGACCTATCAATGAGGAAGGGGTTTACCTAGGGCTCTCCTATACGCCAAGCAGGAAATTTTCTTGGAACGGATACTACGATTACTTCCGATTTCCCTGGATGCGATTCCGGGTATATGCGCCCTCACAAGGCAGTGAATGGTTGATGCGCTGGAGCTATAGACCCGACAAACGGACGCATCTGTTCGTACAGGTACGTCAGGAAAGCAAGGCGAGAAATCTGCTTTCGGCTATGCAACAGGGAGTGACTTACCAACTCGCTCAGGCAAACCGCCGTAACTTTGTCGTGAACCTGGACCATCAATTTTCAGCCGTATGGTCTATGAAGTCACGGATCCAAGCCAGTAGGTTTACGTTTGGGGAGTCCAATACGGCGGGCTTTGCGATCGTTCAGGATGTACAGGGGGAGTGGAACAACCTGCGGATAAGTGGCAGATTGGCCCTTTTCGATACAGAGGATTACGAGAACAGGCAGTATGTCTATGAGAAAAATGTACTGTGGGCATTTTCTTTGCCAGCCTATCACGGACAAGGCCTGAGGTATTACTTGTTAGGGCAATGGCGTATCAGCCAAAAGCTGACCTTGTGGGCGCGGTGGGCAAGAACGGCCTATACCGACAGGGAATCAATCGGTACAGGCCTTCAGGAAATACAGGGAAATGCCGTTTCTGAGACCACCGCACAGTTACGGTATCAGTTTAACCGGTAGCTGCGCCCACAGATGACAGGGTGTTACTTTTGAGCTTGTTGCTTGAGCAGGTCGCGTATTTCTTCC
>WGNT01000025.1 GCA_016124425.1 Cytophagales bacterium
AAAAGCTGTAAAAAGTAGTGCCGATCAAGTCGGCACTACACGAGGTAAACATCCAAGTGAACGATCACTGTATGCTTCCTCTCCGGTATCACAAAGATAAAAATTTTCTCAAAACCCTTGTTTCAAAAGATAGTACCTACAGATACCATGGAATGACTAGAACATTAACTAGACAAAAATACAGACGTAACCATGTTAAAGGGTGTTGCGTTACTACACTTGGCAATGGTAATTGTATCAACAAATATGACTGTGGAAAAAATAGATTTAATTATTGCGTTATTTGCAGTCATAGATAAATCAACTGCGCAATCAGTTGTTGTGAACCCCGATGGAACTCACTCTGTTGTAATCGATAACGGATCAACAAAGACAATTGTGAATCCCAACGGAACTCACTCGACGATAATAGGTAGCGGGACGACAAGAACCATAGTCAACCCCAATGGGACACATTCGACTCTAATCAGTAGCGGAGCGACAAAGATAATCATAAATCCTAATGGTGCTCACTCAACCATACTAGGTAGCGGAACGACAAGTTCATTTGCTAATCATTATGAACCTTTTAAAATTACCAAAATAAAAAAACAAAAAAGCCATCGCAAACGGAATCGGAAAATGGGGATTTAACATCTGAAAGCCCCTACGACTTTTTCCTTACCACCGAAGATAAGTTCGACATGCCCAATCCACCGCCTTATTTTAAATCAAAAAATCAGAGCCACCCATTCTCTCCTGCCAAATCCAAATCAAGGTTGGGGTGATGGCTTTCTGTACGAAACGCTATTTCGTCTAAAAACAGGGATTGGGAAAATCAAGATTTTAAGTCTTTTAATATTAATTTATAGTATCTATTTTTACATATAACTAGTCCATTAAACCCGCCTCAGTTAACGAAACAACCAATTCCCGTGAATTTCATCGAACCGAGCCATAACTTTTTTATTATCGCAATTTTTCCGCTGTGTCTATCTACCACCTTATTTCAAAGTTGCCAACCTAAGCCTCCATTGGAGCTTATTTCTCCCGCACATTCAGGAATAACTTTTTCAAATAAACTGGTAGAGGATGAATTGCTAAACGTACTTACTTTTGAATATTTCTATAACGGTGCTGGAGTTGGGGTCGGTGATTTTAATCAAGATGGCTTGGAAGATTTGTTTTTTACATCCAATATGGGAGAATCAGCACTTTATCTAAATGAAGGAAACTTTAGATTCAGGGACATTACACCCTCCTCAGGAATAAGTACAATAGGCAAATGGGCCACAGGTGTATCCGTGATTGATATCAACCAAGACGGTTGGCCTGATATTTACCTTTGTTTCTCAGGGCCCTATGGGGCTTCCAACCGGGAAAATGAGCTTTACATTAACAACGGTGACAATACTTTTACCGAAAAAGCCAACGAATACGGACTCGCTGACGCCGGATACTCCGTGCATGCCGCCTTCTTTGATTATGACAAAGACGGGTTCTTGGATATGTATCTGCTGAACAACATGACTGATGAAACCGGCCCGAATATAATTCGCAAAAAGCGGAACAATGGCGAAATGCTTAATACCGACCGGCTTTACCGAAACAATGGTAACAATACGTTTTCGGACGTCTCTGCGGCAGCGGGCATTACACTGGAAGGATATGGATTGGGGGTAGCTGTTGGTGATTTCAATGAGGACGGTTGGCCGGATGTATATGTTTCCAACGATTACCTCTCCAATGACATACTGTATATCAATCAGCGAGACGGTACCTTTAAAGATGGGGCTCCTACGGCCTTTCGCCACACAAGTTACTCGGCAATGGGAAACGACGTGGGCGATTTCAATAATGACGGGAAGCTGGATATCATAACGGTGGACATGCTTCCACCTGACAATCTAAGACAAAAACTAATGTTCGGTAAGACGTCGCACGAACGCTACAGGTCTGAACTAGCCTATGGATACGAACCGCAGTTTATGCGGAACACCCTTCAGCTAAACCTTGGATTGGGGGTGGACAGCCTGCCCCGCTTTAGTGAGATCGGTCAACTTGCCGGTGTGTCTGCTACCGACTGGAGTTGGAGCGCATTATGGGCAGACTTGGACAATGACGGATGGAAAGACCTATTTATTTCCAACGGATACCCCAAGGATATTACCAATCGGGATTTCGTGGATTTCAAGGCAGATCTTATGCATGCGGAACAGGGAGGTGGCGCACTTGCCCGCCGACTTTTTGAAGAAATCGGGAGGCTGGAAGGGGCCTATCTGCCAAATTACATTTTTCATAATTTGGGAGATCTTACATTTCAGGATCAAACTAAGGAATGGGGAATAACACAAGCTGCCTATTCGAGCGGTGCGGCCTATGCGGATCTCGATAATGACGGCAACCTGGACCTTATCGTTACGAATACAGGTAGCCCTGTTCATATTTACAGAAACAATGGCCATCCGAAAGGAAAAAACAATTTCCTACAGATAGATCTAATAGGCCCACCAAACAATAGACAGGCCTTAGGGACTAAAATTTTCATATACCACGAAGAGCAAGTCCAGTTTTATGAGCATTACCTTACGCGTGGCTTTCAGTCAACAATGACCGACATCATCCATATAGGAATGGGCGAAGCCGAAAAAGTCGACTCCATACAGGTGATATGGCCAAATGATCAGGCACAACATGTGAATGCTATTCAAGCTAACCAACGCATACAAATCGCGTATCAACCGGAGATAGAAGGTATTTCTGCTAATCACCAAAGAACAACGGCACCTTCTTTCTTGTCCCTGATGGATACTGCCCGTTTTCTGCCTTATATCCACCGCGAGACCTATTTTGCCGACTTTAACATTCAGCCCCTGCTGCCTCACAAACTATCGCAGGGCGGTCCCGGAATAGCTGTTGGCGATATCAATGGAGACGGGCTGGAGGACTATTTTGTAGGTGGTGCTTATAACCAATCCGGAAGCCTATTTATACAGCATACCTCTGGATCCTACGAGGAACAGCCTCTTGTTGCAGGTCAAAAATTTGAAGAAGACATGGGAGTGTTGTTTTTTGACGCAGATAGCGATGGGGATTTAGATCTCTATGTTGTGTCTGGCGGAAATGAATTCAAAATAGGTTCTACCTATTACCAAGATAGACTTTACAGCAATGACGGGAGAGGGAATTTTAAACTAACGGAAGGGAGCTTACCTGCGAATCCCGTAAGCGGTTCCTGCGTGATTGCCGCTGACTTTGACCAAGACGGGGACTTGGACCTTTTTGTGGGGGGAAGACTGATCCCTCAAAACTACCCCAGTCCGGGCAGCAGTCAACTGCTTGAAAACCGGGGAGGGAAGTTTGTTGATGTAACAGATGAAAAGGCGCTTGGGTTAAGAAATATCGGGATGGTCACAGCGGCATTATGGTCAGATTGGGATAATGATGGCTGGGTGGATTTATTGGTGGTAGGCGAATGGATGCCGATTACTGTTTTTAAGAACGCAACCGGTAAATTTGAAAATCATACCGAATCACTAAATCTCGGATCGACTCGGGGATGGTGGAATTCTATAACAGGTGCTGATCTGGATCAAGACGGGTACATGGACTATGTGCTTGGAAATTTGGGTACCAACAGCCGATACAAAACTTCGATAGACAGCCCGCTTCAAATTCATCAATATGATTTTGATGCCAATGGCACAGAGGAGGCGATCATTTCGTATATTCAAGCTGGAAAGCGGTATCCTGTCCATCCAAGGGATGATATTTTCCAGCAAATTCCCTCCTTAAGGCGCCTACTTCCCAGTTACAGATCCTATGCGGAAGTTACTGTCGATGAACTGTTTCCATCCGATACTTGGAAAAAAGCCAGAACGCTTTCGGCAGACACCTTCTACAGCTGCATTTTAAGAAACGGTCAAGGAAAAACCTTTACCCTAGAAAAGCTACCAAATGAGGCACAGGTTTCTCCTGTCTATGGCGTTGTGGCTACGGATGTAAATGCGGATGGAAAGGCTGACCTCGTTCTCACGGGCAATTCCTACGCAACAGAAGTATTGACAGGCAACTATGATGCCTCCTATGGAACACTTTTATTAGGTGCTGAATCGGATAAATTCATCCCTCATCCTACAATTCCCTTTGCCGGAGGTGAGACGAAAGGCATAGCAACGCTCTTTGACGGTACTCTGGGGTCAATTGTACATCTTGTAGCACAAACGGATGGCCCGCTACATGCCTTTTCTGGCAAAATCGAGTATGCTAGGTATATCCGTTTTCCGTCAGAAGCAGCGTATGCGCTCATCCACTTGGATAATGGCTCGCTGTTTAAGAAGGAAGCGTATTGGGGATCCGGTTATCTCACCCAATCGGGGAGATATATTGCCATACCTTCAGACGCTAAACGCGTTGACTATTATACGTGGAAAGGCGACTTGATAGCAGGCAGATAACGTTGGGGTGAGTGATTTCAACGTTAGATTGATTTTTATGGAAAATCCTTCTCGCCAGAATCAAGACCCTCGACCTTCGAGAAATACCGTACTTCATACCTATTCTGGTTTGGTCCCTCAAAAAGTGGGGCCTTTTCAGCCTTTAGAGCCATCTGGCTTTTTGTTAATTTTACGATTTCATGGGTTTCATATGGATTTCCCTGTTCGTCCAAGTAAATCAACTGCGCACCTTGCACGATATACCTACTAGAGATCGCTGAATTTAAGGCTTTAGTATAGAGAATTCCATCGGCAGCATAGTAATAGCGCTCATCTTGATGCCAATCGTCATCGGCAAACTCAAAGTTATTATAGAAGTAATAGGCAGAATCCAGTCGCCATTCGCCTAAGAGGCGATCTTCAATGGGAACGGTGCATCCGGTAGTAATAAAAGCCAGGAAAAACCAACCTAAAATAAAGTGTATCATTTCGTTTAGCATGTACCAGGAAAAGCAGGGACTTCATACCTATCTGGTATAAAGTCCCTGTTAAACTTACACTCAATAGCCAGGATTCTGTGTCAGAACCCCATTACTTAAATCTATTTCCCGTTGAGGGATAGCAAAGAGGTAATGCTTTGGCCGCTGAAAATTTCTGGGTGGCTTGAAGGGACCAAGGTCCTTTCTGTAGATTTCAACGATATCTACGAGTCCTGCCTTATCCCATCGGATAAGATCTTGGTGGCGCTGGTTTTCTCCGGCAAGTTCCACGCGTCGTTCATGGATAAGATCCTGCATGGTGGCATTTGTTAAAGCAGGCCTCCCAGATCTTGCTCTTACCGCATTAATTTCCATATCTCCGCTTTGACCCGAGCGAATCTTAGCTTCCGCTACCAAAAGATAAACGTCAGCAGCGCGTAGAATGGGATTATTGTGGTTCATATTCAAACCGCCCTGAGGTCTCCAAGAAGAGTATTTCCTAAAGTGATAACCGGTTGTAGAGAGGTCTGCGGTATACTCTGTAGGCCCCCTTGTTCCTCCCAGATCTACAATATCCCCCGGTTTGTAAACGGTATAATCGAGTCTAGGGTCCCCTTCCTCAAATTCATCAACCAAATCAGCTACGGGCTCATGAAAATCCCATCCCCCCCAAGGTCTGGGAGTGGTGTAGATGATGTGGTTATTCTCACGCCAACCCTGCAGACTCTGAACAGCAAAAAGCATTTCAGGATTATTCTTGGTTGCCACACGGAAGTTGTCGTCAAAGTTTGGTGCGAGCGGATAGGGTCCGGAAATAACTTTATTCCCGAACTCAATGGTCTTTGAAAAATTTTCCCGATATAGGTACATCTTCGCTAACAGCCCGTTGGCAGATCCTTTGTTTGCCCTACCTAGATCCGCAGATCCATGGGACGCAGGAAGTAGATCGGCGGCCTTTAACAGGTCAGATTCAATTTGAGCGAAAATCTCATCCGTAGTTGCACGCGGCTTATTGTAATTATTAGCCAGCACATCTGCTTCTAAGATGATAGGAACTCCTCCGTAAATCACGGCAAACCTCCAGTACGCAAACCCCCTTAAAAAGTATGCTTCACCTAAGGTCCGATCTTTAAGGGCTTGGTCCATGGTGATCCCGGGAACATTTATTAGAACCGCGTTTGCCCGGGAGATTACCTCGTACTTGTGCCTCCAGCTGAAAAAAAGCTGCGGGTTGTCCGCATCAAAGGTGAATGATTCTATGGCTTGATCCACAGCATGGTCTCCCGCCCGAAACTGATCATCGGAAGGGATATCAAAGGTGTGTTCTGCATGGCCATAAAAATCATGGTTTATCAGTGGCTCGTAGATCGCATTCGCGGCTGCCACGGCGTCTTCCCCATTTCTCCAAAATTGGGAAGAAGTAGATTGGCCATAGGGAGTGGTTTCCAGAATATCCTCTGTACAACCGCCTAGGCCTAGCAAAACCATAAGAAGCAAATAGGTTATATTAGTTTTCATGTGTTTATACAATTTCATCTGTTTATTTTTTGTTTTTCAGTGGTCAGATGGAATCTCGCATGGCAAATAATCATCCCAGTATGTGACGATTTTCGTTATCCTCGATTTCATGAGATATGTCCTTTCCGATTAGAATGTAATGGTTGTCCCAACTGTCCAAGTCCTGGCTTGAGGATATTGGGCATAGTCCACATTAAGCTGCAGGTTGTTGTTGATATAGCCTAATTCCGGATCCATCCCTGAGTACCTAGTAAGCAAAAAGACGTTTTGTCCGGTCAGATAAAACCGCGCCCTTGAAACGCCATACCGCTGAGTAAGGACCGACGGAAGCGTATATCCTACCACAAGGTTTTTTAGCCTTAAGAAATCTCCACGCTCCAAGAACAAATTAGAGGTCCTGTGATTGAGGTTATCCCTTTTGGTAGACATCCTAGGGACCTCGTTGCTTGAGTTAGGACCGGTCCACCTATTTGCCGTTTCGGCATACATGTTAAATGGGTAGGAAGGATCAATACCCTGCATCCTATCCGCATTATAAATGTCGAATCCTGCATTCCCCAAAAAGAAAAGGGACAAGTCGAAATTTTTATACCCGAATTCGCCGTTAAGTCCATACACAACTTTTGGGTGGGGATTTCCAATGACCTCCCGGTCTTGGGCATCTACTATTCGGTCTCCGTTGAGATCTAGGAATTTAACGTCTCCAGGTTGAATAAGTCCATTGGCCCTTCTAGGATCATTGGCGATATTGGGATCATTCTGAATCTCTTCAGCTGTTTGGTAAAGGCCGTCGGTACGCCATCCATAAAAGCTCGCGATTGGAAAACCCTCGTAAGTTCTAGATATCTCTTGGCTTGAACGTCCGTATAGTTGAGAGCCAATAAAATTGCCGTCCACAAGTTGGGTTACTTCGTTGTTAATAAAGGCGGCATTTCCACTTATGGTATAAGAAAACTGGCCGGTTGACTTTCGATAAGACAACTCAATCTCCAAGCCCTGATTTCGAAGCTCACCTAGATTTTGGTTTGGAATCTGTGCAGTACCTATGGAACCGATGGTCGGCGGGGCAATAAGCATGTCCTTGGTATCCTTTATGAAATAATTCACATTGGCCAATAGTCTGTTTTCGAGCAACCCTATATCCAGTCCTATATTGGTCATTTGCGCAGACTCCCAAGTAATACCTAAATTGGGTACGCGTGACTGTGCTGCACCTACTGTCTGATTTCCTCCAAAGGAGTACCTTCTACCCGAGCTGATTAACGCTAAGTATTGCAGTCCAGGAACATTTTGGTTGCCAAGACTTCCCCATCCTCCGGTTAGCTTCAAGTTGCTGATAAAGCCTACCCCACTAAAGAAATCTTCCTCGGAGATCCGCCATCCGACCGAAAAAGCAGGGAAGTAACCCCACTTGTTTCCGTCGGCAAACTTGGATGATCCATCACTTCTAATGGTTGCTGTCAGCAGATATCGCTCATCATAATTATAGGCAACCCTTCCAAAATACGAAGCCAATGCATCGTAACTTTTACCGCCCCCGATCGAATTGAGCGTTTGCCCTACATCCAAAAAGCGCTGATCGAAAGATTCATCGATAAAATCAAGCTTGCTTGCATTAAAACCTTCAAAATTGAACGTTTGTGTCGTATATCCGCCCACGAAATTTAGCGTATGAACATCCAAAAACGTTTTATCATAGGAGAGGAAATACTCGGACAGTACCGAATAGCCTTCCCCATAATTTCTAGAGAGGGAGTTTCTCGGACTAGCTCTAATTTGGTCGTTGACGATAATATTGAAATTATATCCATCGCTGACATATCCTTCAAGTCCAATATTTGCTCGAATCTTCAAACCATCTAAAATCTCATATTCCGCATTGAAATTGCCGAGAATTTTATGTGTCGTATTTTTGTTGTCTTGGGTATCCTGGGTAAAGATGGGATTGTTGATATCACCAAATTCTCCGGAAACCTGCGACGAACTATAGGAGCCGTCAGGATTGCGGACCGGAAGTCCAGGGTGAAATCGGATAGCGCTCCACAGCACGCCTGTTTGCGCGGATAAGGTATTTGGAGCGGTTTCATTGATTGAAACTAATTGAAGGTTTTGCCCAATCTTAAACCGCTCATTAATTTTATGATCAGAATTTATCCTAAAGCTTAACCTTCTAAAAAGTGAATTTCGAATCATCCCCTTTTCTTCGAAGTAACCTCCTGAGATCATAAAAGAAGAGTTTTTATTACCACCTGTTAAGGTTAAATCCACGTTTTGGGTTGTGCCCTGACCCAGCAGTTCGTTTTGCCAGTCTGTGCGTTGGGTTTGGTAGGCAGGGTTTTCCCAGATTGGATTCACGGAGATACCGTCGTTGGTATACCTTTCCCGCTTTAACTCGGCAAGGGTAGGCGCATCAAGTACATCAAGGGTTTTGATGGAGTTGGATACACCGGTATATCCGTTGACAGAGAACTTTAGAGGTTGATCAAAATCGCCCCTTTTTGTGGTGACGATAACTACACCGTTTGCCGCCCTAGTTCCATAAATGGCAGAGGCGGAGGCATCTTTTAATACTTCTATAGATGCGATATCATTGGGATTAACGTCATTTAAATTTCCTGCCGGTACGCCGTCAATAATGATTAACGGATCAGCATTGTTCAAGGTACCCGTACCCCGAATACGAATAGATCCCTGATTTCCAGGGGCTCCCCCGTTTCTTACTACGTTTACTCCGGCGGCCCTTCCTTGCAGGGCTTGAGAAGCCCCAGAGACCGGAAGGTTCTGAATAGCGGCACCTTTTACCGAAGAAACTGCCCCAGTTACGTCCTTTTTTTCCTGCGTACCATACCCTACCACCAACACTTCGCTAAGAGAACTTTCATCTTGGAGAAGCTGAATAGTCAAAACTGTTTGAGTACCAACAGGAATTGTCTGTGACTTGTAACCAATGTATGAAATGACCAAAGTCGCACCATCGGGAACGGTAAGGGAAAATTTACCGTCTAAGTCCGAAACGGTTCCCTGAGAGGTGCCAAGAACAGTAATGGTTGCTCCGGGCAGGGGATCGCCGTTTTCATCAGAAACCGTACCCGATACCGCCACCTCAAATGGCGATGTTGGCAACGAAGCCTCTGGATGAGGAGTCGCGTAGGCAGCATGACTACCGGAGAGCATTCCCGGTAGAATTCCAAAGATAATTGCAGTGGAGCAAAATAAAAGTCTCCTAAATACGTGGAAATACATGAATCATTTACATCTTTTAAGTGGAAAATTGATTAATTACTTTATTATACACTTTGTTTTGGGTAATTCATACCCACCATTACACTCATTTTCTAAGAACGTCTTGCCCAATATTTTCACCGGAGTTTGCCAATGCAAACATCTTCAGCCTCGGGCGATAAAAACGTAGGAATTTTGGGATAAATGACCATGAATCGGAAGTCCTAGCCCTGCCTTATCAAGCTTTACTAATGCTTGATTGGTTCATTAGACAATCTACGCTGACATCCGAAATAGTTCTTAAAGTAGCATTATTTCTAGCATTTTAGCAACTTTTCACTGCCCAAATTCTCTCAGATAAAAATTATATATTGAAAAATAAAGTTTTAGTAACAGTTCGGTAAACTGACAGCGCTATCAAAAAAAATCCCGGCAGACTAAGTCTGCCGGGATTTTTAGAATAAATATTAAGCTACCTTCCAACTTACGGATAATCAGGATTTTGAGGAGCTAAGTTTGGATTGTTTTGCATCTCAGGAAGCGGGTACGGCATCAAGAGGTGCATGTTTCGAAGCGGCTGATTTGAACTTAAGTTGATATGGCCGACAAAATTGTCAAAACCGTCAGTTAGTTCGTTGTATACTTTACGAAGGCGTAACATATCAAACCAGGTTATCTGCTCATAGCAGAGCTCATGCCATCTTTCTTTCCACACAGCCTCCCTAAAAGAAGCCGGTGTAAATTCACCCAAGGAAGGCGTTTCAAGTTCCGCCCGATCACGGATTCGCTTCAGACTTGCATGGGCCATAGCATTCGGACCTCCAACCTCATTTTGTGCTTCTGCATAAATCAAAAGCACTTCAGCAAATCGGATAAGGGGAACATTCAGGTTATTGGCTCTGCTGCCCGGCACCCCAAATCTGCCTAGAGCAGCTTGGTTGAAGTGCTTGAATATATACGGTGCACCTAAATCAAATGGCTCTCCGCTCCCGTTGGTGAAATAAGAAGTATAGAAGAAGCCTTCCTGATTCACTGCTCTTCTATCACCATCTTCGTAGGACTCATAGAATGCAATGGTAGGGACGGTACTTCCTGTACCTCCTGGCCCTTGAAAGGTAACAGGCTTGAAGTTGGGAAACATGTTGCCCATGGGGTTACCCGCTACGATGACATTATATTGTATCATAAACAGGTGCTCCAAGCGATTGCCGTTGTTTTCGTTACGCAAGTCACTATAATTTGGATACAAATTGATCGATCCTGGATTTGCATTCGCATATTCGATCACTTCAAGCGACTTGTTCGCCGCAAGGGTATAGTACTGAGCTCCTTTATTTAGCGGAAAACCGGCCATTGTCAAATATACCTTTGCCAATTGCGATTTAACTGCGGCGGCAGAAACGCGGCCGCTGTGATCCATCCATGGCAAGCCGGCACTTTCAGCTGCCAGCAAATCTTCGACAATCAGGTCATAAACCTGCTCTTGTGGAGCGGGAGAAGGCCTGAAATCTTCTGAACTTGAGGTTTGAGGCGCGGTGATTAAGGGGATATTTCCCCAAAGCCGAACAGCATAGAAGTAAGCCCATGCCCTCAAAAAGCGGGCTTCTCCTAATATTTTACGCTTTTGAGCCTCATCCATCGGCGAAATGGCCGGGACTCTGTCCAACACAAGGTTTGCCTGGGCAATTACTTTGTACAGACCGTTCCACCAGTTAATCACATGCTCTGTCCTGCCGTCATAAATCAACCCATATAGGTTGTTCAAGTCGGAGTTTTGTGCGGTTTCCGTAGTGGATGTCCCAGTAGTAGCTTCCAAAAGTTGCCAGTTAGAGGAGAAAATTCCACTTCCGTTACCATAGAAGCGCATGTCGGCATATACAGATGCCAAGGCAGCTTCGGCGTGGTCAGGAATCGTATAAAAAGACTCTGGAGTTAGGTTGGAGGGATCCTCCTCGGCGAGGAAATCCTCACAGCCTGTGTTAAGGGTAAGTAGCGCCAATCCTACAGAAAGGAAGGAAAGGGACCTTTTTATGCTATTGAATTTCATTTTTGTTGTCGTTTTAGGTTATTACAGATGGATTAAAGAGTTACCTGTAAGCCAAGCATGTAGGTTGTAGGCTTGGGATATGCATGCCAATTCATACCCTGAGAGAATACGTTGTTATTGTTGCCTCCACGGATAGGGGCAACTTCAGGATCCCCGATGATGTCACTTCCTGTAAGCAGAAAGAAATTCTGAACGGTAGTGTACACACGTAATCTGCTTAATTTTACTCTGTTAGCAACTTCCGTTGGAAATGTGTATCCCAAAAGGACGTTTCTTCCTCTTAGGAAAGAAGCATCTTTTACCCAGTGAGAGTCTACATTCGTCACGTATCCGGCACGCGTATCACGGATTTCAGCCACCATGGTGTTTTGGTTGGTTGGCGTCCACGCGTTTAACACGGTACGGTAGCTGTTTGCAAGCGCCTGACGGTCCTCACTTGGATGCAGGTTCATATCCAGCAAGTCATTTCCGTACATGTACTGTAATTCAAGTGTCAAATCCCAATTTCTGAAACGCACGTTATTGTTCATGGCTCCCCACATATTTGGATTTCCATTACCGATAATCATCCTGTCGGAATCGTTGATGGCTTTGTCACCATTCACATCTAAATACTTAATATCACCGGGAAGGATGGTCAGGCCGTTTCGATAACTGACATACTCTGCTGCTTCGCTTCGCTCTGCCTCGCTCCAAGTGCCCAATCGCACAAGACCCCAAAATGAACCTACAGGCTCACCAACGCGGATAATGTTTGTAGCATTGGTGAAGTTAGGTCCACCTACTCCGAAGATATCTGCCGGCGTGGCCAAAGACAATACCTTGTTTCTGTTTGCCGATAGGTTAAAGGAAGTATTCCAAGAGAAGTCTGCCTTTTCAACGTTCACCGTGTTTAGCGTAAATTCGATACCTCTGTTTTCCATGGAACCTACGTTGCTTCGGATAGTGGCGTAGCCACTGGTTCTTGGCACAGGCGAATCCAACAACATATCTGTTGTCTTTCTGTAATAGTAATCCAACTCAACCGTGATTCTATTCTGGAATAATCCCAATTCTAATCCAATATCACTCTGCGCTGTCTTTTCCCACCTAAGGTTTGGATTTGCCAAACGGTTGATTCCCGTTCCGCCTATCTGAGACTCATTGTAAATGGCAGAATAGTTTGAACTAAGCAATGCAAGGGAGGAATAAGGGGGAATCTCCGAGTTACCGGTAAGACCGTAGCTGGCCCTTAACTTCAAGTTGGAGATCGTGCTATTGCCTTTCAAAAATCCTTCTTCAGAGATTCTCCATGCAAGCGCAGTGGATGGGAAAAAAGCATATTTGTTGTTTTCCCCAAACTTAGAAGCTCCGTCCATCCTACCTGTAGCGGTAAACAGATACTTACCATCCAAACTGTAGTTAACTCTCGCAAAGTAGGAGTTCATGGCATGTCTGTTTGCATTGGAACCTACCCTTGGCAACTGGGAACCAGCTCCCAGGTTATCAAATGTAAAGAAATCCGTTGCGAAGTTCTGAATGCTGGCACTCATGGAAGTAAAGTTGTTTTCCTGCCAAGAAATCCCCAACAAACCGGTAAAGGAATGTCTGTCAGCAAATACTTTATTATATGTTAGGTAATTTTCCAACGACCAGAAACTGTCGCGCATCATGCTTTTCGATGCAGTACCGTTCTGGGCAATAGAAAGGGTACGGGTGCTGGACTGACTGTTTTCCTGCGTCATAATATTGACGCCCAATACGGTACGCATTTCCAATCCTTCGGCAAACTTTATGTTTGTATAGGCACTTCCAAGGGTAGTTTGTGTATTTAACACATACCTACGACCATATAGGCGGTGCATAGAGCTCATGGTGCCTTCGGCAAAGGGATAATCCCTGTTATTGGCAAAAACGCCATCGTCATACCTCACAGGTAGGAAAGGGAAATCTTCCACAATCTGACGCGGTACAGCATCGCTGACGTCCACAAGGTTTTCCTCTTGTGTATTGTAGCTGAGGGTTCCACCTATCGTCAACCATGACTTCACCTTATCTTCGATTGTAAAACGGGTGGCATATCGGGTAAGGTAAGAAGTCTTTAAAAGGCCCTGATCGTCCCTGTAGCCCAAGGATAGGGAATAGGTAGTTCTGTCGTTTCCGCCGGTAAACCCAAGCTGGTGATTTTGCGATATCTTATTCTGAGTCGTTTCTTCGAGCCAGTTGGTGTCATGAAGCGGGTTTCCCTGGCTATCAAATACCCTAGGGTCAGTTCTACGAAGTGCCGGATTCAAATACGCCCATCGGCCTGCATTCCATCCTACCGGATCATACTTTTGCATGTTTCTCCATGCCAAATCCTCTACGGCAAGGTATTCGGCTGCATTTAGCACTTCGGGCCTGTTTGGACCGATGGTGTTTACGCTCATATCCACGTTGTAAGTAAGGGTTCCTTCTCCCGCCTTTCCTTTTTTAGTAGTAACCAGGATTACGCCGTTAGCGCCTCTGGATCCGTAGATAGCGGTAGAAGAAGCATCCTTTAATACCTCCACAGACACGATATCATTTGGGTTGATGTAATCAATGGGATTGCTCGCCTGATCCATTGTTCCCATAGGAAGCATAACCCCGTCTACCACATACAAGGGGTTGTTGGATGAGTTGATGGAGCTAAATCCGCGGATACGGACATTGGTTCGTCCTCCCGGACGTCCTGAGTTGGTGTTTACCTGTACACCTGCCACTCTTCCGGCAAGCGCTTGGTTAAGCGAAGGTGCTGGGCGTTCGCTGAGTTCAGCAGATCCAACTGATCCAACAGAACCCGTAAGATCTGACTTCTTTTGCGTACCATATCCGATAATCACTACTTCTTCCAGGGAAGACGCATCTTCCTTCAGCGAAATATTGATTACGGTTTGGTTGCCGACCCGGATCAACTGGGTTTCATATCCGATAAATGACACAACCAAGGTAGCACCTTCGGCTACATTTATGGAATATCTTCCATCAATATCGGTCACTGTTCCTTGGGTAGTACCCTGTATGGAGATTGTAGCGCCTGGCATAGGCTCTCCGGATGAGTCTGTAACAACTCCGGAAATAACAACATTAACTTTGTCGCTTAATTCCGAATCTGCGACAGAGAGTCCGACGCCATCCATGGAAAAAGCCGGAGCTGTAAACGCGAAAACACCCGACAGGGCAACTCCACAGAGCATTCCCCTCGACGATTTCAAGAATACATGGTGTAATTCTCTTTTCATTTTTTTAGTTTTTTGTGATTTATTAATTAAAGAAGGTTTGCTGCCTAACCAATCCTTTGATTGGCAGCTTGACGTAAGGAAACCCTTACATTAATCAGAGGGGCGGAGGATGTTACATAATGGATGGATTTAGGGCTTATTGTTAATTAAGGGACTGACCCACGGCTTCTTTGTATAAGGACTTTCAAAAAAAGTCACTTTTAGCGAAAGAAGGTGGCGTAAAAAATGAGTTAAATCATTTTACCAGAGAAGGCTTAATACATTTAAAAGGTTTGAACACTGTAATAATACGCTAATTGTAGGTAAGAATTCCTAAGATGATCGAAAAAAGCACAATTTTCATTGGAAGCAATGCCGCGAAGCTCAGCTTCTCGCTACATCCTATGCCTGCAAAAACTAGTTTTTCCCTAGACCAAAATAGCAAAATCTTTGTTTCAAAAGTACGATAATTTTAGAAAATCCTATCATTGAAATCTATTTTTCAAATTATCTTTTTGTTAAAAGTGCATTGTTGTTGATACTGATTTAAAGACCCTTTTGATCAAAGCCTTAACGTCTTATCATTGAAAATATAATATTAAAATTTCTAAAATTAAATTATTATTTAACAATTAAATATTTTAATATTATTATTTTAAACTAAAATTACCTATTAAATTGAATATTTTTATTTTTTGAAATAGTGGATATGGAAAGGCAATGCAAATGGAACAATTAAATTTCTTCCTATTATATAATTGATAATGAAAGCATTCAGGCCTTCCTGAATTCTGAATGAAGGCCAAACTTTATTCTTCCATCCATTTTTTCAAAATGTAACAATTCCGCTACTAATGAATTAGTAAATATTTATTTTTTATGAAATCGGTTGCATTTATCCCATTCAATTCCTATTATTCGAAATGGTAAAATATAATTTGCCAATCGATGTGTAATCACTAAAACGCTACCATATGAAAAAATAAAAAAACGCTGTGCCCAAGAATACCATTTATTACTCATTAAAACTCAAAATTATGAAAAGAATCATACCCATTTTAACAAATTTTCAGCGATGGTGTTGGATGCTATTGGCTGTGCTGTACATTTCTTCCCCACAACATGCACAGGGCAACAACCTGGAAACGCGGGATAATGCATCCGAATCGTTACCCGACATGGCAGACATTACTGTCACTGGAATCGTGTCTGAAGAATCAGGCGAAGGCATTCCCGGCGTGACCGTATTTATAGCAGGTACCGGAATAGGCACCGCTACTGATATAGACGGGCGATACACTTTAACTGTCCCCGAGGACGCAGAGTTAACGTATTCGTACGTGGGGTTCATTACCCAAGTAATCAACGTTGGCAACAGAAGTGAGATTAACGTGACGCTGATGACCGATATGGCCTCCTTGGAAGAGGTTGTCGTTATCGGCTATGGTACAGCAAGAAAGCGGGATATTACTGGGGCTGTTTCCTCGGTGACAGCCACCCGATTGGAAAATGAAAACCCTAATTCCGTGCAAGACGTGCTTCGAGGAAACGTCGCCGGATTGAATGTGGGACTGAATACATCAGCGAAAGGCGGCGGAAGCCTTGAAGTTCGCGGGAGAACCTCTCTAAATGCGGGCGGAAGCCCATTGATTGTATTGGACGGGGCGATTTACTATGGCCAATTAGCGGACATTAACCCAAATGACATAGAAACAATTGATGTTCTCAAAGACGCAAGCTCCGCGGCGGTTTTTGGTGCAAAGGCTGCCAATGGGGTCGTCCTGGTTAATACCAAACGCGGAACGCTCGGAAAGCCGATCATCAAAATCAACACCAACTGGGGAACACAGGGGATGGCGAAGCATCAGCCCGTGTATGATGGGCCTGGTTTCTTATCCTGGCGGGAAGATGTTATGGAAAGTATCAATGCCGGAGGCTTCGAACCTTACCGATTTTCAAACCCCAACACCCTCCCTTCGGACATCTCGTTAGAAACCTGGCTCTCCTATGACGGGTCGGAGGGAGACCCTGAAACAGTTTGGTTGCAGCGCTTAAACATGCAACCCTTGGAAATCGCCAACTATAAGCGAGGCCAAACGACGGACTGGTACAGCATGATGTTTCAAAACGGATTGCGACAGGACCATACAGTAAGTCTCTCAGGAAGAAGCGAAGATTTTCAATATTACTGGTCAATGGGATACTTAGATAACGACGGGTTGATCGTCGGCGATAAATTCACCACCATAAGAAGCCGTTTTAACATCGAAGGCAATATAAACAAGTGGCTAAGTGTGGGTATGAATACCCAGTTTGCGGACCGGGACGAAAGCCAGGTACCAGTAGCGTGGGGAAACCTTGTAAACCTCTCCCCTTGGGCGGAGCCATTTCAGGAAGACGGCAGCCTTCGTTTTATGCCAAATGAAGAAGTAAGTGGTGGTAGACATCCTTATTATACCCCAAGCTTCACTGACAGGTTGCAAAGAGAAACCACCATAAACTCTACATTATTTGCATCCATTAAACTTCCCTTTGGGATCAAATTCAGAACAAACTTCACGCCTAGGTATGAATTCTATGAGCGGTACAACCATGAAATGGCAGGCCATCAGGATTTTGCCAATATGGGTGGACGCGCCAGCAGGCAGCAGCGCAAGGTGTATTTCTGGCAGGTGGATAATATCCTAAGCTGGAACAAGAGCATCAACGACATCCACAACTTTGACGTGACCATGTTGGCGAATGCCGAGAAGTTCCAAAGCTGGGACAACACGATGACCAACACCGGCTTTGAACCTCATGATCGCTTGGGATTCCACAACATCGGTGCCGGAATCAACCCCATTATCTCCAGCAATGACGAATACCACACGGCCGATGCGCTTATGGGACGTCTGATTTACTCCTTTAACGACAAGTATGTAACCACACTTTCTGTACGTAGGGACGGCTACTCTGCATTTGGCCAAAGTAATCCAAGGGCTACTTTCACTTCCGCTGCATTTGCATGGATGTTTACAGATGAGGATTTCATCAACATTCCTTGGTTGGATTTTGGTAAATTAAGGGCGTCCTGGGGAAGCAACGGGAACCGCGATATAGGACGCTATGCGGCCTTATCCGACCTTCAGACTGGTAAATATTTCTACCAGCGTCCCGCTGGTCAGTTGTACTTTGTAAGCCAGCTGTATGTGAACAGGATGCAAAACAAAAACCTTCGTTGGGAACGGACTACGTCAGTTAACCTAGGACTTGATTTTTCCATGTTCAAGAATGTGATCGACGGATCCTTGGAAGTCTATCAGATGTCTACGACAGATTTGTTGGTTGAGCGAAGCCTACCTGAAGTGCTTGCCTTTGATTTTGTTTCTACCAATTTGGGGGAAATACAAAACCGAGGTGTGGAACTAACTCTTAATAGCCTAAACATGCAACGCGCCAATTTTACATGGCGAAGTAACTTAAACTTTCAGATGAACCGTAACAAAATTGTGAGTTTGTACGGCGATTTAGATGAAAATGGAAAAGAATTGGATGATCTGCGCAACCGTTGGTTTATCGGAAGACCCATCGATCAAATATGGGATTATAATGCCGTGGGTATTTGGCAGACAGAAGAGGCAGAACAAGCTGCCGATTATGGTGTAAAACCCGGAGATTTTAAGGTTGAAGACGTCAATAACGATGGTGTATTTACCAACGCCGATAGGCAGTTCCTCGGATTTAGCCAGCCAAGGTCCCGATGGAGCTTACGAAACGAATTCAAATTCTTTAATAATTTGGACATCTCGTTTATGATGTACGCCTATTGGGGGCATATGGGGACGTTTAACCAATTACAAAACCGACAGGGATTTTTGGATCGCTCCAATTCCCATATACTTCCTTATTGGACAGCGGAAAACCCAAATAACGAATGGGCGAGACTTTATTCTAGCCAAGGTGGGGCAAGCCCGTTGAATGTTTATCGAATGCGCTCCTTTATCAGATTTGAGAACGTATCTATAGCCTACAGCGTGCCGAGACAAATCGTACAAAAGCTTAGTATACAGAACGTACGAATTTATGGAAACATTAGAAACGTTGGGTTCTTCGCGCCGGAATTTAACTTCTGGGATCCGGAAACCGCAGCACCAACTCCAAGACAGTTTACGTTGGGGTTAGATTTAACGCTCTAATGATAGCAAACCAAAAAATAGAAACCATGAAAAACATAATAAAAAAATCGTCACTATTTCATTGGATGCTGGGTCTTTCGTTACTAGTGATAACTCCTTCCTGCGACGACGAATGGCTTCAGCCTCAGCCGCTTTCCTTCTATGCCCCAGAAAACACCTTTAATGCAGCGAGTGGATTATGGGGTGCACTAGTTGCCTGTGAACGAAATATGCGCCACGAGTACACCGGGGATGGGCCACCGATCCTCACAGAGCATATCTTTTCAGAAGTGGCTATAGAGGGTACCACGGATAAATCCGGACCTGCCCAGGATTTGAATTTATTGATTACACCAGATGCAGAACTAAACAGTGTCAATACCAATCGTATAGGATGGTATTTCGATGAAGGGTACAGGGCCATTAGGTATGCTAATACGGTTGTTTCAAGAATTGATGACCCGACGGATTATAAGTCTGAGGCAGAACGAAATCATATCTTGGCCACTGCCTATTTTCACCGGTCGCTGCGCTATTACCGCCTAACCAATCAATTTGGAGATGTTCCTTTGATTCTCCATGAGATTACGGAACCCCGTTTAGATTTCTACTCCACCGACCGAGAGGTAATTCTTCGAAAAATGAAGTCGGATTTGGAATGGGGTGAGCAGTGGGTTCCCGAAGTAATGGACCGTGGTCAGGTTCCTAAAGGTGCCCTGCAGCATCTATTGACAAAGATTAACCTCGCCTTGGGTGAATTTGACGACGCGATCGCTTCAGCAAATCGTCTAATAGACGGCGGAACGCACGCTCTGATGACCGAACGCTTTGGATCAGTAGCTAATGATCCCAACCGGAATGTGATATGGGATCTGCACAGGCCAGAGAACAAGTCACTGGGAATCAATAAAGAAGCAATACTTCTGGTAATGGATCGGATAGAAACCGACGGCAACTCCGGCGGTATGTCGTCCATGCGGCAAGCTGTTCCCTTTTGGATTACTAACATCAATACGCCTAATGGAAACCGTGGAACCATAGATCAGCCAGGAATTGAATTTGATCATGTAACCAACTATGGACGGGGAATTGGCCGATTACGGGGTACCTGGTATCATCAAAGCATGATCTGGGATGATGAGAACGACCTGCGTCATGCGCCGGGAAACTGGATGAACATGACGGATCTAGTATACAATAACCCAGGTATCAAGGGCCGGGATGATTACTACGGAAAGCCACTACAGTTTCGAAATGACGCCGGACAGGTCCTAGTCGTAGATACGATCAGAAGTTGGTTTTCTTGGCCACACTACAAGGTGTTTGTACCCCAGCCCCAGAATATACGGCCGGCGGGAGGCCATAGCGACTGGTATATTTTCAGACTTGCAGAGACATACCTTCTTCGTGCTGAAGCACACTTATGGAAGGGCAATGCTGCTGCTGCTGCCGCTGATATCAATGCCGTAAGAACACGCGCCGGTGCAGCACCCTACAGCCCTGGAGAAGTTACGATGTCCACCCTGCTGGATGAACGCGCCCGTGAGTTGTATTATGAAGAACCCAGAAACACGGAGTTGACGCGTATTGCTTTTATCTATGCAAAGACGGGTATTACTGCCTACAACGGCAAATCATACAACATGTCAACTTTCTCGGAAAACAACTTCTATTATGACCGCATCATGGAAGTGACTGATTACTACAACAAAGGCGTATTTACGCGGCATGGCGACACGTATACGATGAGCCCATACCATGTCTTGTGGCCCATTCCGGCGAGTGCAATTAACACCAATACCCAGGGTATCATTAACCAAAACAAAGGATACTCCGGATTTGAAAATAATGTTCCGCCGTTGACTACAATAGAAGAAGGAGATTAACAACCTATCAATTTAAAAATACCCCCCAAGATTGGCCTTACAGCCACTTGGGGGTTTTTTATTTTAAGCCACACAGCATTCGGTGAACGTCACCCTATTACCCTGTTTCAATGCCTCTGAATATGTGTCACCCTTAGATGCCCTCCAGCTTATCCAACGCATCCTCTAAATTAATCCCGTCCCCCAACACCCCCAGAAATAGCTTTGGCTTGGACTTTATCCGGTCCGGCATGGTAAATAGGGTAAAGTCCCTCATATCGAGACCAGCCTTTACCTCGTTCCATTCTAGCGGAGCCGAAACGGTGGCATCCGGCTTAGGCCGGACACAGTAGGGCGCAGCCAACGTCTGGCCTTTCCTATTCTGCAGATAGTCCAAATAAATCTTACCTTCCCGCTTGTTCTTGGTCCTCTCCAGTGTACACAGCGCCGGTAGCTTTTCCTCAATCAAATAACAAAGTAACTTGATAAAATCCCGAACGTCCTCATACCCATACTTCGCTCCGAAGGGAAGGTAAATATGCAATCCCTTTGAGCCCGATGTTTTACAGTAACCTTCTATTTTACCCACTTTTAATATGTCATATGCTGCCTGTGCCACTTCAATTACCTCCTCAAAGGTAGTTGTAGGAGATGGGTCCAAATCTATCACTCCATAATCTGGATTTTCAAGCGACGAGACCGTAGAATTCCAGGGGTTGATCTCAATGCAACCCAGATTAGCCATGTAAAGCAGGCTGGCTTCATTCTGGCAAAGTAGGTATTCGATTTCCTTTTCAGAAGATGAGGAGTAAATCTGAATTGTCTCTATCCAATTTGGGAAAATGCCCGCAGTATCCTTGTGATAGAAACTTGGAGCGTCAATTCCATCCGGATGACGGTGCATATTCTGAGGCCTATCTTTTAAAAACGGTAGTATAACGTCTGAAACTGAGAGATAATAATCCAGCAGTTGAAATTTGGTAATCCCTGAGTCTGGCCAGTAGACTTTTTCAAGATTCGAAATTGGAACTTCAAATCCACCTACTTCCAGCATGTCCGAGTTCGCTTTTCTATTTTTAGGGGCAGAGTCAACGAACTCTTCTGGCTCTATCTCCCTTGTTAATTTGTCGTTTCTTATACCCTTGTATGAAGGATGCCGCATAAGGCCACTTTTTGTCCAGTTGGCAAATTTTACCTCAACCACGAGCCTAGGTTCTAACCAATGTGGGGTTCTCCCCTTAAGATTGATTGTTTTGTCAAACGGTGACTTATCTTTCTTGAGCGACTTAAACTGTTCCCACAACTGCCTTTGCGTCCGATCGTCAAATCCGGTTCCACAATTCCCTACGTAGGCCAGTTTCCCGTTTTTGTAAACTCCTAGAATTAAGGATCCGAAAAATCTACCGTCTGATTCAGTGTATCCTGCTATCAATGCCTCTTGACTTTCTACTGCTTTGATTTTTAACCAATTCTCCGTTCTTCTGCCTACCTCATAGGTCGAAGTAGATTTTTTTGCCATTACTCCCTCCAACCCGGAAGATACGACCTGCTCGTAAAATGCATTTCCGAGACTCTCAATATGATCGCAATAATGAACGAGCGGTGTTCCTTCTATTACTTCTTGGATTAAACTTTTCCTCTCCAACAATGGCAAATGTGTTATATCGTGGCCATTCAGATACAAGATATCAAAAACATAATATCTCAGTTCCCCGTCCTGTGTCTCTGTATAATGCTGAAGCTTTTGAAAATCTGGCTTACCTTCTCCGTCCACAATTACCACCTCTCCATCCAAAACCACTTCATGAGGTATAGTCGTAAGGTTTTTGTATAGGGCGCGAAAATGTTGCTTAAAAGATATCCCATTTCTGGAGTAAATTTCTGCTTTTCCGTTTTGAATATTTGTCAGAATCCGGTACCCGTCCCACTTTATTTCAAAAATCCAGCCTGCTTTGCTAAAAATTGATGTTGTCTTACCTGCAAGCATAGGACTCACCATCTTATGAATATCCAACCCTGGAGGGTCAGTAGCGGTTTCCTCCTTGCTATCAAGCCATTCCTCAGCATCATAGGAAAGTCTTGTCGCGTATTCATCTTCTTTTTTGATCAACAACCACTGGTCATTCTTTTCCCCTCCACGGGTGTGCACCAACGCAAAAATACCAAGCAGCTTTGTCCCAAAAAATTCAAGTTTTAGGTCCCCCCTGATATATTGCTCAGACAAGTCCCCCTTGCTTCCCGGTGCTAGCCTGAACGTGCCTTCATCCCATATCACCATGCTTCCAGCTCCGTAATTTCCTTTGGGAATAACTCCTTCAAAACTCAAATAGTCAATGGGGTGATCCTCGGTATGAATGGAGAGTCTTTTGTCTTTGGAATTCATGGAAGGGCCCTTTGGAACTGCCCAACTTTTAAGTACTCCCTCCATTTCCAATCTGAGATCATAGTGTAACCTTCTAGCTTTATGCCGTTGCACTACAAATCTAAAACTGGAAGATTTTACTGGTAAGTCATTGCCAATAGGCTCTGGTGTGGTCGAAAAATCCCTTTTATCCGCATATTTCTTCAGTGACATTAGGACGCTTTTTTCTTTTTCTCCAAACTGGCTTTCAATTGCGCCATCAAATCTTTGGCTGGCGTGGATTCCCTTTCAAATTTCGCTTTCTCCAATTTCTTACCGCTCGATTTGGATTCGATAATCTTCATCAACTGATCATTATAGATATCCTTGTATTTGCCAAAATCAAATTTCTCGGTATACTGATCTATCAGCGAAAGGGCCATATCAACCTCCTTTTTGGATACCTTGGTTTTTGGCAAATTCAGTTCAGCACCATCTCTAATCTCATCCGAAAAACGAATGACGTTCAATACCAAGATGTCCTTGTAGACACCAATCAAACTCAGGTTTTCCTTTTGGCGCATAACGAAAGTGGCAAGTCCCATCTTTTTAGTTTTTTTCAAGGCGTCCCTTAATAGGTTGTAGGATTTTCCACCTTCCTTCTGCGGCTCAAGAAAGTACGGCTTTTTAAAAAGTACATCAGCGACCTCTGCCTCCTCTACAAAAGCTTCAATGTCAAGCGTCTTACTTTTAACTATGTTGGCTTGTTCGAAATCTTCATCCTCAAGCACGATATAGCTGTCTCCCTTTTTAAAACCTTTCACAATATCTTTCCATTCCACCTCCTTCCCTGTGTTCTCATTTACCCGCTTATACCTGATTCTAGCATGGTCATGACTATCCAGCATATCTAAGTCCAGCTTTCTGTCTTCGGAAGCAGAATACATTTTTATAGGAATCGTCACTAACCCAAAACTTATCGAACCGTTCCAAATAGATCTCATAATACCGTTTTTTCACCTTTAATCGCTCATCTAGCGAGATATAGCGAAATCTATACCAATCCGAAAGTAACGCGTACATACGCTTTCTCTATAATTCCTACTATAGAAATCATTGAGAAAAAGAAACAGCTGTTGACGTAGCGGACACAAGTAGTCTCTAATGACTGCATATGGAGCATGGCGACGCTCTCCGAGGGTGATTGACTCGTTGTAATTTTACTGAACCGTCGGTGTACAAATACATGCAACTAGGTGGGAAAGAAAATACCGGATTTGAGGAAATGCAGTACGCCATAATTAAAATTTATGGTTACTTATATTTAAATTTCATATAAAAAACCAAATATGATATTATTATTTACTATTTTATTCATATTAATTAAATTAAGCAAGAACTGGTAAAAAAATTGATACTCCCAAACCAAGACATGTAAAACGAACTTGTTTATGAAAATGCACAAATTACTGATTGTTGGCGCTGCTTTTGTACTAATGCTCTCCTATGATACTAATTCGGTTTCGTTCAGCGAGGAGAATCAAACGATGTTCTATCAGTCTACAAGTACCGACACCATTGAGCGAACTTCCCGAGATAATCTATTAACCATCCCTACGAAGGAAAGCGAAAATAAGGAAACACATCGGAAGCCCTACTCCTAGCAGGAAGTCCCTCACTTTTTAGATTGTCCATCTATGTCTTCGCATTTTACTGTTCTTACCCAACACCTGACCTTCTTTAAATTATAAATAGGACGCTTTATTACTTTATGAAAAAATCAAAATACCCCGGTATGGGAGCTGTAGTAACACCTGAGGGGGTTACATTCCGAGTTTGGGCTCCCAACGCCTCTAAGCTATTTGTGTCCGGCAACTTCAATGATTGGAATGAAGAAAAATGTCCGCTCGTGCACGAAGAAAACGGCTATTGGAGTTGTCACAGTGCTGAAGCGCAACCTGGAGACGAATACAAATTTATCATCCACACCGGAGAGACCGTATTACAGAAGATTGACCCATATGCTAAAAAGATGGTACACAGTAACGGCAACGCCGTAATAATTGACCTGTCTAAAGATTGGAAAGACCATGAATTCCGCCCAGCCCCGCTGAACGAATGGGTCATTTATGAACTGCACATTGGTACTTTCAACAGAGAAGGCGTCGACGATGGGGCCGTGGGGACGTTTCAAACCGCAGCTAAAAAGTTAGATTATCTAAAGGCCCTGGGAATCAACGTGATCGAATTGATGCCTGTCGCTGAATTTCCTGCCGACAGGTCTTGGGGATACAATCCCTCCCACCCTTTTGCGGTAGAAACGTCGTATGGAGGACCTGAGGGGTTAATGCATTTTGTTTATGAAGCTCATATCCGTGGAATAGCCGTAATTCTGGATGTTGTATACAATCATTTTGGACCGGATGATTTGGATCTTTGGCAATTTGATGGATGGGAAGAAGGTGGTCTGGGAGGTATTTATTTCTACAATGACTACCGTGCAAAAACACCATGGGGGGACACCCGGCCGGACTTCGGACGTCCTGAGGTGCGGAATTACCTGCGGGACAATGCGATGCTCTGGTTAGAAACCTATCAGCTAGACGGATTACGTCTAGACGCTACAGCTATTATCAGGCTGGTGAATCACGAAGAAGGAGGAAGCGGCGATCCCTTGGAAGAAGGGGTTGTTTTTCTCAAGGATTTGAATACCGAAATCAGGGAGCGCTTTCCTTATAAGGTGTTGATTGCGGAAGATCTGAAAACCGATGCGAGCGTTACCGCACCTGTAGATGAAGGTGGTCTTGGATTCCATTGCCAGTGGGGAAATGGCTTTGCACATACTATAAAGGAAATTCTCGTCGAACAGGAAGATGCAAACAGAAGGTTCCAGTCCTTACTTGATGTTTTGTTCAGAAAATTCAACAACGATGCCTTTCAGAAGGTCATCTTTAGCGAATCCCACGACGAGGTGTCGGAGAAGTTTTCACGGTTACCAGATCAGATTCAACCGGGAGATGCCGAAGGTGAATTTGCCAAGAAGAAATCGACATTGGGTGCGTTAACCTTACTAACTGCTCCCGGAATACCAATGCTCTTTCAGGGACAGGAATTCCTCACCTACGAATACTTTGGTGATGAGTCTCCTTTGGACTGGCAAAGAAGTGAAACGTTTGGCGGTATCGTACAGATGTATCGAGACTTGATTCACCTACGAAAATCACTTGACGGTGCCACCCGCGGATTAAATGGACAACAAGCGGAGCTATTTCACCGAAATGATGAAGGCCTAGTGCTCTCATATTCCCGCTTTCATGACGACGACCTTGAAAACATCGTTGTTGTGATCCTGAATTTCTCACATGAAACAAAATATGGCTATAGGATTGGCATCCCGCACGGCGGAAACTGGAAGGTTGTGTTTAACAGTGGGTGGAATGGCTATGATACCGATTTCTCACAGGTAGAATTGTTTAGTGTTGACGCTATGGAAGGAACGGACGGCCATCCCTTCTCCATAATGGTAGACATCCCCTCCTATGGCGGGCTGATTCTATCAAGATGAATTCATCCATTCAACATTCCGGGGAAGATTCGCTATGCCTACAGCGTCGAAAACGGGGAAAAGGTTTCACCTATCTGGATGAGGACGGGCAAAAGCTGACATCGAAAAAAACGCTAAACCGGATTAAAAAACTGGTCATTCCGCCTATGTGGATAGATGTCACGATATGTAAGTTTGAAAACGGGCATATTCAAGCAACTGGCCGAGACCTTAAGGGGCGAAAGCAATACATCTACCACACAGAATGGGAAAGGCTTAGACAAGAGGAAAAATTCTCCCGAATGGCCACCTTCGGGAAAAAGTTACCTAAACTGCGTAAACAGGTTGCCAAAGATCTCCGGAAACGAAGGTGGGTGCGGGAAAAGGTCCTTGCCCTGATGGTAGAAATACTCGATGAGACCGGTATCCGAATCGGGAATAAGGTTTACGAAAAAACCAATCAAACGTATGGACTGTCCACCCTCCGAAAAAAACACCTTCAGATCTCGGGGGAAAAGCTTCTTTTAAAATACAAAGGTAAAAGTAACAAAGAGCGGGAAGTATCCATAGAGGACGATATCCTCGCGAAGCACATTAAAAACGTATCTCAAATACCTGGATATGAATTATTTAAGTATCAGGATGAAAACGGAAAATCCCATAGTTTGGACAGCCATGATGTACAAGAGTACGTCAAAGAAATCATAGGAAGCGACTTTTCATGCAAAGACTTCCGAACCTGGGTCGGTAGCCGACTCGCTATCGAACTCCTACCTGCTGCAAAAGAACTTAAAGAGACACATCCTCGTAAAAAACTCGAACCGACGCTGATTAAGCTGGTGTCGGAAGAACTTGGGAACACCCCGGCCATTTGCAAGGGGTACTATGTCCATCCATTAATTCTTAATAAGATGGAAGCAGGAGACATTCCTGAAAAAAACCCATTTCGGGAAACCAAATCCCCAACCGCGCTTACTGCTGCGGAAAAGCTTCTCCTGAAGTTGCTCGAAGAATAACGTACGCCATTGTGCTGCGAACTTTTCGGTGATTTTCTATCCCATATAGAAACACCACATCCCCCTTTGGAACAGCGATTGTACGCAAACCAAACCAACTAAAGTCACGGTTCATTGTGTAGAAGCACAAAATCGGGCACATTTTTTAATCACTGAACGAATGTAAACAAAAAAATAACCGCAGATGGAAAATTCATTCAACGCTGAAAACAAAAAATTAAAGGACCTGGAGAAAAATCATTTGGCTGATGAAAAAGGTGCCATGACTACTGACCAAGGTGTCAAAATAAACGACGATCACAACAGCTTGAAAGCCGGAGACCGCGGACCATCTTTATTAGAAGATTTTATATTAAGGGAGAAGATCACACATTTTGATCATGAACGGATACCGGAGCGTATTGTACATGCCAGAGGATCTGCCGCTCACGGCGTTTTCAAGCTAACCACTTCTTTGGCAGGACATACAAAAGCGAAGCTTTTTACTGAAGTGGGAAAGGAGGTACCTGTATTTGCCCGATTCTCCACCGTGGCCGGTTCTAAAGGCAGTACGGACCTCGCTCGGGATGTACGGGGTTTTGCGGTGAAATTTTACACAGAAGAGGGAAATTATGATTTAGTCGGGAACAATATCCCGGTCTTTTTTATTCAGGATTCCATGAATTTCCCGGATCTCGTTCACGCAGTAAAACCTGAACCGCATAACGAAATACCCCAAGCGGCGTCTGCCCATGATACCTTTTGGGATTTTATCTCCCTAATGCCTGAAAGCATGCACATGATTATGTGGACCATGAGTGACAGGGCCATCCCTAGAAGCTTTCGGATGATGGAGGGTTTCGGTGTGCATACGTTTAGGTTTATCAATGAGCAAAATAAATCGACGTTCGTAAAGTTTCATTGGAAGCCAAAATTAGGCGTGCATTCGGTGATGTGGGATGAGGCCCAGAAAATTTCCGGAAAGGATCCTGATTTCCATAAGAGGGACCTTTGGAATGCGATAGAGTCGGGAGATTTTCCCGAATGGGAGCTCGGCGTACAGCTTGTCCCGGAAGAAGATGAGCATAAATTTGATTTTGACCTCCTAGATGCCACCAAACTCATTCCCGAATCAGAAGTGCCGGTACAGCTCGTGGGAACGCTCACGTTGAACAAAAACCCCGACAATTTCTTTGCTGAGACAGAGCAGGTTGCGTTTCATCCAGGGCATTTGCTACCGGGGATTGACTTTACAAACGATCCCTTACTACAAGGAAGGCTCTTTAGCTATACCGATACACAGCTAAGTCGGCTTGGAAGCCCCAACTTTCACGAAATTCCAATCAACAGATCTGTAAATCCTGTACGAAACAATCAGCGGGATGCGCATATGCGCATGCAGATAAACAAAGGCGCATCAAGCTACCATCCCAATACCATCGGTGGAGGCTGTCCTTATCAAGCGATGATGCAAGATGGCGGATTCCACAGCTACGAAGAACGCATAGATGGCAAAAAAATCAGAACGCGTTCTTCCTCCTTTATGGATCACTTTAGTCAGGCGAGGCTTTTTTACAATAGTCAGACCAAAACGGAGCAACAACACATGATTAATGCGCTGCAATTTGAGCTCTCCAAGGTGAAGCGCGCGCACATCCGCGAAAATATGATCAATCAGCTAACGAACGTAAGCCTAGACTTAGCCAAAGAAGTGGCGCAGGTCTTGGGCGTAGAGTTACCCAATTCTCCCGTCGCACCTGTCAATGAGAGCAAACCGGCAGACGCTGATGATGCGCACTATGCCTCTGTCGTGAGAGATCCCAGAACGACAACGGATGATGCCTTAAGTATCATTAAGAATGTAAAAAATGCTGATAAATCCAGAAAAATTGGATTTATTTCTACCGGTGCCTACAGTTCTGACAGACTAAAGTCAATTACTGAAAAAGTAGAAATGGCCGGGTCTAAACTAATGGTGGTTGCACCAACATTGGGTAACATCAGGAACAGCGAGGGCCATAAGGTGAAGGTCGATGAAACGCTATTCAATACCGCCTCTGTCCTCTATGACGCGATTATTGTCGGAGATGAAGCCAAGTCAAGCGAAGAAATTCTCGCCAATTCAAAGGTGAAAGAATTCGTCATGGATGCCTTCAACCATTGCAAACCCATATTGGTACTAAGCGACGCAACTACTTTTATAGATGAACTCGGACTTCCCTGCTGTAGAGAATCCATGAAAAGTGCGGCGGAACTATACATAGATACCGATACGGATACCTTTATGGCATCGCTGCGGAAACACCGGCATTGGGAAAGAGAAGAACTTTCCTAAACAACAGCCAGCTAGCTCGTTTATTAGTTAAAATAGGCCCACTTGCAGTTCCGATGCGGGTGGGCATTTTTTTCTCGCTGCTTTCTTCCAAATGACACATCTAAGCGCACCAACACAGGCTCAGATTACACCGTTTTCTGCTTGGGAAATTATATCCCAGCGAGTCAGAAATTGAGAAAAATAATACCCAACAAAAGCTTAAAAAGTTTTATAAATAACATTATATTTATATTTATTCATTTTTTATTTATTTTATTATTTATTTCGTTGTAAAAATCACCTAATTTTGATTTGGTACCCTTCTTGTCCATTTAAAAGTAATCAACATCACGAGCATTTATGAATTTATCAACTGACGAACTTTTTGGTTCAGGAGGAATCCCCTCGCTAATCGGGAAGACACCCCTTTTGCGGTTACAGCGACTATTTCCTGAGATAGAGGTCTATGGAAAAATGGAGCTTTTGAATCCTGCTGGAAGCGTAAAGGACCGTACATCGAAATTTATCATCGAAGAATCCTTAAGGCGGGGGTTGATTGATACGGATACCATTATCGTAGAAAGCACCTCTGGAAATATGGGGATTGGGTTGGCGCAAATTTGTCTATATCATGGATTAAGCCTTCACTTGGTTGTAGATCCCTATATCAACAAACAAACGTTCAGAATGCTTCAGACGTATGGAGCGCATGTCGAGGTAGTCAATGAATCCGATCAGTCAGGTTCCTATCTTGGTCAGCGAATCGCAAGGGTTCACGAACTCTTGGATGAATATCCACGGGCTGTCTGGACACAACAATATGAAAATCCGCTGAATCCCCTCACCCACCATCAAACCGCTTCAGAAATCTGCAACCAATTAGGGGAAGAACCGGATCACGTCTTCGTGGCAACGAGCACCTGCGGCACGCTAATGGGCTTTGCGAATTACTTTAACCGCCCGAAAAAAAACGTGCGCGTAGTGCCAGTAGATGCTTACGGAAGCGTGATTTTTGGTGGACACCCCACCAAACGCGTGATTCCGGGCTTTGGCGCGTCTAAAGCATCAAGCTTTATCGACGAGACACTTTTGGCTACACCCATAATCATTGAAGAACCTGACAGCATTATTGGGTGCAAAAAACTACTCAGACACGAGGCCATACTTAGCGGCGGTTCGACCGGCGCATTGGTAGCGGCGGTTCAGCGATCCGCTATTAAACCTGGGGAAAAAGCAGTGATGATAATTTTTGACCGTGGAGAGCGATATGTCGATACCATCTACTCAGATGATTGGATCCGAAAAACCTATGGTGAAAAAATCTTTCGAAAAATAAACAATTCCGTGAATGAAGGTATGGTCGAAACAAGCGTTTGCTGAAGTAAAGGAAGAGAACGAGGCATTGCTCGCGGAGTTTGTTTCTCTCGACAACAAACCCTATCCACACCTGCAAATTGGAATCATAGGCGGGGGACCTAAAGGTGCCTATGCAATCGAGCGCCTTGCTAGTGTGTGGTATACCCACGCCCCTAATAAACCCTTGAAAATAGTATGCTTCAACACAGATTATAGTTTTGGCAGCGGTCCAAATTACCAACCCGATCAGCCGGATTATCTGTTGGTAAACTACAGCTTGGGAAACGTTACCTTTTGGACAGATGATTCAGAACAACTGGTTGGGGAACGGGAGTCTCTCTTTGATTTCATACGCGGGCACCAAGAGGGCCGATACGAAGCACCCCATCCGGACGAATTATGCTCCCGCTCACTCACCGGAATCTATCTCCAACACTGCCTGTGCCGTGTATTGCGTGCGCTACCTGAAACTATCAGCGTGCAACTTGTTCCAAATACGGTAAATTATATCGAAAAACGTGACGGACAGTTAGACCTATTTACTGAAACCGGTCGGTTGTATTCCTTTGAGGAAGTACTTCTTAGCACAGGTCATACGTATTCCTTTCAGGACGAACTCTCGCGACAGTTCAAGTCCGGTAATGTGAGTACCGACGACACTTCCTATGTAGAACACATCTATCCAATAACCCGTCTATCACAAGCTGATTACGGGGGAAAGGATGTACTTGTTCGCGGGATGGGGTTGACGTTTGTAGATGCTGTGCTCGGATTGACCGAAGGCAAAGGAGGAACGTTTTTGGAAGATACAGAAAGCTTGACTTATGTGCCTTCAGGTAAGGAACCACGGGGAATTTTCCCCTTTTCCCGAACGGGACTGCCCATGATAGGGAGGGAAGCCGGGGGAATGCTGCAAGAAAGGTTACGATATTTTACCGATACATTCGTAGCCGGGCTCCTGTCAATCAACAGACAGCTAGATTTTGAAGAAGAAATACTGCCTGTGATTGAAAAGGAATACCGGTATCAATTCGCGTCAAACCTGCTAAATCGGTTGGGATTGAAGAAATGGGAAGAGGTATCCCCCCCGTCTCTGGAGGCAGTTGAAGCCTGGGCACTAGCTGCCTATCCCGGTTTCGAGCCTTTTGTGCTTCAGGAGTATTTATCTCCTAAACTCATTGGGAAAACCAGGCATAGCTCCGTAGTGGAGTATATTTCCGGGAATATCCATTCGGAAAACCGGGATGTAATCAGTGGGGCATTTCGCGAAATGTCGGGTGTATGGAGAGCGATATACCTAAACTTCAAAGCCCTGTATAATTTCGGAGGATTAACAGGAGAAAGTCAGCGGGTTTTTGACACCCATTATTTCGGAAGCTTTCAACGTGTCAGCTACGGCCCACCTATGTGGAACATGCGAAAAATACTTGCCCTTGCCGCAGCAGGTATTCTAAGGTTTGATATAGCACCTGCCGCTACGCTGCGTTTCCATGCCAAGGAAAGAACGTTTCAAGTATTATCCCCTCAGTCAACGGAAGTCATTGCAGAAAGCAACATTCTGGTAAATGCCCGGATAGCCAAAAGCGGCGCAAAAAATTCCCATCCAAAGATTTACCAACACCTCCATCAAACCTATCAAATTGGGCTTTATCATAATGAAAGCTACCGGCCGGGTTGCTTTGCCATTACAAGCGAAGGTAGACTTCCTAACATGAAAGAAGTCACACTGACCGGTACACCGACGGAAGGTGTGACGCTGGACAACGAAAGCCTCTCGCGTACAAACAATAATTTCATCACACCATGGGCCAAAAAAATCATAAAAAACTATGCCTTCAACACATCCCAAATTAACTCCTATTGTCCATTCTTGGATTAAAGACCTGACATCTGATGGGAGCTTTCTTCAGCATTGTATAGAACAGTATGGCTCTCCGGTGAATATTCACAACTTAATTTCTTTTGAACAAAACTACCTGAGATTTAAACGGATGTTTCACAAGTACGGGGTATCGAACAAGGTATTCTTTGCCAGAAAGGCTAATAAATGCAAAAGCTTTGTATACGCCGCCAAGGAATATGGCTTTGGCGTAGATACGACTAGTTTGAATGAAATGAAAGATTGTATTGCCGCAGGTTTAGATCCCGAAAAAATAACCGTTACGGCAGCCATTAAGAACATGGCAATCCTTACGTACGCCGTGGACAACCACATCCCTGTTACCTTAGACAATGAAGATGAATGCCAATTGCTCCAACAAATATTGGAAGAAAGAGACCTGACATTAGCTGTGGGTTTTCGAATCACAGGCTTCGTGCACAAAGGCGAAAAACTCTATTCCAGATTTGGATTTGATTTGGCAAAACTCCCTGTTTTTCTAAGGTCGAATTTGAAAGAAGCAGGATCGTATGACAGGTTGCTGTTTCGGGGGTTACACTTCCACCTATCTGGTTATTCAATAGATCAAAGAATAAGTGCCCTTTCCCAATCCCTTGATCTTGCCGAGCAACTCCTAAAACATGGATTAAAAACTACCTACATAGATATGGGTGGGGGGATTTTGATGAACTACTTAAAACATGGTTCGGAATGGGTGGAATTTCACGAAACCTTGAAAAATTCCCTCCTGCCACACAACGATGAAATTACTTTCAGAAAAGACCCATTGGGCTTGGTGAAAATAGATAAACAGATATATGGGGAAGCCAACGTGTATCCGTACTACAATGAAGTCAATCAAGATAAATTTGTAGAAAAGATCATTATAGGACAAAAGGAAGGTTTTCCCATTTATCACCATCTAAAACGGCTTCAAATTGAGCTTCGAATAGAGCCTGGAAGATCCCTACTTGAGCAATGTGGGATCACAGTAGCCAAAGTAGCCTTTCGAAAAAGGGATATAGAAGGCCGTCTATTTGTTGGACTAGAAATGAGTCGAATGCAATTATTCAGCTCAAGTGCGGACTTCCTATTGGACCCACTGTTTATTCCTATAGAAAAAAAGCAAGAGGAAAACCCCTGCGAAGTATATTTTGTTGGAACATATTGCCTCGAACAGGAATTGATTCTAAAAAGAAAAATACAACTGCCCCAATTTCCTCAAATTGGTGATTTGGTCTGCTTCGTAAACACGGCGGGATACATGATGCACTTTTACGAGAGTGAAGCACATCTTATAGATTTGGCCAAAAATCTTGTGGTAGAAAAAACACATCGATGGGAAGTTTATGAGGACAGCGAGTATGTCACTGCGGAAAATGTCAGGTAGGTGCAAGACCTACTACTACCTCAGGATTAGACAAATAAAGCTAACCTACTAATTGATTTAGTAGGCTAGCTTTTGTAAAACTACCAAAGGCAGTCATACGAGCAAAATGAATATCCAGCTTAAATATCGTTGATGAATTTTTTGATTTGATCTTTGGATTCACCAGTCTTTTTTTGGATTCTTCCATATAGTTCATCTTCCTTACCTTCTGTGTAAGAAAGATCATCATCGGTTAGCTCTCCATATTTTTGTTTAAGCTTTCCTTTTACTACGTTCCAATTTCCTTTGAACTTATCTTCTGAAGCGCTCATTTTCTTTTCGTTTAGGTTTGTAAATAAAATATTAACTACAAACTAATTACTACATGAATGATGCCTATCTGTAAGTAATGCTAATAATTTCTGATTATCAATGAATTAACCAATACCCCGTCCTGCATGTATCGATTTTGACTACAGTAGTTTCGCAAATTTTTCCACATACTGGGGAAATTGAAACTAAAACGACACCAAAGGGAGACAATGCTGTTTATCTAATCACCTTCGTCCATGAGCAGCTAAGGTATTTTCCCGTACGAATTCTTAATGCTCCGACTATCGGCTACCTTTGTTTTTCTTTGGCAAAACATGACAGCTTTTTTCATCCTTGCGCATGTTTGGTACAGCGATTGTTTAAAAATAAATACGTGGCTCGTCATCGCGACGCGGCAAGGTGCATTCAAATCAAGCGAATTAGTAAATAAGGGATAAAACATTAAGCAAATAAAGAAAGGGTGATTTTTTAGCAATACGTTTTTTTAAGGCCGAAGCTTTACGAAAAGATAGGCTTCATTTTTTCGGTATTTTTTTAAGCCTTTGACTTTGTGATGCTACAGACTCGCATGTGTCTCTGTAAACTAAGAAAAATCAAAGGTGATGTAGAAGGTTGTTCCAACATTCACCCTACTTTTAACCCGGATAGATCCACCGTGACTTAAGATAATGTTTTGCGTATTGGTAAGTCCTAAGCCAGAACCCGTTGCTTTACTTGTGTAAAACGGCTCAAAGAGACGTTCCAGATGTTCTTGTGGTATTCCACTGCCATTGTCTGAAATTTCTACAAGACACTTTTTGTCTTGGGTAAGCGTTCTTATTTTCAAGACACCCTTTCTGTTACCCATGGCTTCAAACGCGTTGATAAAAAGATTTGTAAACGCAATCTTAAACTTTTCACCGTCCGCATTAATAGTACAGATATCCACTTCGTAATCCCGAATAATATCGATTTTCTGCAAAAGCAATCTGTCGTTAATCGATTCAAGAGCCTCTTCTAAAAGCACGTTGATGTTGTACTGCCTTAAATCCAGCTCTGAGAAACGAGTAGATTCTAGTAACTGCATAATCAGCTGATTGATTCTGGTGCAATTTTTCTTAATGACGTCTACCAAGTCACCACTTTCCTTAATCACATCCTCTGGCAATTCGTACCCGAGTTGCTCGGCGGAAAGCATAATCGTCGTAAGCGGGTTCTTTACTTCATGTGCCAAGATTCGGGCGATTCTTCCGGTAGAAGAGAATTTTTTAATATTAAACTGCTCCTCTTCCTGTGCTTTTAATTGGGTTAGGTCCTTAATCATCAACTGAAAAAGCTCATGGTTGGCTTCATCCTGCGCAATACTTATCAGCCCTTCAATATGCTGTCCCGAAGGTATCTTCAGTTTGGCCTGAAAGTCGGTAAAATCGGATGTGCTGCTCAAGAGCTTCGAAAAATTCCTTCTATCCGTATCCTCAACAATAAGGTTTCTAAGGTAAAAGGGGTAGAAATCTTCCTTAGAGGGATTATAACCAAACTTTTTGCTAAATGAAGGATTGGCGTCTAGCACTAACGAATCTGAATTCACCAAAACAATGGGATCGGCAGAGCGCTCAAAGATATTCTTGAATTTCTTCCCGGCGATTTCCAAGCTTTCGTGGAGTGCAGCGTCTCTGATGGCATAGCGGATGGTTCTTTCCAGCATCGGGGCATTGAATCCGCCCTTGATCAAATAATCGGATGCGCCAAACTCCATCGCCTCCCTATCCGCATGTCCGCTGTCCATTCCGGTGAGGATGATAACTGGGGCGTGTTTGAATTTCCTCTTTATTGCTTCCAGTACGTTGATTCCCGTTTCGCTTCCTAGCTTGTAATCTACCAAAAAAACATCGAAAGGTCGGCTGATCATTTGAAGCGCCTCCTGAATACCACCTGCATTTGTAAGCTCGAATATGGAAGACTGACACTGCTTTAACATGGACTGCACGAGCAAAAAATCATCCATATCATCATCAACATACAGGACGCGAACAATATGTTTAGTCATAGGTGATGGTATCTTTCAATTTATACAGGCAAAAGCACGGTGTTTACCCAATAATTCTCTAACTCCCTACCGAGTGCCAAAAGCCCTTCGAAGGATCCTGGTTTCGATATGTAACTATTTGACCCCATATTATATGTCACCATGATGTCATCTTCATGCTTGGACGTAGTAAATATAATCACGGGAATTTTCCTCAACTGCAAATCGGACTTAATTTCCCTTAGTGCTTCCCGTCCATCTTTTTTAGGCATGTTAAGGTCCAAAAGGATGAGCTGTGGAAACGGATAGTTGATATCATCTCCATATTTTCCCTCTCTATTGAGATATTGCAGAAGGATTTCCCCATTCTCCACACACTTTAATTCTGCCTGACTAAAGCTCTCAGATAAGGCCCTCGTAATCAGCATTCTGTCATCTACATCATCTTCAGCGATGAGTAGCGTAATTTTCTTTCCATTTTTCATAGTGAGGCGGGGACGTGGTAAAGTCTGGTTAAGTAGATAATATGCAAATTTAAAACGAATTTTTACCAATTCTAATCCTTTTGTTAATTATTTACATCATTAATATTTTTTAATACATAAACAACCCTCAATATGGAGAAACACTCCCCAGATTTCCTACTAGTTCGGTTAATCCAGTCCTTTTTCGTTAGGAATAAGCATCTGAAAAGATGAACCTTCATCAAGCATTGAGGTAGCGAAGATAATCCCCCCGTACCGCTCTACGATTTTTTTGCAAATGGCAAGCCCTATGCCCGTCCCTTCATATTCATCCTTCCCATGAAGACGTTGAAAAATAGTAAAAATTTTATTAGCGTAGGTATTGTTAAAGCCGATCCCGTTATCGAGGACAGCTATATGATGATAGTCCATTCCTTCCTTCCGGTTCGCGTGGTATTCCTTTAGAAGCGCCTCCTCCGCTACTCTACAGGTAATTGAAATACGTGGATTTTCTCCGGGCTTCGTAAACTTAAGGGCGTTACTAATCAAGTTCTGAAATACCATTCTCCAATCTGAAGGATGGGCTATTAGCGACGGTAATGCCTCAATTTCGAAAGCCGCTTTTTTTTGTTCGATCTGTACACTTAAGTCGTCAAGGATTTCATCAACCACTAAGTTTAAACTTATTAGCTCTTTATCTTCCGCGTAGCGCCCTGCCCTACTGTACTCAAGCAGATCGGCTATCAGTTTCCTCATTCTGTTTGCGGCAAAGGCGATCCGCTCAAGGTACAATCTTCCATCGCCCTCGAGCGCGTCTTTATACTGATCTTGCAGTAGGTCGTTGAAGGACGTGATCTTTCTGAGAGGCTCCTGTAGATCATGTGATGCCACGTACGCAAACTGTTCCAGTTCCCTATTCGTTGTGTTAAGCTGCTCTATTTGTAGGCTAAGCTTTGTCTGAAAGTCTTTAATTTCACGATCGGAGGCCTGTTGGGCAAGATTATATTTGTAAATGGAATAAAAGCTCAACAATGCAGCCAAGATCCCAACAACCGTTATTGTAAAAAGCACAATGCCTAACGCCGAAAGATTTGTCAGTATCCCCATTTCCCGTTCGTTCATTTGATGGCGCTGTTGGATAAGTATGGCATCCGTTTGATCCTTGATTTTACTTCCAAAAGTAGAGTAGTTGCGCGCTGTATTTAATTTGGCATAATCTAATAAACTTTCCGCTGTCGAATTACTGATGATCGAATTTTCAAAAACATATTGTCTGGCGGCGAGCAATGAGCGAATAGAGTCCAAGCGGCTGTCCTGAAAATCATCCGTACCGACCAAACCCGTCAGCTGCTCAATGTTTTGATGTAACTCACCCTTTATCACCTCCATTGTGTCTAAAAATGCGGAATCGGCAGTTACGGCGAAACTAAGGCTGGAAATTTCATATTCAAGAACCTTAAATTGAATATTATTAGTCTGTTTGATGACCTGTTCTGTAATTTGGTTTATTCGATTAAGGTAGTTGACCCGATATAACGTATAGATTGAAATGGACCCACATAGCAATATTAACGTGAGGGTGATAACAGTGTAAGATTTAATCTCTCTCATAATAAATGGGGAATTAAATCCCCGAGTAGCAATTTTTGAATGAATTATTCCCCAGATGTGCATCAGGCTACCTCCAAAACCGGCTTTTCCATTGGGCACGCTATTTGGGTTAAACATCGGAAATTATAAATTAAAACCTAATTTTAAAAGCAATGGGAAATTTATTGTATTTAATAGCAGTAATTTTAATAATAGGATGGATTTTAGGAGCTTTTGTCTATAGCGTAGGGGGACTTATTCACATCCTACTTGTTTTAGCTATCATAGCCATCCTTTTCAGGGTTATTAGTGGCAGACCCGTTTAGGGCAAGGCAATTTGAGAAAATTGTCTAACTTTGCGTTAACGAGTATGGTAATATCAGTAATCCGCGAGCATCAACTTTTATTGTAATCAACTAAACTTATTTTGGAGGATTTGTGGGAAAAAGGGAACGCGGAAGGTGCTATTGAACGCACCTTCCGTGTTTTCACTTTCATAATCTGGAATAACATAAAGTAGCTACGCTAGTTCTAAAAGAATACTTTATTTAATTCAATTATGGATAAAATTGGAAATATTGTAATACTTGTTGTAGACGATGAGGTAGAAATATTGGTACTTTTATCAAGGTACCTAAAAAAGCGGGGATTTGAAGTATACACCGCAAATTGCCTAAAAGACGGAAAGGAGCGGCTTTTTGAGAAACACCCGAATTACCTTTTTTTGGATGTTAATTTACCCGATGGCAATGGATTAAAATCCATTCCTGAGTTCATAGAAATTGATAGTGAAGTAAGCATCGTGCTGATGAGCGCCTATAATGATAGTGAAATTCAGGTTGACGCGCTGGAACTAGGTGCTAAAATATTTTTAAACAAGCCATTTACCTTTGAAGAAATAAACCGGATAATCGTATAATCTATACTTATGTACTTATGGCAAAAATTTTAGTTATTGACGATAATTTGGACATCTGTCAGTTGTTAAAACGGTTTCTAACCAAGAAAGGGCACGAAGTAGACACTACCTTAACTGGACCGGAGGGTATCGATCTCGTAAAGAACAAAAGCTACGAGTTGGTGCTTTGTGACTTCAAACTTCGGAAAATGGAAGGTCGCGAGATCCTACAACAGGTAAAGACGATCAGCCCGCAAACTAACGTGGCCATAATCACCGGCTATGCTGACGTGAGAATCGCCGTTGAGATGATGAAAAAAGGCGCGTTCGACTATGTTGTAAAACCGCTTATTCCAGATGAAATTCTAAGCTTGATTGACCGAGCGACTAAAGAATCTCCAAATGAAAACAGATCAACGTCTGAATCCACTGTAAAGTCTACAGGTACCCGCCCTAAACCCCTCCCAGAGTCCGACTACATCTGGGGTAAAGACAAAGCCTCGGCACAATTATTACACGAAGTGCGTCTAGTTGCGCCAACAAATTTCAGCGTTATCATCTATGGAGAAAGTGGCTCTGGCAAAGAAAATATTGCGAGAACGATCCATGAGATGAGTGACCGCAAGGGAAAACCGTTCGTAGCCATTGATTGCGGTGCGCTTACCAAGGAACTTGCGGGAAGTGAGTTATGGGGGCATGAAAAGGGCGGATTTACCGGTGCCGTCAGCGCAAAACTCGGGCAGTTTGAAGTAGCCGATGGAGGGTCCATTTTCCTTGATGAAATTGCAAACCTTTCTTATGAAACACAGGTAGGCCTACTTCGCTTGGTACAGGAGAAAAAGCTTCGGCGTATCGGAGCAATTAAGGATAAGGAAATCGATGTACGTATCATAGTGGCATCGAATGAAGACTTAAGAGAGGCCGTAAAAAAAGGGAAATTCCGCGAAGATCTGTATTACCGGTTTAATGAGTTCACCATTATTGTACCTCCCCTGCGCAAAAGAGGAAGTGACATTATGGAATTCGCAGAGCATTTTCTTAAGCTTGCAAATCAGGAGCTTGGAAAGGATGTCTCGGGCTTCACAAGCGAGGTTGTTAATCTTTTTAATACGTATGATTGGCCCGGAAATCTTAGGGAAATGAGAAATGTCATCAGAAGGTCGCTTCTTTTGACGGACAAAGGGGAGATCAAGCTTTCCTGTATTCCGCAAGAGATCGTTTATTCATCGAAATTCACTTTTTCCGACGAAGATTCTCCCCAGAATGGCCATCTACAACAGCATGCTACGGATAATGCTGCTGCCCAAAGTGAAACTAAGGAGCCTGCCGAGCCTATCAGCCTAAAAGATATTGCCGCCAACGCTGAGGCGGAAGTGATAAAAAAGGTACTTGAAGAAACACACTATAACAAAACAAAGGCGGCACAAAAACTTGGAATTGACAGAAAAACACTTTTCAATAAACTCAAACAACATAACATCCAATCTTGATAGGCTGAAGGAAAATTTTACCGTGCCTAGTAACACCAGCCGGTAGCATTCTTTTCCACTCGCCATGGAGGATGCCTATACATTAGGCACTTTCACCATAGCAGCAACTCGTGGAACGGAATCCCCCCCAAGCAAGCTATTGGCGCGATCCTGCACCATTTATTAAGCCTGTTATTTCCCGCTAAAACTGGTCTTTTTTTATTCCTGTAAAGGTCCCTTTTTTATCCCCCTCTACGGACGAAATGATCGAGATGTCACCCGTAGTTTCGAGAATTAAAACATCCACCTTTGAAATGTCAGAAATCCCCTGGTTTCTCACCGCCATATTAAGCTCGTCTAGGGTAATGCGTTCCTTTATCATCGTATCTTCTAGTAATTCTCCCTTATAAATAAGAAGAGAAGGATTGCTGGTAATGATATTTTTAAACTTTTTACTCCGAACCGAGAGCCAGGTGAGGATATACTGCAAAAAAATCAACAGCATGAAGGCGATCACGCCGTCAAACAAGGCGATGTTTTTATTAAGAGATACGGCTGCCAACATGGACCCTAAGGCGATTGTAACGATTAGATCGAATGCATTCATTTTTGTCAGCGTCCGCTTTCCCGAGATTCTCAAGAAGAACACAATACTTATGTATGCGAGAACTATTTTTATAAGCTCCCTCCAAAAACTTTCCCAACCATCAAAGAAAATATTTTCCATCAGTCAAACCAATTATATGAAACTACGGTGCCAAGTCCGAAAACGACATGGGCCAAAATTAAGTGTATGTAATAATGTGTTAGCGTCAATTCAGGGGGGTTAGGATGAATCTTAAACGTAAGGTGCCATCCGATAACGCCGATAATACCAGCTAGAAACCCCATTACCGCACCGGTTCCTAATTTCGGATCAAGCTCCGTGACCTGCCAAACCACATAAAACACCCCCATAAAGACTAAACCAACCCCGTAATGGATAAACCATCCGATGAGGCTGCTTTTCGACGGGCCCCTTGTATTCATGGCCCACCGGTCCAGCAGCAAATTCAATAACTCGGGTTCCCGAAACGGCCTTCGAACCGCCGCGCTATAGGCGTAACTAAAAAGCGTCATGGCCGTGGTGGCGGCGACAGCTGCGATAAACAAGGATGCTATTACCATGTACAACGTAAGAATGATCTACAAAAAAGTACAAAAGTGACGCCAAAAAAACGGGACTACGGAAATCAGATACGCAGATACCTCTATTTGATGGCCTGTGGAAGATCGAGGACGATTGCATTATCAGAAAGACGCCCCCGCAAGCGTTCGTAGTCCAATGCCTGAACCGGAATCTTACGTTCGATTGCCTGATCCGCCATCAAGGCTGCTGCCTGGCCAAGTACCATAAAAGTCCATTCAATCCGAATGGCACCGTAGGCAATGTGGCTACTAGACAGGCAGGTGGGCGTGATTAAGTTTTCGCAGGCATCCGCGTTTGGTAAAAGAGCCTTATAGGAAATGGGCAATGGCCTCCATGCATCTCCTCCGAACACAAATCCCTCGTTATAGGCATAGCCGTCTTTGACGATTCTACGAACATGGTGTACATCCGGGGGCCAATATGCCAGCGCAACCGGATCACTAACCGGTGTAGGGTCATCTCTTCTTACATGATGCTCTGTAATGACATAATCAGACACCATTCGCCTTCCGTCGCGTACATAGAAATTTCGAGGCCAGCCCGCGTTGTCCGTAAACTCATCTTTCGCCAACCCCCAGGAGGACCACACCTTCTGCAGTGTGGGATCCAGCCTCCCCACTTCGGGATCGTTAGCCAAAAAATAAAACAATCCCTGAGTAAACTCCCGATGGTACTCCCGCATCTTCTGACGGTCGTCAATCGATAACTCCGGATAGCCCCTATTCATGCCGTATAAATTGTGGGAAAGGTCGTGCCAGGCACCCAAATCCGTTTTTCCGTTGGGTAAGTTAGCCCGAGGGGTGTAGAGGCGACCTCCTTCCCTTAGGTACCGTAAATAGATCTCATAGGTCTCTCGTTTATACCCTTGAGGTGCACTGAAAGGAAGCTGGTTTTCCGGATCTTGGGTCAGACAGACCCTAAAGCAATAGGCCTGCAAACGATCATCCCCCTCTCCCCGAATTCCGAACGGTTCATCTTGAATGGTAGGAATCAGTCCACTACTAGGATCTCCGGGAATTATATAGGGATCAACTAGTACCTCAAACTGCCGATAGGTATTCTCTGTCCGTATTCCGTTGAGGGTTTCACCATAAGTGGCGTTACTTTCCCTACCTACGGTATAAGGTATGCCTGCTGCTGCCAGCAGATCTCCCTCGATGGTTGCATCTATGAAAATTCTACCGCTTACCTTTAGCCCCTCCTTTAACGTGATGGAAGAAATCCGCCGGTCTATTTTAATGACGGCATCATGGTCTTCTGAAAGTTGCCCATCTGGCATCACTTCCAAGTTCGGGAATTCAGCAAGCCATTCCTTGATCACTCTTTCGGCAACGTGGCTTTCAAATCGCCAAACCGCTGGGTCTTTAAGGCGTTGAGAGACTACTTGTTCAAAGTACACCTGCCGGTTATATGCTACTGCGATCCGGCGGTAAAATTCCAATCCCAAACCACTCACGGCGGGACTATTTTGAAACCCAGCATGATTGTCAATATCAGATCCACCCAGACCTTCGACCAACATCCCTCCAATATGGCTCGAGGGCTCAATTAGTAGCACCTTTCTTCCCAACCTTGCGGCCTGCACGCTTGCTGTTATGCCGGCGGGCGTTCCTCCGTATACAACAAGATCATAGGTCTTTGCGAGCAGCGGGAAACTACACGTAAGGAGCAGTAATGCGATGATGTAAATTTTGCCGCTTTTACCCATTTTTCCGATGTGAACCTATTGAAGCACAAAGGTTAGATTGCCTTTCCTTTTGGGATTATTAACCACGAAATTAATGCGGTAGATCGTATCGCCCCACTTGGTCATAATGCCCTTGTCCTCGGGAGCTACCAAAGGTATTTTTTCAATCTGCACGTCCATGGCATTGGCCTCGTACGAAAGAACAAAGTTTCGGGTAGCACCATTCTTGTCCTTAAACGGAATAGACACTGATCCTGGACTGGTAAGCTCAGGTGGATAAATGGTCATTACGTGCTGTGTAATCGATTCAGCCTTTGACAGGTCATACTCATCTGAAATGACCACCCGTTTCCCTCGCGTAAGCGACACGGTCCGTTTCCATGCGTTCACTCCCGTATCCTCGGGATAGGCCCCGGAAATATCTAGCGAGACACTTGAGGTATTGTTCTTGGCGGAATAATTCACCTCACTGGCATTGAACTCCCGTCCTTCCCTTTGTGCCTGACCGTTGATACTTGGCAGGTTATGGTAGTCGGAGCGGTTGTACCAAATGGAATACCTTTCGGGGCCGAAGGTTTTTCGTGTATATGTTCCTCTACCCACATCAATCAGAAGTGGCAGTCCGTCATAAAAAACCACGAAATTTCCGATGTCGTTGTGATTATGGCTTTCGTCATTGTGGCCGCCTTTTGCCGCGACAAAAAACCCGTTTGTACTTCCGGCTTTATCCCTGGCTACCATCACCTGAATGTCTTTCAGCCACACATCTTTTGGAAGCGGTAGGCCCTTCTCCGCCTGCTGGTATTCATCCTGTATAAACAACTCGAAAAAGTTGCGGAAGTAGTGAAATCGGGCCAACGTTCCGTCGTGGGCTTCACGGTAATAGGCACCAAAGCGCATCATATCGGGATCTTCGATATCCTTGCCATAACGGTAGATCATAGCGGCCGACATCTTTGGTTGCGGATCGGCGTCGGCAAAGTTTAGGAAGTACGTATCGCTTATCTGAGCCCTGTAGATAAATCTACCCATGTTTTTTACTTTCTCATCGTCAAATACATAGCTGAACGCATCCTTCGACGCCAGATTCAACAGAGATATATTATCATAAAGCGAAGCTGCTGCGGCACCCCAATAACTTGGTCCTTCATCGCAGCCACCGTCTTCTGGATAGGGATCCAAAAACTCATCCAAAACCTGAAGAGCCTTATAAACCAAAGCGGTACGTTCCGTCGTGTTTTCTACCAGCAAGAGCGCCGAGTTAATCCAGTTGGAGACAATCCAAGGATTCCAGTTGTTTGGGGCCCGCCCGTTTTCGTTGGCAGACATCCATCCGTGATGCTGCCCCATCAAGGGTTCGAAAATCCGTATTCGGGTTTCATGCTTGATGCGTTTGTTGATCTGTGGAGAAACGGCATCGAATTGCTTGCCAAAGAAATAGTGCGCCCACGCTAAATAGGTGGCGGTTTCGGCCGCAAAGAGATCAACAAAGGGTTTCGACACATCCATCAGACCGGAATATTCGTCCGTTTTAGGTAAATGGGCGGGTACTCCCCAAAAAGATTCCTCACAGATCGACCATATACCGTTGATGATAGGATCAATAAACCTTCCCTTATTTTCAAAAATTTCCGCCAGGATCATTGTTCCCAATACCTGCCGCTTCTCAAAAGAAACGCGCTGGTATTCATCTCTGTCCCCAGTACGGTGAATCAATAGGGATTTTGTCGCCGGAATATAAGGCCACTCATAGCCGATTTGAAGGTTCGCGGCATCCAAGTATGCCTGCATGATTTGACGGTCGGCTGCGGTCCATGAAGTTCTGTCGGCTACTTTGGGAAAGGGTATCCAGTCGGCATGTGGAATTAATACCTCACGCAATGTTTCTTCACTGTATTTGCCGCTCATCAGTCGCTGTGCGGGCACAGATGATGAAACGGCCCAAAGGCAGATAAGGAAAATGAGTTTAATTTTTGGGTTCATAGTGTGTCGTTTCGGACGAATTAAGGGTGTTTCATGGTGCTATTCCATATGATATGGTACCTGAAAATCAGAAAACATGTAAAATAACAGACGGTAGGTTCTTCTATAACTATCCAAGACGTTGCGTGGCGGCAGGGCAACCCGTTATTGCCTTATTGCCTCGGAGAGTATTTTCCCATCTTGCATGGTCAACATCCTATCGGACATTTGGGCCAACGACTGATTGTGCGTGACAATAACGAAAGACTGTCCAAATTCATCTCTCAATTTAAAGAACAGCTCGTGAAGGGCTTGCGCATTGGCAGAATCCAGGTTGCCACTAGGTTCATCCGCAAAAATCACCGTTGGATTGTTGATTAACGCACGGGCTACTGCCACACGTTGCTGCTCTCCTCCTGAGAGTTCGGAGGGCTTGTGCTGCAAGCGGGAACGCACTCCAAGTAAGTCGCCTAACTCCTCAGCCCTTTTCTTTAGTACCTTTTCATTTTTCCCTGCAATCAAGCCGGGAATGATAATGTTTTCCTCGCCCGTGAATTCTGGCAGCAAGTTGTGAAACTGGAAAATAAACCCCACCCGCTCGTTTCTGAATGTGGCAAGCTTGTCCCCTTTCAACTGGGAAAGATCTATGTCCTCTACTATAAGACTTCCCTCATCTGCTTCATCCAGCGTACCAAGAATGTGCAGCAAGGTACTTTTTCCTGCTCCTGAAGCACCTACTATAGAGACAATTTCTCCGCTTTGAATGGTTACGTCTACCCCTTTCAGGACATGAAGATCTCCGTAATGTTTGTGGATATTTTTGGCTATTAGCAGCATGAAGTTTTTGTTACAGGTAAGGTCAAGGATCGCCAAACAGTGCTGTCTGGAGAACAAAGGTTAAATTTAATTTATTTTTTCGAATTTTGACGAGCGGATGCTTTGAATGAAAACCTGAAAAATATATTTCCTTGAGTGCTAGGGAAATACAGGATAGCCGAAAATTAGGAGTCAGAAAAAGTTAGCATCTATTCGGAAAAAGCCCAATGGAAACCTTGAATAATCGGAGTTTTGCCGTTAACTTCGGGCAAAAATTCTACAAGGATGAACATACACGAATATCAGGCAAAAGAAGTTTTAAAGTCTTTTGGTGTCAAGATTCAGGAAGGTATCGTCGCGGATACCCCGGAGGAAGCATTGGAAGCAGCGAAAAAACTAAACGCGGAGACAGGTACATCTTGGTACGTTTTGAAAGCGCAAATACATGCAGGTGGTCGTGGAAAGGGAACTGTCAAAGAAACGGGATCCCGAGGCGTGGTATTGGCTAAATCCCAAGATAAGGTAGCCGAAATCGCTAAGAACATCCTTGGAGGAACCTTGGTAACCATTCAGACCGGGGAAGAGGGTAAAAAAGTTAAGAAAATTCTTGTTGCACAGGATGTGTATTATCCCGGCAATTCGGAACCTAAAGAATACTATATATCCATCCTCCTTGACCGTGCCACTGGGGGTAACGTCATTATGGCATCCGTAGAAGGCGGGATGGACATTGAAGAAGTGGCAGAGCATTCTCCTGAAAAAATCATTAAAGAGTGGATAGATCCGCAATTGGGAATTCAAGGCTATCAGGCAAGAAAAGTAGCCTTTAAGCTTGGCCTTGAAGGAAATGCGTTTAAAGAAATGGTGAAGTTCATTTTGTCGCTTTACAACGCCTATGACAGCATCGATGCCTCTCAAGTAGAAATCAATCCAGTTTTGAAAACTTCGGATGACCAAATATTGGCCGTGGATGCCAAGGTCAATTTGGATGACAACGCCCTGTACCGCAACAAAAACTTGGCTGCGTTGCGCGATCTGGATGAAGAAGATCCGTTGGAGGTAGAAGCCGGAAAATCTGGACTAAACTATGTGAAACTGGACGGCAACGTTGGCTGTATGGTAAACGGAGCCGGTTTGGCGATGGCGACTATGGATATGATTAAGCTCTCTGGGGGTGAACCTGCAAACTTCCTTGATGTAGGTGGTGGAGCAAATGCCCAAACGGTAGAAGCAGGCTTCAGGATTATCCTAAAGGATCCAAAAGTAAAAGCCATACTAATAAATGTCTTTGGCGGGATTGTCCGCTGCGACCGCATCGCAAGTGGTGTTGTGGAGGCCTATAAATCCATCGGTGATATCGCTATCCCCATCATTGTACGCCTTCAGGGCACAAATGCGGAGGAAGGCGCAAAGATTATCGATGAGTCCGGGTTGAAGGTAACATCCGCCATCACTTTGAAGGAAGCCGCAGAAAAAGTTCAGCAAGTTCTACAAGGAATTTAAGCGCGATATTTCAAAATGGTGCAAAGTTTTCTTACCTTTGCACCATCAAACGCACTCGTAGTTCAACTGGATAGAATATCGGATTTCGGCTCCGAGGGTTGAGGGTTCGAATCCTTCCGAGTGTACACAGCCTTTATGGCAAGTTAAAAGCCGCTTCAAAAGCGGCTTTTTGAGGTTCTGGGGCATACGGCTACAGACAAAATTTGAATGGTTGGTTTCAACTTTGTTTCAACATGGTAAACTGTAGCGCAAAGGTTGTCTATAACAAGCAGCGTGTCCGCGAAGACGGAACCGTGCTGCTTTATCTGCGGGTAATCGTCAACCGGAGAAAAAAAGACCTGGACTTAAAGGTCTACTGGGAGCTGGCCAAGTTTGACCAAAAGAAGCAAAGGTGCATGCCCAGGCATAAATCAGATACCCAAGCCCAAGATTACAATCTTATTCTTTCCGATGCTTAAGCGAAGGCAAATGAGATATTTGTACAATACCGCCTCCGGAGGATGGACCTGTCGCTGGAAATCTTTTTGAAGGAATTCTACTCTTCTCTCAACAAAACAGACTTTTTGAAATACATGGAGGAAAAAATCAATCTGCGCTACCGACAGGGAGACATTGAGGAATCTAGCAGAATCAACCACCTTGCCAGCGTTCGCAAACTGAGAGAGTGGAAACCCAACCTTACCTTTTCAGAACTCAACAATCGAACCGCCCAGCTCTTTGACTCATGGATGAAGCGAAAGACTGGAGCGAAGACGCTCAATGCCCGATGGGCGATTCACAAGAACTTTAAAACTTACCTCAATCAAGCAAGGAAGGTAGACCATATTGATTTTATCCACCCGTATGACTTTTTTCGTGCAAAGAAGGAGGTTGGAAGGCATCAGCCGCTAACCAAGGATCAATTCCTTCAATTTTGGGAGTATTACCAAGAGCCGCTTATTCATCCTTCACACCGTACCGTACTTCGGGCTTTTCTTTTCTGCTGTGTAACCGGGATGCGGCATGGAGATGTGAGGCGGTTTGACTTAGACTGGATTGATGGGGAATTCTTTGACTTCGTTCCTGGGAAAACAAAGCGGTTTGGGACTCGGGTGCGGATGCCGATCAGCAAGGAGGCATTGGATCTGATTGCCGACGAAATCGATGAGGTAAATGATAAAAAGATGTTTCGCTATCCCAGTGAGCAAAAGCAGAACAAATATATCAACGAGATATCCGACTTACTTGAAATCAAGATGAAGGTATGCTTCCAAATTGCGAGGGAGACATTTGCTACTCTTTATATGGAGCACGATGGGAAACTCGAAGTGCTGGCTTCTTTTCTGGGACACACGACTACGCAGATGAGCGAGAAGTATGTAAAGATCATGGATGCCCGGAAAAAATCTGAAGGTCTTCGGATCAGCAATTTTACGAAGCCTGATTTGTGACAAATCTGACAAACGGATCAAACAAGGCTTAACGGGGAAGTTGGGGCAGGTTCCTTATCGAAGAAGCTCAAACTTTGTGCGATGGCGTTTGATCAACGATTGATGCGGCTATCTGCCTCTATCTCATTCAGCACCCGCACACCATCGAGGATGTCCCGGGGGTCATTGATCACTCGGAGATGCTGTGGCCAGGCTTCGAGAAGATCGCGGATATCTTCCATTACTTCCCGCATCTCTCCAAACTGCTCGATCATAACCATAAACTGCTGCAGGTCTTGGGTGGCTGAGCTCGCTTGCGGAATTTGTGGTGCTCCGGAGGCTGTGGGACCTCCCATGGCAAAAGGGGTAGCTCTACGCCGCTCTGCCTCGAGGTAGCCAAATATATTGGCAAACTTAGGAGATCGAAGCATCCAGTTAGGAGCTACCCACTCGTGTCCGGCCTCGCCGATCACACCAAAGGAGGCGGTACCTACGTGTCCACCTTTGGCAAAGATTTCTACTTTCTTGGTGCACGTCTATCGGGCATACACCAATTGCGGTAACCGCCTAGCATCATAATCTAAGGCGATGATCTCAATTATGTTCTGTTCTGTCTTGGAGGCTATTTCGGAGGATTAGTACATAAAAAAACTCGAATAAACGAGATTTTGGAGGACGGTAAGAAGGCGGAGTTCCTGTCAATCCTCTCGGAGTTTCATTAATTGCATCTCAACTGAAGCTAAGTGCGTTAATAGTCTGTAAACATTGACGTCTTGAATCTCATACTGAATTGCCATATTTGTCGCACATTTTGATGATTTTATAATCAGGGCCTTTAGCACAATAGCCTGCGTGTCCCTCCTCTTAAAGGATAAATTTCAGTGTTTCCCTGATATATACTATAAAAAATGTTTAATAAAAATTGTAAATTTCAAAGCAGTTATAATAAACACTATCTTTGAAGTAAACGTTGTAAAAATGGCAGCACTTACATTACGAAATATCTCGGATGAGATGCACCGAAAGATAAAAAGGATCCAACTAGATCTAGGGGACCTAGAAAATTTTGGAGGAGATCTATCTAGATTTGATTATCAAATCTCTATATCAATATGATCGCTAAGAACGAATTTTTTATAAAATTTGGAGAGGATAAGTTTATCCGACGATTTTACGAACTTGGTGAAGTTTGTTTTTCTGACCTACTATTTTACAAAAAGGATAAAACACCTGAAAGAGGAGACTTCTACGAAAATGCTATTTCAATTGAAAATTTAAAGCGCGGAGAAGCTTCAGTTGAGATAGACCAAAAAATAAAAAAAATTTTATTTAAAAATCTTTCTTTAACCAATCATAACAAACATAGCGATGGATATGCGTTCAGTGTGTATCATATTGATGAAAGATCTTTCAAAAACAAACTAGTCCACACTGTAGATGAAAGAATGATCGAATTTGGAGACTCATGTGTCTTTATTCATGATGTGGGGACATTCTTGGTACGATTAAGAAAAGCTTTGGCAGCAAAATACAAATATCACGAAGGAGCAATTCATTATCATGACTACAAGAGCGCAGATAAACTCGAAATCAATCCATTTCGGAAAACAATCGATTTTAGTTATCAGCACGAATACAGATTCCTAATATTGAACGCAGACAAACCGGAGAGAGTATTCCTAAATCTGGGTTCGTTAAGCGATATTTCATTTATCGGAGATACCATTGGGCTGATAAGAGATTTAAAGATTCCGTTTAAACCTTAAACCTAAACGCCTTATAATAGCTTTGATTTACTTGCCGTAAGAGCTCATGAGCGGCAATATTGGTTTAAAGCTTCCCACGCGGGTGTAGAAACGCGACTAGCTTGCGAGTCCACTTTTTCTTACACCTGCCGGAGCCGACCATGCGGGTTATTATCGTGACATTATCGAGCGAAATGCATTTCCTATTCCCAAATCGACAAACATTCCTTAATTCTACCCCCTCTTGGCATGCACAATGGTTTTTTTTTGCCCTTTTCCTACCGATGCTGATCGATCAATATAGGGTTACCGTCTGGATCGGTGATCATGATGCTGGCAGGACCTTTATGGGTCATATCGATTTCGTTCTGCGGTTCTATGCCATTTTCCTTAAGATGCCGATAGATCGCCCCGATGTCGTCAAATGGATCTACATGATTAGCGTTTTCATCCCAACCTGGATTAAAAGTCAGCATGTTCTTTTCAAACATCCCCTGAAATAGCCCAATAACTGTCTTTCCATTTTTCAGAATAAGCCAATTTTGAGACACATCCCCACCGAATTCGGAAAATCCCAGCTTCTCATAGAATGTTTTTGACGCTTGGATATCCTTTACACTCAAACTTATGGAAAAAGCTCCTAGTTTTAATTGATTCATAGTTGCAGTCGATTGAATAATACGGAATCACAAACACGTTACTTGAAATAACAAATTACCCAATATTAGTATTTCAAATGGACCTATCTCTTCAACACTTTAAATCCTATATCCCTACCATGTCCTTGATTTAGGGCTAGGTTGATCCAAAAACGCGCAAACTGCTCCATAAGCACAAAGGCATCATTACCTCCCAGATCGTAGCAGGCACCGAATCCTGCGTCATGGGCCAACTCAATGGCGACTAGCTTGCCACGGGGACTATCTCCAGCAACAAACATATCCAACAATTTGTCTTCATAGGCCGTGTCTTTTATGTTGTTGTATCCCGTTGTATTGAAACACTTCACCACGTCATCAGTGGAGGTATACGCCAAAATGGCATCCGTGACCGTCTCGAAACCCTGAGGCCCTCGATTGTTGACAATGTTTGCGGTATCAATAATTATTTTTCCCCGCGTGTCACCCAATGACTTTGTGGTCTCTATTATGGATATGGCCGGAGTGGCTAGGAGAATGACATCGGCAAGCTGTACAGCCTCCTGCACCGAACAGAGACTTGTATTCAGATTACTAAGCAAATCCTTTCCTTTAAAACTGTTTTGATCTCTGACACCAAGATAGATCTGATGCCCCTTTTCCGCCCACTTGGTGGCTAAAGCACCTCCTACATTTCCTGTTCCGATTACTGCTATTTTCATAATATACTATAAAACCCTCAACTTTCTATTTTCATTTACCCAAAATGATATTTTCAGCTAGTATACCTACTTTCTTTAATATTATAGTCAGGTCTGGAAAAAAAATAGTGTGATTTCCGAAATTCAGCTGAGCAGATTGCCCTATTGCCACCGATGATTTTAATGACACGGGAGCCGTTGAATTCACTCCGTCAGGTTCGTAGGAGAGTTCTTCACATTGAAGCCTATATACTGTCTACGATGGTACTTTTGTCTATAGGCAGACTGATTGTTAGCGTTGCAATTGTCATAACTACAATTTCTTAGTAATAAATTTTATTGACTGAATAATGACTAAAGGCAGCAAACTGGCAATGATGATCAAAGCCCAAAGCCGTGGTTCTAGCTCCTGAACGGACAAAACTTCGGACACTGCTGGAATTAAGTAAGCCATTAACAGTAATGAAAAACAAAAGGCAAGTGCCATCCAGATGTACTTATTTCGAGTGACCTGATTGTTAAACAGCTTCTCATTGGCGTCCCGCATGTTTAATACATGCAGTAATTGGGCAAAAGCCAAACTGAAGAATGCCACATTGTTGGTGATTTTTTCGGGCTGTTGCCATGCGAAGTGGGCATAATAATATGCTCCTGAAATGCAGACGGTCAAAATCACTCCATACAGCGCGATTTGCCACCAGTTTTCCGTGTTCAGGATAGGTTCTTTCGGGTCCTTTGGCATTTTTTTCATAATCCCGGGATTTCCGCTCCCCACTCCCAAAGCCAAGGCTGGAAAAACATCCGATAGCAGGTTGAGAAACAGCAGCTGCAGGGGAAGAATAGGGAGCGCAAACAGGGTAAAACTGATAAGTGCGATGATCAGGATTTCACTCAGATGATATGACAACTGGTACGTGATGAATTTGCGGATATTTCCAAAAATAACTCGCCCCTGCCTGATCGCCTGTACAATGGATCCAAATGCGTCATCCTTCAAAACCATGTCAGAGACTTCCTGAGCGACTTGGGTGCCACGCTTACCCATCGCTATCCCGATATTTGCCCGCTTCAAGGCAGGAGCATCATTGATGCCGTCACCGGTCATGCCTACGATCTCTCCCCTCTCCTGAAAATATTTGATCAGTTGAAGTTTTTGCGAAGGATCGACGCGAGAGAAGATTCTGGTTTTGGAGACCCGGGAATCTTCATCGTCCAGTTCCTTCTTGAGTTCTTGACCTGCGAGGACATAGTCTTCCTCCTCCTCAGAACTAAAAAAATTAATCTGTTTCGCTACATTTTTGGCAGTGCCGGGATGATCCCCCGTCACCATTATCACTTTGATTCCTGCTTCATGACAGGTGGTGATGGCATCTGCAACTTCCTTTCTGGGTGGATCTATGAACCCAATCAAGCCGATAAATATTAGGTTTTGCAAGAAATCCTCTTCTTCCTTTCCTTCAGATAAAGAATTTAATTTGTTGTAGGCAAAAGCCAACACCCGCAGGCCTTCATCAGCCAGTTCGTCGTTTTTATTTTTCCAATAGGATTTATCTTCCTCGTTCAGATCTTTAGTCTCTCCATTTATCAAGACTTGGGAAGAACGGTTCAAGATGGCGTGTGCAGCACCTTTCCCAGATACATACAGCGAATCACCATCCTGATTGATTCTTCCCATGACCATTGCTTCCGAGTCAAATGGGTCATGAAGTTTTCGCTCCAGCTTTCTAAACTCCCTATAGGAATCGGCGTCGTTTTTCCGCACAAAATCAAGCAAAGCCACATCCAATGGATCACCTTCGTCCTTGTGCTTCCGGTTCTTATTTTCCTTTTCAGTCGAATTCGATTCGTTTTCTTCGGAATTGGTTTTTTCTGCTGCAAGCGTTCCGTCATTGGCCAGAACTGCTATTTTTTTAAAATGGCGGAAATTCTCATGCTGCTCAGGCTCTTCATTTTCTTTAATTTCAGGCCGATCCTTCTGATGCCAATCCACCTCCATTCTGACTTCATCCGGAAAGAACAGGGAGTTAACCGTTAGCTGATTAAGTGTCAGTGTCCCGGTTTTGTCAGTGAAAATGACGGTAGTTTCTCCCAGCGTCTCCACAGCTTCCAACTTTTTTACAATCACATTCTTTTTTGCCAGATGCAGCATCCCTCTGGCTAAAGCGATGCTTGCAACGATCGGCAGCCCCTCTGGAATGGCGGCAATCATCCAGGCAATGGAAGTTTGGACGAGTCGGTAGGTATCCTCTCCGGCTATCCATCCCACCAGAAAAAACGCCAAAGCAAGCCCTACCGTCACGAAAATCAGATTCTTGGTGAGTTTACTCAGTTTCTGATTTAGTGGGATTTCATCTTTTTCCTCTTCACCGACCATGGCAGAAATACTACCCAGTTCGGTCTGCATAGCAGTACCGAAAACCATGGCTTTGCCTACTCCGCTGGTCACAGCCGTACCTTTAAAAAGTATGTTTTTCCGATCCGCTACAGGCTTTTGCCCGGAAATGGTTTCTTCGGATTTGAGGATTGGGACTGACTCTCCTGTGAGCGGAGACTCATCTACGTTGAGTTCGGTAGCTTCAATAATGCGGGCATCGGCGGGTATCAGATCTCCAGATTCTACCAGAATAATATCTCCCGGTACGATCTCTTCGGCATCTATCACTTCCCTGTTCCCGCTGCGCAACACGTTGGATTCAATTTTATCCATCTGTTTTAGGGCCTTCATAGATTTCTGCGCCTTGAATTCCATCCAAAAGCCAATCACTGAATTAATTATAAGGACCACCAGAATAGCAATTCCCTCCACGGTATCCCCAAAAATGAAGGCAAGCAGGGATGCAGCAGTCAACAGATAAACGATGGGATTTTTGAATTGGGAAAGCAGTATTTGCCAGATGCTTCTCTGCTTCTGTTCTGTGAGGATGTTGCGGCCGTATTTTTCTCTTCTTTTTTTTACTTCGTCTTCGGAAAGTCCCTGTTGAAGGTTCACTGATAACGCCTCTCCAACATCCTCGACAGACTTTAAATATACTTCTTTACCAAATTCTCTTAGTTTTTCTACCTTTCCCATAATCTGTGTAAATAAACCATGTGCACCAAACCCCTACATTGGCTGGGATCTAATCCCCAACTTCTAGACCCTTCACATGATGCATGACCGTCTGCATTGTTTTAAATATATGCAGCCACCACACTCGATGGTATTTTCATCGTTGATGAAATCAGCTGTTCGATGAACAGATCTGAAGCCCTACCTTTTAGGCCACGGTGATATCCGGACTAAGGTAGATATCCTGAATATGGTTTAATAACTTAACCCCCTCTTCCATCGGTCTTTGAAAAGCCTTTCTTCCCATGATCAATCCCATACCTCCAGCACGCTTGTTTATGACAGCGGTTTTGGTAGCTTCTTCCATATCTCCTTCACCTTTAGATGCGCCACCGGAATTGATCAAGCCGATCTTGCCCATGTAGCAGTTGGCAACCTGATATCGGCATAAGTCGATTGGATGATCGCTACTGAGCTTATCGTACATGTCGGGGTGTGATTTACCAAACTTGATCTTCGTGTATCCACCATTATTGGTGGGCAATTTTTGTTTGATTATATCCGCCTGAATAGTAACTCCGATGTGATTGGATTGGCCCGTCAGGTCTGCTGCTGATTCATAATTCACCCCATCCTTTGTGAAAGCTTCGTTTCTGGTATAGCACCATAAAATGGTAGCCATGCCAAGTTCATGTGCGCGCTCAAATGCCTCAGCGACTTCGATCAGCTGTCTGTTGGATTCCTCCGAACCAAAATAGACGGTAGCTCCCACCGCTGCAGCGCCTAAATCCCATGCCTCATCTACTGACCCGAACAGAATTTGATCGTGCTTATTTGGATAAGTTAGTAGCTCATTGTGGTTAATTTTGGCGACAAAGGGTATTTTATGCGCATATTTTCTGGAAAGTATAGCAAGGGTCCCCATAGTACTGGCCACGGCATTGCATCCTGCTTCTACGGCAAGTTTAATGATATTTTCAGGATCAAAATAAATGGGATTAGGAGCAAAAGCACTACCCGCCGAATGTTCAATACCTTGATCCACCGGAAGTATAGAAAGGTATCCCGTCCCTCCCAATCTTCCGGTACCAAACAAAAGATTTATGCTTCGAAGAACCTGTGGACTTCTATTGCTATACAGAAAAACCTGATCTACGAAGTCTTTGGAAGGCAACTGCAAGAGGTCCTTATCAATGGTTTTACATTCATGGTTAAGGTAGTAATCCAAATCGTCTTCCAGAAATTTTGTGATTTTATTTGTCATCTTTTTTTATCGTTTTGTTTGTTTTTGTTGGCTTGTGTTTTTGGCTGGCACGCTGTAGAACTTACGCTTTTATACCCGGACTGTGGTTGAAAAAAAATGATAGGCTCATTCCGGTATTTACCATCTCAATAATGGCAGGCCTCTACTAGAATCCGTATTTACCGGTTAATCCTTGTCTGCTGGCTTTTGCATGTTATTGGTTTTGATGTAATGTATAAGCTGATCGATTTGATCTTCATAAATTACTAATAAGCCGAATAAAATTTTTTAATCGGGTTATCTTATTCAGGATGGCAAGCCTAGTTTTTTTTGTAACCATCGTGCAAACGATTTGCCAAGTTTCAATTTGTTTGCCTTCAATGAAAAGTGTAGTGGCAGAAACGATGATCCGGCACTACAAAGCCGATATCGACTATATTGGGTCATTCAGTAAGGCTAGTTGACGCATACTTCCATAATCGCTTGCCTTGGTTGAGTAAAAGCTGTTACACTACGTTACCGATTTTCTGTGTGTTTGGGTGTTTCTTTCATAATCCTTTTAGTATGGTTTACAGGCTAGTAGTAAGTTTCGCTTTCTGAAAGCATGAGAGGATTGAACAATCTCTATGCCCAACCCTACACCTTTTGTGAACATTGAAAAAACATCCGAAATATTTAATTTAAATTTAAAATTTAGTTGTTAACTAAAAAATTCTTATTATCTTTAGGCAGCCAAAAGGAAGATTTAGTTCCGAAAATTGTTGGATAAATAAAACTAAGTGATTAAGTTGTAAAAAAAACACCTTATGAAAACATTAACAAGAGCAGAAGAACAGATCATGCAAATCCTATGGGATTTGAAGGAGGCCTATGTGAAGGACATCCTAGAGCGTATGGAAGAGCCAAAGCCGGCCTACAACACCGTTTCTACCTTTATCCGAATACTGGAGACCAAGGGATTCGTGAAGCATCGTCCTATCGGAAAATCCCATCAGTACTACCCCATTGTCACCAAAGATGAGTACCGTAGTTTCTCCATTAAGCGGCTGTTATCCGGCTATTTTGGCGGTTCATTTTCTAAAATGGCGAGTTTTTTCGCCAAGGACGAAAAATTGAATTTAAACGAATTGGAGCGGATTCTGGAGGAGGTAAAAAAGGATGTAAAATGATCAGATGATGGCTGAATTTATCAATTACTTCTGGCAAAGTTTTTTTTGTCTTTGCTTTTTCTTCGGGATCTACTGGGTATTTCTGAGAAACGAGAAATCGTTCCGTTTCAACAGGGCCTTTTTGCTAATCACCCCCGCACTGGCGCTTTTGTTCCCTTTAGTAGAAATTCCCGTGAGTTTTGATAAACCCAGTATTTCTCTTGAAAACACCACCCTTCTAAAATCGCTCATAGAAACCTCAGAGGTAGAAACCATCGGGACCTATGGGCTCCCAGAAATCATTGTTACAGACACCAAACTTCCGCTGCTGTGGGAAATTAAAGATTATCTGCTTTTCACCTACTTAAGCATTGTCGGGCTATTGTCATTTCAGCTGTTTTGGCAATACCTGCAGCTACGGCAGCTGGAAGAAAAAGGCTGGTATCAGGCAGTTTTCAAATTAAACGGAGACTATTTCCTGATACCGACCTTTGGTCTGGCACCTGTATTTTCTTTCTTCAACAAACTCTTTTGGGACGATACGCAGCAGCTTTCCCCAGAAGAGCAGTCGCATATCATTCAGCATGAGCTGGAGCATATCCACCAAAAACACACTTGGGATGTGCTGTATTACCAAGCACTAAGCATCCTTTTCTGGTTCAACCCAGTGATTCATCTGATGCGTCTTGCGCTTGTAGACCTCCATGAATACCTGGCCGATGAAAAGGTGCTGGGTAAAATCGAAAATAAATCAAGCTATTCTCAGCTTATCGTCAAAATGGCTTTTAAGGGACTAGATCTTCCGATTGGCAATTACTTTATCCGATCTACTACCTTAAAAAGAATAATAATGATGAAGAAGTCAGCTAAAATCAACTGCTTCAAACTCGCCATGGTATTGCCCCTGATAGGCATGCTTTTTGGCTTGGTAAGCATGAAGACCGAGCGTGGCCTAGTCCTTTTCACCAATTACGAAACGGCCAATATCCGGACGATTGAGCAACAAATGCTCGACCTGCAGGATTCGCTTAACGTCGGCATCAAGGTCAGGAGTTTAAAGAACCCCGCACATTACGAGAAAATAGAAGCCCTACAAAACGGAGTCCTAAAAGCGCAACTAGGCGAACTGGAATATGAGTTTTCGGGAATAAAAACCGATGCCGACTACCTGAAGGTCAGGGAACTGATACAGATCCTCCGGTCAAATTCGCAGATGACGAAAACATATGAAAATGCGAAACAGTCAAGAGAGGTAGAGAATACGCCGCAGCCCGTAGCAGGATGGCAAGCTTGGGAGGACTTCCTTCGATCTCAAGTAAATTCCCCCGAAAAGGAGAAGGCCTTAGGGCTATCAGGGGTCGTCGAACTGGAATTCATTGTAGATAAAGAAGGAATCATCCGGCATCCTGTTATCCGTAGGAGCTTTGGCGGAGGAGTGGATGATCAGCTGCTTACCGCTTTGAAGAGCGAGAATGTTCCGGCATGGGAACCCGGCTTAGCTAACGACAAACCGGTTCCGGTCGTCATGTCCTACCCTTTGGGCTTTGATTTCCGGACAGATGAAGAACCAAAAACAGCCTTTTTCCCCCAGCCAAAAAATTACTTGCAATCCCAAAACTATCCCCGGGGAGGAACGAACAAATCAGAAATCTTTGATGTGGTTGAATCGATGCCGATACCACCCGGAGGAATGGAAGGCTGGAACGACTACCTTAAAGAAAATTTACGCTACCCCGCGTCTGCCAAAGAACAAAAGGTCGAAGGTACTGTCTACGTCATGTTTGTGGTAGACAAAGAAGGCAACTTGAAAAATCCGGAAATCCTACGAGGTGTAGGGGCTGGATTGGATGAAGAGGCAATGCGGGTAATAAAAGAATCTCCGGCTTGGACACCCGGCATGCAACACGGCACCTTAGTGAACGTAAAATTAAGAATGCCCATTCGGTTTAGATTGCCTGAATCTTATGTGGGCCAGGATGACAGGCTAGAGGAGCTAAAAACCGCCAACACAGACTGGAAAAACGGCGATATTATTCCCGGTGAAGCCTTTCATAAGCACATACAGCGAAATATCAAGTACCCAATAGAGGCACGTCAGGAGGGAGTGACTGGCACGGTAATTACCAAACTTATTTTCGACAGCAAGGGAAACATCAAGGATCTAAGCATCGTCAAAGGACCGAATAAATCCTTAAATGAAGAGGTACTGAGACAGCTTAGGGGAGCACCTGCATGGGAAGTGGTGAACGGAAAAGACAGCTATCAGGCGGTCTACCCGATTACGTTCAAACTAGATAACGAATCCGTAAAGGAACCCGACTACCGTACAGTCCTAGGAAAAGGGACAGTTGTGGTGGGTTATGGAACCCAATCAGGTAACTTGAATCAAAACCCAAGAAGTAACGGGATTCTTTCTATCAATGTAATTAATGATCGGTTGGTGAATTTCAACGGAGAAATACTGACGATCGATGCTAACTTGCCGCTTGCGATCAAAGCCATTTTGGAAGAAAATGGCTTTATCGCTGCCGAAACCACCGCACAACTGAGTGCGGCATCCGCCGTAAAAATGGGAACGGTACAAGATGTACAGCAAGCATTGAAGAGCAATAATATTACCCGCCTGTTGTATACCAACTCAAGGCTCAAGGACAAACAACCTAAAACGCCGGACGCCAATATCCTACTTGAAAATCAGCCCTTAGTAATCTTAGATGGCGTAGTGAATGCGTCAATAGAGGACGTTAATCCCACACATATAGAAAGCGTGTCAGTTTTAAAAGACAAAAATGCTGTTCGCCTTTACGGTGCAGCTGCTAAAAACGGCGTCATCATTGTAACCACCAAAAAATAACCTCCGTATATTCCTTTACACACACCAACCCTTATAAGGACTGCTTCAACCGGAGCAGTCCTATTTTTTTCTTCTGTGACTAAAAACAAGTCTTTGCCAGAATATTGGTTACTTACGCCCATTATCCTATATTTGACGTAAGTCAAAATACTTAAACCCGCCATTAATGATTACCAATTATTTAAGGGGAATGATTTTTTGTTTCCTCATACTCTGTCAACCGATCCTCTATGCACAGGAGGTATTCAATTACGACGAATCCAAGGTACCCGCTTATTCCTTACCGGATCTATTTGTCACCCAAGCCGGAGAACCTGTGACGACATCTACCGCTTGGGAATTTGTCCGTAGACCGGAGATTATCCGGCTTTTCGAAGACCATGTTTACGGGCAAGTCCCCAATACATTTGATGCGGTTTCTTTTTCCGTGGTAAATGAAGATCCTCGTGCTATGGATGGCCTAGCCCATCTGAAAGAAGTGGATATTACGATATCAAGGAATAACAAGCAAATCACCATACGGTTGATACTGTTCATTCCAACGAAAGGCACAAAACCCGCCCCTGTATTCCTGTTAATCAACCACCGTGCTCCGGAAAATATCGATCCAAGTCGGAAAATTAAAATGGATTTTTGGCCTGCGGAAACGTTGATCCAGCGGGGCTATGCCGCTGCGACATTTCATGTACAGGATGTAGCCGATGACAATAAAGAAACCTTTGACGCGGACATTCTACGGACCCTCTATCCGGAACACCTACAGATGGCCAATGGCATGCGCGGATTAGGCGCATGGGCTTGGGGGGCCATGCGTGCCATGGACTATTTCCTTCGGGATCCAGCTATAGACGCCACAAAAGCGGGGGTAGTGGGCCATTCCAGAGGCGGCAAAGCCGCACTTTGGACCGGTGCACAGGATCCACGATGGGCCATAACAGTAAGTAACGAATCGGGCTGCGGAGGTGCAGCCATCTCTAGAAGGAAGTTTGGAGAAACAGTAAAACGGATTAACACGAATTTTCCCTACTGGTTTACAGACAATTTCAACACCTATAATGATAATGAGGACGCACTTCCGCTAGACCAGCACATGCTGATTGCGAGCATTGCACCCCGTGCGGTATATGTAGCCAGTGCCGTTGAGGATGAATGGGCTGATCCGAAAGGGGAATTTCTCGCATTAAAAGTAGGAACCCGGGTACACCGGGAAATCTACAAACATACGGCTGTCCTTCCTGAGAAACTACCCGGTACCAATGAGCCCTCCCACCTCCCTTATGCCGGACACCACATCCGCGATGGAAAACATAACTTGACGTCTTATGACTGGAATCAATTTATGGATTTTGCGGACAAACTATATGCTCATTAAACACCAGCAACATGACCCACCGTCGATCCTTTCTAAAAAAAGGTGCCGCTTTGGCGGGCTTAACCTTATCCTCTCCCTCCGCCTTCCCGAGTAGTGGTTCCTACCACGCCCCAAAGGAAATCCCTTACCAACGGGACATGGGGCTGGATATGTGTCTCGCCTACTTCTGGGGGATAGAACCCCTAAAAGTAGCCTTTGCCAAGCAGATGGACGTACTTGGGGCCGTTGGAGGCATCAACCCCGCGTTATCCGGATTAAACGGTGTAAATCCTTGGGAGCTTGCAGCGATCAAAGGAGTAAAAAAAGCGTGGGAAGATGTTGGTCTTACTCTTCGGGTCATTGAAGGTCCGCCCAGTTTGGGGACTGCAACAAAACTGGGATTAGCGGGAAGAGACGAGGAGATCGACCATTTCATCCAGCTGATGAAAAACCTATCTGAAGCGGGTATTGATACCATTTGCTACAATTGGATGCCGGTGATCAATTGGGCGAGAACCACGATGGACCGTCCTAGCCGCGGTGGAGCGTTGGTCAGCGCATTTGATATTGAAGCGGTCGCACAGCAAGAAAAAATCACCGAATACGGTGCGTTGACTCACGAAAAAATGTGGGAAAATCTTACCTATTTCCTTAAGGCAGTAATCCCCGAAGCAGAGAAATACGGGATCAAATTAGCCCTTCATCCGGATGATCCTCCGATCCGTGAAATAAGAGGGATACCACGCATCATGACCTCGGTGGATGCCTTCAAACGGTTACTGGATATTTACCCAAGCCCATCTAATGGGATCACGTTCTGTCAGGGCAGTTTTGCATCTATGGGCGAAAAGGACAAGGGGGTAGATATTCCTGCTGCTATCCGTTATTTCGGGAAACGTAAGGCTATTCATTTTGTGCATTTCAGGGACGTTCGTGGTCATGCAACCAATTTCGAAGAAACCTTTCACGATGACGGCAAAACCGACATGTATGCGGCCATGAAGAGTTACTACGAAATTGGATTTAAGGGCCCAATACGCCCGGACCATGTACCCACGATGGCTGGAGATAGTAACGACAAACCCGGCTACAGTTCCATCGGCACGCTATTCGCCATCGGCTATATGCGGGGACTGATGGAAGGGATTGTAAAAGAAAATCCCCAAGATCTTTGACACGTATTAGTACCTACGGCTACCTGGCATAAGGTAAATTTAGGTCAATAAATCCTTTCGCTTAAAGTATATTAAATACCGCTAATTCTCAACGCATTGTAAGGTTTTTTCCTAATTTGCGATTAGTTTCCCTTTCTTATGCATGGGAATTGCTATATTGGATTGCCTAAGATCAGTTTGTACAACTACTAACTATTTTTATACATGTTAAGCACAGAACTTGAAAAACAAATCCAAAAACAGGGGATGGACCTGGGATTGGTGGAAGAACAAATTGCCAATTTTCGGAATGGATTTCCATTTCTGAAAATCCACAAGCCGGCGGCAATCGGTGACGGCATCCGCGTTTTGGACGACAAAGCCTTGGAAAATGCATTAGCTACCTACAGAACCCATTCTCCTGAGAAATCAATCGTCAAATTTGTACCTGCCAGCGGCGCCGCCAGCCGGATGTTCAAAGACCTCTTTTCCTTTCTCGATGCCGCCCACAACGACCTTAACAAAGATCCTTTTACCAAAAAATTCATAGAGCAACTGGAGGGTTTTGCGTTTTACGAGGACTTGGATAATAGTCTGAAAAACGCCGGAAGCAGCATTGACCAGGCTATATCTGATCACAATTACCAACTGATTGTTCACAAGCTATTGGATGAAGATGGCTTAGAATATGGAACACTACCGAAAGGGCTGCTAAAGTTCCACGCCTACCCCGAAGGAAGCAGAACACCCGTTCAGGAGCATTTTGTGGAAGGGGCACAGTACGGATTGGGTAAGGGAAAATTGGTACGGCTACATTTTACCGTATCTCCAGAACACCAGCAAAAATTCGAAACCCACATCTCTGCGGTCAAGCCGGTCATGGAGCGTCATTTTGGGGTAAGCTTTGAGATTTCCTTTTCGCAACAGAAAGCAGCTACCAATACGATTGCCGTGGATATGGATAATAATCCGTTTTTGGAAGAAAACGGCGAGGTACTCTTCAGACCTGCAGGCCATGGTGCCTTACTTGAGAACCTCAACGAGATCGATGGAGACATTATCTTTATAAAAAACATCGACAATGTAGTCCCTGATCGCCTAAAGGAGCCTACGATAACGTATAAACGGGCCATAGGCGGGGTCTTGCTTGATGTTCAACAAGCTGTTTTTAGTGCGTTGGCTAGTCTTGATCAAGAAATCTCTGCCTCAAGCGTGCAGCGTGGGAAAGACGTATACACCAAGCAAATCGGGTCTAAACTTCCAGAAGGATTTGACGACCGGTCTGTGGAGGATCAGGCAGCATGGCTTCGTGGAAAACTGAATCGACCTATCCGTGTTTGCGGAATGGTAGAAAATACCGGAGAACCCGGTGGCGGTCCTTTCTGGATCAAAGAACCCGATGGTTCGCTTTCTCTGCAGATTGGAGAAACTGCCCAATTAGACTTAAACGATTCAGAGCAAAAGGAAAAATTTCAAAAATCTTCCCATTTTAACCCTACAGACTTGGTATGCGCGGTGCGGGATTACAAAGAGAATAAATTTGACCTAATGAAGCACAGGGACCCAAAGACCGGGTTTATCACGGAAAAATCTAAGAGCGGACGCACTCTCAAAGCCCAAGAACTTCCAGGTCTGTGGAACGGGTCCATGGCCGACTGGAATTCAATCTTTATTGAAGTACCGCTTATTACCTTCAATCCGGTAAAAACAATAAACGATCTACTTAGAGATGTGCATCAGTAAGCCCTTACGTAGACTAAGCGACACCAGGCAGTAGGTTCTGCTTGGTGTCTTTTACCGATTTAACCTCTTAACCAATCTTCCCATGAGCGTCAAAACCCCTTATAGTGTATTCTTTTTTTTAATTGCTTTTCTGTTTATAGCTACCATTTCCTTTGCACAGGTTGGTGTAGGGGCTAAGGCACCAAAAGGCGCGGAAATGCTGCTCGATGGTTCCAATAAAATGCTACACAAGAAATGGCAATACTGGGAAGGGCCGCGCTTTTCCGCAGAGCCTCCGATCAAATGGGAAATCGTTAAAGACCCTGTAGACAAAGGATTTGCAGTCAGTTCAAACGATCCCGCTGGGGCAGGAGGAAAATACGGCGCAGCGGATATTGTCACTAAGGAAACGTTTCGCGATTTCAGGCTTCATGTTGAGTTCTTTGTTTCCAAACCAGGCGGCAACAGCGGTGTTTACCTGCAAAACCGGTACGAAATCCAGATTTTGGACGGAGACAGTACCGATCACGGAATGGCAGCAATTATCAACGAACACGCTGCCCCATATCGGGTATACAACGGAGTGGGGGCGTGGAATGCTTACGATATTACCTTTCGTGCCGCGCGCTTTGACAGTCAGGGCAAGCTAATAGAAAAACCCAGAGTGACCGTATATTTCAATGGAGAGAAAATTCACACCGACAAACAAATACAGCAAGTGTGGGGCGGCCCAAATTCCGGCATGGATGGAGGCAACGACGGCGGAAAAGGAATTACGGACCGACCGGGTGGGATCAAGCTCCAAGCGGAAGGACATGACGTGTTGTATCGTAATACATGGATAAAAAAATTGGATCTAGATAATAACGGAACCGATTTTTAAACTAAATACAATATTCTAGGTAAATAGGCATTTTTTTGAAATTGATACTATCTACTCCCCGGAAGGCGTCTTTACACGAGCTGAAATTCACAAGAAGTTTCAGGTGTAAAGCGCTTTTATTATCTGAATTTCGGGCGATGTACTTGTATCAATAGAGGGCAATCTATCAAGCTGATTACATGTTGCAACGTTCTTGACGCTTTTCGGGGGTAAAGCGTTCCCCAAAATACGTTCCGGGAATTACTTCCCGAACAAGAGCTAACCTCAAAGGACGCACATCCATACCCATTCATCAAAATGGCAGCATGAATAATTGGATGTTAGCAGAATTAAAAGTATGTTTAAGTCCTTGCATGGAACGTAATCCTTTATTTATCAGTCAATGAACATTAGCTTAAACCCGACATTACTATTGGCAGCCGTCATCTCTGCCTGCCAGCCGCAACCCGACCAGTTTTACGACACCAGGTACGTCGAGGAAACACCAGATCCAATCTATGCGGAACATGTGAGAACCAGCAAATTCCAAACTCCGGAAGAAGAAATGGCCGACTTTGAGCTTCCTACGGGTTTCGAAATCACGCTATTTGCCTCCGAGCCTGATATTACGAAGCCTATTAATATGGCCTTTGATGATAGGGGCCGGCTATGGGTCACGCAGTCTTCAGAATATCCTATCAAAGCAGGGCAGGGCGAAGGAACTGACAGAATAAGTATTTTAGAAGACACGAATGGCGATGGAAAGGCGGATAAAATCACTGACTTTGCGAATGACTTGAACATTCCGATTGGCATCATCCCTGTGAAAGACGGAGCCATCGCCTACAGCATTCCAAATGTATACCGGTTTTATGATACAGATGGAGATGGTAAATCCGAAAAAAGGGAAATCTTAATCCGTGACTTCGAACATAAAGATACACACGGGATGGTGAACAACCTTTTTCGGGGGCTAGATGGATGGATTCACGCCTCCCACGGCTTTTCTAATATCTCCAAAGTCTCTGGATCTGACGGAGATTCCATTATAATGACTTCAGGCAACACGTTCAGGTTCAGACAAGACGGTACACGTGTTGAAAAGACTACCGATGGTAGAATCAATCCCTTTGGCTCCGACTTGGATGAATGGGGATACCACTACTCTGCTGATTGCCATACGCTGCCGATTTACCAGTTGATATGGGGAGGGAACTATACGCAATGGGGGAAGAAGGACCCGGTAATGGGCTTCGCGCCGACCATGATGGACTATGGACTTAATTCTACCGCGCTCTCCGGCCTGGTATACTATACCGACACCCAGTTTCCCGAAGAATACAGAAATAGCTTTTACTCTGGGGATGTGGTAACCTGTCGCATTAGCCGGAGCGTCATGGAGTTTTACGGAACAACACCAAAGGCCACTAGGAAACGGGATTTTTTGGTGAGCAAGGACCCCTGGTTTCGGCCTGTAGACATCAAGATCGGTCCAGACGGTGCCATGTATGTCGCGGATTTCTACAACAGTATTATAGGGCATTACGAAGTTCCGCTTAATCATCCGGAAAGAGACCGGGTGAGCGGGAGAATTTGGAAAATCACCTACAAGGGAAACCAGCGAAAAATGGCGGATTGGTCGAACGCTTCCTTGGACAAAATCATCAAAGGAATGGGAGATGAGGTACTGCATACCCGCTTGGCCGCTACTGACGCACTTGTAGATTACCACGGAAACACCGCAATCACATCCCTACAGGATCTAGTCGGACAGAAGGCAATTTCTCCGGAACACCATGTACAGGCCTTATGGGCGCTCTATCGGCTGGAGGGGTTAGACTGGAAGATGCTTGAAGATGCTCTAAAACACAAGGAACCAATAATACGGGTTCATGCCCAGCGTATCATGGCAAATTTCGAGGACTGGGAGGAGGCGCAGACTGACTTGGCTTTGGCCGGATTAGCAGATGAAAACGCGCATGTGAGGCGCGCTGCCGCCGAAGGTATAAGCAGACATCCGCATGCTAAAAGCCTCCGCCCCCTTATTAGTCAGCATGAAGTGACAGATTCAACGGACACCCATTTGACTTATACCCTAAAGCTCGCTTTGTACAACCACATGCAACAGGATCAGCTACTGCAACTGGCTGTTGCTGAAGAATGGCCTCAGTCAACTTCGAACCTACTAAGCCTAGTAATTGCCGATACTGACAGTCCGGAATCTGGCCGATTTTTATTAGCACACTTGCAAAAAGGAACGTTAGAAGAGGGAAAAACGCTGGGATTTGTTCGAAGCATTGCCAAAACACTTCCTGAAAATCAACTAAATGCGTTGGTTACTATCGGAAAAGAAGCCGCAGCAGGATTCACTTTTGCTGAATATCAATGGGCACAAGCAATAGAGGATGGAATCATGCAGCGTGGGATAGCTATGCCTTCGATTGTCACGAACTGGATTCGCAGTATTGCCAAGGGAACCCTAGACGATCTCGTGGCTGGGGGACAGTCACCCGATGATACTTTTAAAGCACAACTAGCGTTCACAACACGTGTTGTAGGAACATACAAATTTCGCGACATGGGCGATTCGCTGAAAAAAATCATTGTCGATTCAAATGCAGATGATGCCCTCCGAGCAGATGCGGCGCTCTCACTTATTCGGCTAGATCCTGAACAGTACCTCGGTTATGTTGGAAAGCTAATGGCTGATCCCGACGGAACGGTATCCTTCAGGCAGCGGCTGGCAAATGCGGTCGGGCAAGCCTCCTCTATTCAAGCAAGAAACGTCCTTGAAAACGGACTGAAAAGCGCGCCAATAGAACTTCAGACCACCATTGCGGCAACCTTGGTGAAAACATCGGAGGGCAAATCGGCGATCCTATCCCAAATCCGAAAAGGTAATGCACCAGCACGAATCTTAAAAGCCAGAAATGTAGAGGAGAATTTCTTAACGAATGCCAGTGCCGAACAGAAAAGTGGATTTGCGGCACTCACGGCCAATATAACACCCATAAGTGAAGAAAGGCAACTGTTGATCAACGAGCGGCTCAAGGAGTTTCAGGCAACGGCGGATCAAATTACTGCTGGCATTAAGGTGTTTGAAGAAAACTGTGGCATTTGTCATCAAGTGAACAATAAAGGTGGAATCATCGGGCCGCAGTTAGACGGAATAGGCAACTGGGGCATTGATGCCCTAGCTATTAAAGTACTGGACCCAAATCGAAATATTTCCGAAAACTTCCGAACATACAACATCCGGCTAAATAGTGGCGAGGTAAAATCGGGACTTTTCCGCAGAGAAGAGGGACAGGTATTGGTAATGGCAGATCAAACTGGAAATGAATTTACTATTCCAAAAAATGAGATCAGCGAACAGATTGCCTCTAAAATAACACTGATGCCAGATAACTTTGGAACTGTACTGGATCAGCGACAATTTAACGAACTCATGAGCTATCTACTACAGGTTCGGTAGAACACTACTACTATGAAAAACAAAGCGGATATTTTCTTTGCGCATCGCCTTATCTATTCATTGGTCTTCTTTACCTTTGTCCTCCAAAGTTGCGGCCATAAGGGTCCAAAACCTGTTCCGGGAGAAAATGTCTCCTTCAAAAAACACATTCTTTTGATGGACTTCATCGCGGAAGGTGCCGCTGTAGGGGATGTGAACAATGATGGCTTGATAGACGTGTTAGCTGGACCGTATTGGTTCGAAGCACCGGATTGGCAGGTTCACGAACTGGCACCGGTGAAGACGTTCTATTATGACAAAGGCTACAGTGATGCCTTTATTAGTCATTCGATGGATGTAAACCATGACGGATGGGTAGATTTTGTCCGAATCGGCTTTCCAGGAAAAGAAGTTCAATGGTTTGAAAACCCAAAGAACAAGTCGGGTCACTGGAACGTTCATCTTATCACTGAGTCATTGGGAAATGAATCCGCGGGTTTCTATGACATTGATGGTGATGGGCTGGTAGATCTCGTTGGCAGCATTCCTGCCACCGGTGAGATGGTTTGGTTTAAATCTCCAGTGGATGAACATGACCTGGTCTGGAAAAAAAACATCATAAGTAACCCAAACAGCCCTGGTACCGCCCAGTATGCACACGGACTAGGTGTCGGCGACATGAATAGCGACGGGCGTAAGGATGTGATCATCAAAGAAGGCTGGTGGGAAGCACCAGAAAACCCCACAAAAGGACCTTGGAAATTTCATAGTGCTTCCTTGGGAGAGGCTGCAGCACAAATGTACGCCTTCGATGTGAACGGAGATGGCATGCAGGATGTTATCTCTACTTCCGCCCATCAACTGGGCATGTGGTGGCATCAACAATTACATGACACCAACGGAAATATATCTTGGCAAACCCACGAGATTGATAATCTGTTTACCCAAACCCATGGCTTGGAACTAGTAGATATCAACAGTGACGGAAACCTTGATCTTGTTACGGGCAAGCGCTATTTTGCCCATATGGGAGCCGATCCGGGAGAATTTGATACCCCATACCTGTATTGGTATGAATTTGTGCCCGGAGATTCTCCACATTGGAATGGCCATGAAATAGACAATGACTCCGGTGTTGGCGTACAAGTAATTACGCAGGACATTACAGAAGACGGGTTGGTCGACATTATCGTAGCAAACAAAAAAGGTGTTTTTGTCTTTGTACAAGAACGCTCTCATTAACCTATAAAAACAACTTAGATCCTTTATGAAACATTCAAATCAGTTATTTTTTTACCTTTTGATGGTGACCTTCGTAGGAACCATCGCATCTTGTAATCAGAAAAAAACGTCGAAAACATCAGACGGACAGGAATACACCTACATTACCGAGGGAACTGAAACCCCTACTAACGGTGATTTTATCATTTACAATCTAGCCGTAAAAAACTCAAAAGACAGTACCTTTATCTCAACGACCGATCAGGGAATGCCGGGCTACCTGCAATATTATGATTCGCTACCAAAAACCGGTTTTATGGACGAGATTTTTCTCAACCTTAAGAAGGGAGATAGCGTCGTTCTTGAGGCAGCGGCGGCGAAAATTTTCGAAAACAACATCCCCCCGTTCCTTGACTCAGCGGAGAATGTAAAAATTGAAATCGGGGTGGTCGATGTACTGAATGAAGAAAAAACCATGGCGTACTTCAATAACCTGCAAATGAAGGCACAGGAAGACGAAGCGGCGAAGGCATCAGGACAGCTGGAATTAGAAGCTACAGCCATAGATGACTATGTAAAAGAGAACAACCTAAACGGTACAAAGACCGAGTCTGGACTCTACTACGTGATCGAAAAGGAAGGTAGCGGACCCGAAATCGAAGAGGGAGACAGAGCGTCTGTACATTATGCCGGCTACTTGCTAAACGGTAAATTATTTGACACGAGTAGAAAAGAAGTTGCCGAAGCTAACAATATCTACAATCCACAACGCGATCAGTCGGGAGGATATGGTCCCTTTGAGCTTCAAGTGGGTGTAGGACAGGTAATTCCTGGCTGGGATGAAGGGCTGAGTTTGCTTAAAAAAGGAGATAAAGCCAAATTTATCATACCTTCTCCACTAGCCTATGGCAGTAGAGGTGCAGGTGCAGATATACCTGCAAATTCCATCTTGATCTTTGACGTAGAGATCATGGATGTGACTAAGTAATTGTTAACTTCTAAAGAAATAGAAAAGTCTGCATACACATTGTATGCAGACTTTTTTTGTTGTTGCTATTCGAATCTGTCAGTTCGTAGAAACGGAATCTATTTTTGATGGTCGCCAAAAACATCCCCGATATTCCAAGTTGGTTTTTGCGCAGTTTGGGCAATGGAATAACTAACCAAAAAATTCAGTTGAATATAGGTTTTTGCCCCTGAATAGTTAAAAATACCATCTAATCCATCTTGTGGCATGTGATAATATTTCGATCGCCAGGATTTCACCAAAGAGTCAAGATCAAATTTGGGATCATTTGTTTTATTACCATATTTGACATGCAGGGCAGGAATGTCCTCCAACACAAAACTGTATTGATCACTCCTCACGAATCGAACCTGCTCTGGTTCTGGGTCCCTCTCAAGCTCAAGCCCAAGATAATCCCCGGCAAATTGAGCGTGTTGGAGAATACTGGAATGCTCGGCTCCCAATGGTACGAAAGAAAGCAGTGGGGCAATAAATGTGGGCATATCCGTATTTACATTGGCGATTATGGACTCTTTGGGAACGGTTGGATTAGCAGCAAAATACGATGATCCCAATAATCCCATTTCTTCAGCAGTCACCATTGCAATCAAAATAGATCTTTTTGGTTTTGCCTTACCATCTTGATAAATGCGTGCGATTTCCAGCAGGGAGGCTACTCCGGATGCATTGTCATGAGCTCCGTTATAAATAGAGTCTCCTTCAATGGGTACGCCGATACCTACGTGGTCAAGATGTGCGGAATGTACCACATACTCATTTTTAAGTTTTTTATCAGAACCGGGTATAAGTCCTATTACGTTATGGCTTTCAAATTCATCGTACGTGGATTGGTAGCCTGCTTGCAGTTTGAATGGAAAATCAAATGACGAAGCCTTTTTATTTCTTATATCAGTTATTACGAGTTCCAAATCTTTATCTGACCCTGCAAAAAATTTTCTAACTAGTTGCTTGTTGCCAACCAATAAAACTGGAAGCTCCCCTTTGGACACACGTCCATAAACTTCGTTTTTTTCTGAATTGAAAGCGACATTTAATTCCACAAAGCGATTTGGATTTGTAGAAGGAAGGGCATTAAGATTAATAAATACGGCCCCAATTGCACCTTTTGAAAATGCTGTACTGACTTTATTTCCAAGGCTAGAATAATGAGCTGTAAGTGTTGAAGGTAGGCCATCAGGAACACCGGACATCAGCACAACTATCTTCCCATTAGCATCAATAGTAGAATAATCGGAGTAAATCTCCGGAATATCCACCCCGTATCCAACAAATGCCAAAGTGGCGTCTACTTCTGAATGAGGTTTTATTGGATTTGGGACAGGTGAGAAGTCCCTGCCTAGAACTAAAGTGTCCAACTTACCCGCGTTGTCTTTAATTAACGCAAAAACGCTATTTTCCACAACAGACGCCTTCCGCAAAATCAATTTTTGCCGATAATCACCGTTATCACCAAGAGGAAGCAAACCCAAGTCCTTGTACTGATTGATCACGTATTCAACTGCTAATTCATAGCCTTCGGTTCCCGGAAGTCTGCCTTGTAACTTATCGTCAGCCAAATAAGCTATGTGTGATCGAATGATTAGTGTATCTATTGAATTCAACGCCTTATGAACAGCATTTGAAATCTTTGTTTCTTGAGCGAATACCTGCAAACTTATTAAACTAATCAGCAACAAAAGGATCTTCTTCATAGTTTGAGCTATTTATTAGCATTTGATAGGGGTAAAATAAAGTTAAATTTATAAATACTCTCAACTCCGGAATAAATAAAGAGGAATTAGCAAATTTTCCCACACAAATAACAGGGAAGAGGATGAGTTTATATGCTGGAAGCTAAATATGAAATGTATAAATATTACTTTAGTAAATAAAGATACAACGCACTAGGTCCAGGCAGCGGTTCGGGGTGGGGTCTATCCCTGTTTTGGGATAAGGTTTCCCACTTTAATAAATAAGTCGTTTCATCTTCTGACCCACCTTTGTCTACGGCAGTCCTCACCAAAAGACCCGGAAAATCTCCTTCCGGCTTATGTTCAGCGATAAAGGAAGCAGGTTTTAACACCTCACCAATGGGATTGAATTGCTCATCCAACAGGATCGTACCTTCCCCATATTTAACATGAGAATAGCCTAATTCATACCTGCCGTCCGAGCGCCGCTTAAATTCACCCAGCCTGACTTCGAAAACGATGCTGCCTCTCCCAGAAAACTCCCAGCGGTAATCCCAATCCGTCACCTGCTTTGTTTCCCAAGACCCGTTCTGAATCCAGGTGACATAAAACTGAAGATTGCCAGCCTCATCATATTTATGAAAAGCCATTATCGGATCGAATGCTTCATCTAATACCAACTTCGCCGCTAAATTAATAATCCCTCCACCTGTAGGTACCGGGGCTACAATCACCGACTTTTGATCAAAGGTAATCGGTACCGCAACCTGTTCTCCAAACGCATTGTACCAAGTTTTCATATCCGGGCTTTTGATGTAGGAAAGGTCGTGGTTTGTTTCACAATCCGGTGTATCCCTCCATACCCAGTACATATGGTACCATCCGTCTTCCAACAGCTTTGGTTGGGACGCATAAGCGTTCATTAAACCCTGACCATCGGTAAGCGACGAGCCAAGCAATCTTTCCCATTCCTGTGTATCCGTATTATACAAATTGTATATCTCGTTGCCATTACCACTGCCCCCGTCCCGATAGTGAAAAATCAGGTCTCCTTCCTTAGTCGTCATGAAATTGGGGTAGGTACAGCGGGATTCGTTAGATCCTACCATGCCTTCCTCTTGTACCAAGGTCGTTATGTCGTTTGGCTCCGTCGATTTAAAATAGGTCAATGGATGGACATGCATGTTACCGGATAAATGGATATACCCTTCTTTATCGACACCGAAGGTTACGGAGTTATGACTGTCCCAATTGAGAATGGTACTGGTACCCTTTCCCACTTCACGGTCAAATGCAGGAAGTGTAAAAAGTTGAAATTCGTTAGCAGTCAGGTCGCGCTGCCCCACCGTCATGTGCCGGTCTTTATTATAGTAGGCGATGTATTGTCGATCACCATGGGTAAGCAAGGTGAATCCTACCGGATGTCCGGACCATACGCTATCTACAAAGATCTGCTGTTTGATCAGTTTTCGTTGATCCCGTTCGTCAACAATGGTAGGGCCGTCCGTCACCCGAGGTCTACAGGCAACAAATAGCATTAATAATGCGATACATGGTACAAAGATTCGGTGTGACATAGTTAGCGTTTTTTTGACTTACGGATAAATGTTTTGATTGACAGTGGACGCAAAGGCTAGAGAAACTAAGCTACTGTTTCAATATATAATACACATGTCCTTTGGCAGGTATCTCTACATCGAGATCCACCATATAGTCTCTTGCAATTGGAAGTTGCTGGGAGGTCCCCTCAGCGTTTATTACCGAGACTGTTTTGCCAAGACCTGTATAATAGACGGGAACCCTAATGGTTCGGGTAATCGCTGTGGTTAGTGGATTATAGAGCATAAGCAACCCCTTTTCCTCTCCTTGCGGATTGACATGTAGCAAGCCGTCCCAATCTCTTCCATCTGGTCTTCGGAGATGGATAATATCAGCATCTAGGATCTCGCGGTGGGCCTTGTAAAAGGAAACCCAATGCTCCACCGTTTTTTTAGTAATTTCACTATCGTAAAGTCTTGGACCTCGGTAGCAAGCCTGAACGCCAGCACCGAATAGATTTGCCATCCGTTGCGAATAGTGGTCGAGGTGGTCCTCTAAAGGTTCTATGGTCGCCGCTGCACCGCCGCCATGATATTCCGTTAGCGGCACAAACATCCATCCCATACTTGGTGTCTTTGTCCAAGTCCCGTCATAAATATTCTGCCGTTCAATGATTTCCTGTTGCTCTCTCGGTAGCGACCAATTTACCTCCCGATAGCCCATGGCTATTTTGGATGAACCGTTCATAAAGTACCAATCCGGGACATTGAGATAGATCCCCTCCGACCGGCACCAAGCATATAAGTCACTTATAATCCGGTGTTGGTTCCATTGGGAGTCTTCCAGTCCCCTATGGCCAGGGTGATCATGGGAAGCACAAATGTCTCCGGGATAGTTCCCATCATGCTCAATGATATCCAAACCGGTATGTACATACATCTCCTTGATCTTTTTAAAATAGTCCAGCCCCCAGGCAGAAGCAAGGCAGGGAGAATTGCCGTATTTGGCGACACCACCTGGCTTGCCAGTGGCAGGATTGATGATGTCATGTTCCTCACTGATAGACCTACTGGCCAACAGCGAATACCCTCCCAAAGCAATACCCTTCCCGTGGGCATAATCGGCCAATTCTTTCATTTTTTCATAATAAATCGCATCGCCAGTTTCCATATTAAAGCCGCTGCCAAACGTCATAATCACCATTTCAAATCCTACCTCCGCACATTGGTCAATGGCCAGTTTGACCGATTCGGGATCGGCGTTACGGACATGCATGAGGATGGGATTTTCCGTCACCCATGGTGATACCGTTCGATACATCTTGCGGGTAGCCAACCCATTTCGTTCTTTATCAAAAGAGTCGAAAAACAACTCCCATGTGCGGAAGGATGAAAACGAACCGTCGGGCGGAACTACTTGGGATGGACCTAAGCGCGGATGCACCTCCAACAATACAGGGGCTTCAAGGGCATAATTAACCTGTGAGGTATAAGTCGGATCCGCTTTCCAATGCACAGTACTTTTGTTGGATTCCCTATTGCCCATAGACCCGAAAGCGAAATCCGTTTCCACATGAATGTTTGGCAGTTGCCATCGTTCCTCGCCCTCCACACTGGATTCCCCTTCGACGATCGCCAAGACTTCACTTACAAACCTGTCAACTACAATGGTATCAGGGGAATTATTTTGAAAGGTAATCCATTTAGACATAAGCGGCAACCCATCGTACAAAGCAAAGTGGACGTTAACTTCGGCCTCGCCAAGAAGGGTGGACGTCGCCGGTTGTACCAACCCTCCAAAAATCTGCAGCTGTTCCACTTTTCCCCGCTCTGTTTTTCCCAAACCATTTCCATCACTTCCTCCACCGGAGGGATCTGTTTTACCCACCCGCAACGAAGACGGCCTGCCTGATATCGGAACCTGTACAAGGTCGATCCAAACCGAACCATCCTCAGATACAGAACCAACCAAGCTCTCTTCCTGAAGCTCAAGTTTGAGGAAGTAGGCACGACCAGGCTCGATTTTTCCAAGTTCCCGCTCCTCCTTACCATCCCAAAAGCCTATTGTTCCCTTTCCGGGTTGGAGGTTAATCTTTCTATTTGTGTCGCCAAAAACAAGCACTAAGCCAGCACCCCAGCTGCTGCTTTTGTCGGTACCGGGATTAATCCTAGCGATCACGCGATGTGCAGTTGAGGGAAACGGCCGCTCCGCATAGACGGCTGCCTGTTCGTCTGCCATGATCTCGCCAGGCTTGCCCTCATTGATAAAGGAATTTCTGGGATTTCCTTTACTGGCATACAGTTTCCAGCCAAGATCTAGTTTGGTGAAATTATCCGCAAAAAGCAACTCCATCTCCTGTAATTTACCTGTCGGGGAAGGGGATGTAAACCTGACTACAAGCTCCTTTCCTTTTGGTGGCCAAGCCGCATCGGTTGACAACCATTCGGGCCGCTTTTTCCATTCCATCCTTGGGGAAATATCCCGAACTTCATAGCTGGTAAATTGAAACGCGTCCGGATCATTTCGCATCTCATCGATCCATTCATCCAACAGGTAGTTTTGAATGGGTTGCCCAAGCAGACCTCCCACGTCAATGTCCTGGCCGTCGAGGGTGATTTTAGCTTCAGGTTTGACCGCCCTAAGATAAGCTTCATTGGTGACCAAATTGGTCAGTCCAACTGTAGCAAAATTGGGTGAAATCCGGAATCTCCTTTCCAGTAGACCATTTGAAATCGTGAGTTCGCCGCTTTCTTCAGAAAAGTTGACCGAAGCGGAATAGGGTTCTCCGTTGATAAGCCAATCCAAGGACTGCATATCATTAAGAGGTGGTGAACACGCAACGAGGCAAATCGAAAGAACAAGCAGTGAGCGCAAGCAACATTGTTTCATATTCAAGCAGAAAATCAGGTAAATTCAACCTAAAATTAGGTGAAAATTACTTTCTCACAATGTTTTTTACACAAACAACAACATGTACGTAGATAGTATACCAAATATTGCGTTGGTGTTTTTGATGTGGAGAATAAACGCCTCAAAAAATTATCTAGTACCTGATGTCCAATTAAATCAAAGCATGTATCAAGGTAAGAAGAAAGGAGTAAGGTTAAATCTAGGTGCGTTTTGGGGCTTCCAAAAAAATTCTAATAAGTTATGCTTTTGTTCAATGCTACATTTCCAGCATTTGATCCCAACAAAATTCAACGATTGTTCCACTTTAATTAATTTAACCTTCAAAGCCAATTTAGAAATAGAGCCAGTAGAGAACACGGAGGTAACACAGATGACAAAGAGGATTTTTAAGTAAAACTTTGTGCTCTTTGTGCCTTCTTTGTGTCCTTCGTGGTCTTTTTAGCTAGATCTGGAATTGATTGAATATTCTATGGCGTCGGGTTTTCTCTTAAGAATAGCTTGGCATCTTGATAGTTCATAGATTTCGATTAATGAATAAGTGCCCAGTTCTATAAATCTATTTTAAAGAACGGCATGTTGGCCCTTCTCAGACAACCCTAGTGTCCGTCTGCCAAAGATCCGCATTCTCTCCTAACACATCCTTTAGCTGCTCTGTGATTTCGTTTAACCTGTCAAGGGTATCCACCGAAAGGTTAATTTTGAGCGTCTCCATATTTTTCCGTACCTGTGCAGGGTTTCTCCCCCCCACTATCACACCTCCTACACCTTCTTGTGCCAAAAGCCAAGCCAAACTCAGGCCTTCCATAGAAACACCCAACTCTACAGCTACATCCTGAATAGCCCGGATTGTTTTGAAGGTAAGCTCCTCGCAACCTTTGTCTTGATGTCTTGAATGAGGTCTGTCTTTGGTAAAGTGGCGGGTCCTCGCCCTGTCATCCGGCACGTCCTCCGCAGAGGTGAATTTTCCCGTAAGCAAGCCTTGCATGATAGGAGAATAACAGAGTACAGGAATCCTGTCTTCCATACATTTCGGAAGGATACGATACTCAATCGCCCTAAAAAGAAGGTTATAAGCCATTTGGTTACTACTTACTTGATAGCCAAATGTTTTACATTCAGCCAAACTTTTTTCGCCAAAATTGGAAACCCCATATGCCCGGATTTTACCCGACTGCTTCAATTGGTCCAACGCCCCCAAGGTATCCGACAACGGTATCACAGGGTTAGGCCAGTGGAGTTGATAGAGATCGATATAGTCTGTCTGTAGGTTTTTCAATCCGCGTTCACATGCCTTAATCACCTTCTCTGGTGCAAAATCCTGTGGTCCAACCTTTGACGCAATAATGATATGAGACCGTTCGCCTTTCAATGCCTTTGCTAGCATGTTTTCCGAGGACCCATTGCCGTATGCCTCCGCCGTATCGAAACAGGTAATACCAGCATCGTAGGCCTCCTTAATTGCTGCTAGGGAATCACGCTCTTCTTGATGGCCCCAATTGAATCCGCCGACAATGGCCCAACAGCCAAAAATCATCCGGGAAATTTCAAAATCAGTATGGGGTAATTTGATCTTCGTGTTCATAATGGAGCGCTTAAATTAAAACAAGGTCACTTCGGTGTGTACAAATATAGCGGATACCGCTTAAAAAGGTGGTTAAAGCGAATGGTTGCAGCGATTTTTTATAAACAAGCAACCTGATCGTTGCTATTTATTCATACTCATCAGGAAGCCGGCGATAAAAGCAGCCTGTTTGGACCGAACATCATCCCCATAATGAACGTGATCGATAAAAAGATCATCCCCCAGATTCCGGGTGAATTGAAATAAGTCAATAATCGGTACCTGTCTGGAACGGAATATCGTATCTGCAGCAGCGTTGTAGGCTTCCAAATCCGCCGCAAACCTGTGAAAACTTTGCTGCCTGCTATTATGCTGTGCATCATCCACAGGGGTTGTCCTTATCCAGATCAATT
>WGNT01000063.1 GCA_016124425.1 Cytophagales bacterium
CATTGAAGGAAGAATACCTTTTAACGTCTCCGTTAGAAGAAACGAACGAATGGTATGCACTGGCGAAAATATCTGGTGTAAAGGCATGCGAAGCGATCAGGAAGCAATATGGCAAAGATTTTATTAGCTTGATGCCGACCAATCTTTACGGTTCCCATGATAATTTTGATCTTGAGACGAGCCACGTACTTCCAGCGATGATCCGCAAATTTCATGAAGCCAAGCAGCGGAACCATGAGTCTGTAACACTTTGGGGATCAGGTAATCCGATGCGTGAGTTTCTTCATGTTGATGATATGGCGGACGCGGTTATTTTTGCGCTGGAGCATGAATTTGCTGATAACCTTTACAATGTAGGTACGGGAGTAGATCTGACAATCAAGGAATTGGCCCAATTAATTCAGCAGATTGTAGGACATGAGGGAGAGATCATGTGGGATAGCAGCAAGCCGGATGGAACTCCCCGGAAATTGATGGACGTGTCAAAAATGGCTGATGCAGGTTGGAAAGCTTCTATTCAGCTGGAGGAAGGTATCCGTAGCACTTATGAATGGTTTTTAGGGAATATTCATCAGTTTAAGCAGGTGAAATTGTAGACATATATTTTAATAAATTGACCGCTATTAGTAGATTTAAATTATGAAAACAGCACTTATTACAGGAATTACGGGGCAGGATGGTGCCTATTTGGCTGAATTACTTTTAGAAAAAGGCTACATTGTTCATGGTATCAAACGGAGGGCTTCGCTTTTTAACACGGATAGGATCGATCATTTGTATCAAGATCCTCATGATGAAAATCAGCGGTTGTTTTTGCATTATGGTGATTTGACGGATTCAATGAACCTTACGCGGATTATACAGGAAACCAAACCTGATGAGATTTATAATCTTGCCGCAATGAGTCACGTGAAAGTCAGTTTTGATACGCCGGAATATACGGCCAACGCAGATGGCATAGGAACATTACGGATTTTGGAAGCAGTGCGGCTTCTGGGTATGGAGAAGACCTGCAAGGTCTATCAAGCTTCTACATCCGAACTTTATGGACTGGTACAGCAGGTGCCGCAATCAGAAACCACTCCTTTTTACCCCCGTTCTCCCTATGCCGTTGCCAAACTTTATGGATACTGGATCACTGTTAATTACAGGGAGGCGTACAATATGTTTGCCTGCAACGGGATTTTGTTTAACCACGAGTCGCCACTTCGGGGCGAGACGTTTGTGACCCGAAAGATTACACGAGCGGTAGCCAAAATTGGACTTGGGCTTCAAAAAAACCTCTTTATGGGAAACTTGGATGCAAAAAGAGACTGGGGACATGCTAAGGATTATGTCGAAGCCATGTGGCGGATTCTTCAGCAGGACGTGGCGGAAGACTTTGTCATCGCTACGGGTGTAACGACAAAAGTACGGGACTTTATCAAAATGGCCTTTGAGGAAATAGGATTTTACCTAACCTTTGAAGGAGAAGGTATCGATGAAAAGGGTATTCTTGAACGGATAGATGCTGAAAAGGCAAAGCGTATTTTGGGTACTGACACATTTAAAGTAAAGTCCGGGGATGTTTTGGTGGAAATCGATCCTGCGTATTTCCGACCTACTGAGGTGGAATTGCTGATTGGCGACCCAACGAAAGCCATGACTAAACTCGGATGGAAGCCTAAGTATGACCTGGCGGCATTGGTAGAGGATATGGTGAAGTCAGACGTTGAACTATTCCTGAAAGATATTCATCTCATGAAAGGCGGACACCGCATATTAAATCAGGCAGAGTAGTATCAAATAAAACCACCGTGAACCGAACTCGCTCAGTTGTTCTCAACTACTAGTCGGTGCTCGGTGGTTTTTTATTTTGTTTTTTAGATTTTTACCAGATTTATTTTTGATTTGCAGTGGTTTAATTTCTTTAATTGATTAAAACATCTTTGCGAAATTACGATTGGAATGTGTAATTTTGGCTCATCATTTGAAATAAGCCTCCGTTTGTTTCCGTTTCTGAGTTAATCCATCGTAAGCACCCTACCAAAAAGTGGGAGTGAGGAAGCGAAGCTTTAGCCAAACGTTAATTTTTTCCTTAGATTAGTTTGTTTTTGGTTTTTATGCCAATAATGCTTTATTTAAAACTCATACTTAATTCGATGATCTTTCGCAAGACACTTCTATTCTCGCTATTTGTTACGCTTGTGTCAATCTGTTTTGTTTCAAATGGACAGACGCTTCAGGATTTTCAAAACATAAAGGTTGATAATCTTTCTGATGCGCAGGTTGAGCAACTGATTAAACGTATGGAGGCCGCAGGGATGGATGAGCAACAAATGTTCAATTTAGCGGCGGAACGCGGGATGCCAGCAAGTGAACTATTGAAATTGAGACAGCGGATTGGCAGGCTTAGAAGCGGCGGTATAACGACACAATACCCCAAGTCAGAAAGGGGAAGGCTACGACAAGTACAGGGAATGGAGGGCCCCGCGTATCTGTTCGATTCCCTACGAAAGGCGGATCCGTATTACGACCTTAGTCCTAAGGAAAAGATGATTTTTGGCTACAAGCTATTTCACAACCGCAACCTGGATTTTAGTCCCAGTCTAAATGTTCCCACTCCACAGAATTATACTGTAGGCGCCGGGGATCAGTTGCTGATAGACATCTATGGGGCATCGCAACAATCGTACGACGTTACAGTAAATCCAGATGGCAAAATTTTCATACCCAATGTCGGCCCCATTCAAGTGGGAGGCGCCACAATCGGCGCGGTTATAAGCCGTATCAAATCGGCGTTGACACGGATTTATGCGGGACTATCAGGAAGTAATCCGAATACATTTATAGAGCTACGGCTAGGTAATATCCGGACTGTGACGATCTCTCTGGTAGGCGAACTCGTAAGCCCTGGCACCTACACACTACCTTCTTTTGCCTCCCCCTTCAACGCGTTATTCGCGGCTGGAGGGCCGAATGAAAATGGTTCTTTTCGGCATATTCAAATTTACCGTGATAGCAGATTACTTCAGGAAGTTGATGTTTATGAGTTTTTGATGAAAGGTGAATTTACTTCACCAATAACGTTAAAGGATAATGATGTGATTATTGTCCCGCCAGTTAGAAACCGCGTGGAAATCCAGGGTCCGGTGAGACGTGAAGGCTTGTACGAAATGAAACCGGGAGAGAACATTGACGATTTAATTTCATTTACAGGAGGATTTTCCAGTAAGGCATATAGCGAGCGAGTCACCTTGACACGTAAGACGGGTACGGAAATGCGTATTGAAGATGTCGATGCAGCGGATTTTGATACTTTTTCTCCCCAAGATGGTGATTTAATCCGGGTAGGAGAAATACTTGATAGGTTTGCTAACCGGGTGCAGATCTCCGGTGCAGTATTGCGTCCTGGAACATTTGCGCTGAGCGACGGAATGGGAATAAGGGAGTTGGTAGAAAAGGCACAGGGCATTAGGGAGGACGCCTTCTCCAATCGCGCTACAATCTATCGTACCCAAGCGGATTTTTCTCTTGATTTTTTGCCTGTGGATATCAAGAAAATTCTTAGTGGAGAAGTAGATGATGTACCTCTAGAACGGGAAGATGTGCTGTATATCCCCAGTATTTATGATCTTAGAGAAGAGTATTACGTAAAGATCTCTGGCGAAGTAAACAGGCCGGGTGCTTTTCCATTTGGAGATAATATGACGGTTGCGGATTTGGTAGTAAAAGCCGGAGGTTTTAAAGAGTCCGCTACATCGTCCAGGGTTGAAATCGCCCGACGGGTTAAGGATGATATATCGGGAAAATTGGCGGAAATCATTCTTTTGGATGTTGACAGGGATCTACGTATACTTGGCACCCGGGCCCAAGAGCCTTTAATGCCTTTTGATCATGTGATCATACGTAGAAGTCCCGGATTTCAGCGGGAGCAGTTAGTGAAAGTGGAAGGAGAGACCTATTACCCAGGTGAATTTGCCATAGCTCATGCCGATGAACGAATCTCTAATCTGGTAAAGCGATCTGGGGGGTTAACGCCATATGCCTATAGTAAAGGAGCCACCTTGATCAGAAGAAATGAATATTTTGACGAGTTAACAGAGGATCAAATAACGGAGAAAAACCTTGTTCATGTCAAAAATGAAATCAGTCGGGACAGTCTCAAAATGACTGAGTCGGGAAGGAATTTGAGCTCACGAATTACCAGAAAAATCGAAGATAGAGACACAGTTTTAGCAGAGGAAGAATTTTCAATTGATGCGAATGAGCTAAGGCAGCAAGCGATTATTGAACTTGGGAAGTCACGCGATGACATTGGCAAAATACAGGTTAAAGATACCGAACTTATTGGAATCAACTTGGAGGCTATCTTAAGTAATCCCAATGGGCCTGAGGATTTGATTTTAAAGGAAGGGGACATCTTAAGTATACCTCGGGAATTGCAGACCGTTCGGATGCGTGGAGAGGTATTGTACCCTACCTCTGCCAGATACAGAAGCACTTCGGGTTTTAGGGATTACATTTCCAGGGCAGGAGGCTTTACTGAAAAATCAAGAAGGGGAAGGTCCTATGTAGTATATGCCAACGGCGATGTGCAGCGGACGAAGAAATTTTTGTTTATCAACGATTACCCTTCCATTGAACCTGGTGCTGAGATTATTGTCCCTGCCAAACCTGATAGAGAGGGAATTTCGCCACAAGCATGGATTGGAATTGCTACCTCTTTGGCGACTTTGGCATTGCTCATTAATAATTTGACCCGTCAATAACATTGCATAGAGATTATATGATGGTTAAAGTTTGTGGTATAAAATCAATGTACGATGGCAATAGGGCAATCCGATAATTCTTTGTCAAAAGAGGAGGTAGATCTTTTGGCGCTTGTGAAATCAGTATGGAATCATAGGAAAACAATTTTTATTATTATCTCCATTTTTGTTTGTTTTGGTGTTTTTATTGCCTTGATGACTCCTAACGAATTTTCCGCCTCTTCAATTTTTGTTCCACAGACCGCCGAGTCCAACAAATCTGTAGGTTCTTTAGGAGGATTAGCTTCCATAGCTGGGATTAATCTTAGCGGAACGGGAGCTGGTACTGAGATCCCACTTTCTTTGTACCCAAAAATCGTTTCTTCGGTTACGTTCAAAAAGGCTTTGCTGGATGTTCAATTGCATGTTGAGGGTGTTGAAACCCCAGTGACCTACAGCAATTACTTCGATAAGATTTATACACCGGGAGTTTTGGGGCTTATCACAAAGTACACCTTGGGCCTACCAGGACTCGCACTTCAGGCGTTAAAAGGTGAGGCGGAGGCTTCTGTAGTTCAAACACCACAAGGATTGATTAGAATTTCGGAAAAGGACTCACAGCATTTCAAAAGGCTGGAAAAACAGCTGTCTATTACTCCAAACGAAAAGGAGGGTTTTGTCACCTTATCCTTTACACTTCCTGAGCCAATGATGGCTGCTCAGATGGCTCAATTTAGTCAGGAACTACTTCAGAATGAAGTGATTGCCTTTAAAATTTCAAATGCTCGTGAACAACTTAAATTCACCGAGGCACGGTTTGTGGAAAAGAAAGATGAATTCGAACAAATACAAGCCAGACTTTCTAATTTCCGAGAGCGGAACCAGAACATTGCTTCCGCTGCTATGCAGAATCAGCTACAGCGATTGGAAGCGGAATATAATTTTGCATTTGGGATTTATACCGAGCTAGCAAAGCAGCTTGAGCAGGCTAAATTACAGGTAGCCAAAGACACACCCATATTTTCCGTTATTCAACCAGCAACTATTCCTTCGGAGAAATCGGCTCCTAACCGCTCCATCATATTAATTGTATTTGTTGTTCTGGGTGTGATTGTTGGTGTGGGATTTGTAGTGGGTGTGGAGCTTTTGCATGTTGTGAAGGACAAATGGCATACCAAAGAGAAAGATTTAAATAAAGACCTCATATAGAACCCGATATGAACAACATTCAAATGGTCGATTTGAAGACGCAATATGAACACATTAAACAAGAGATTAATCAGGCCATTCAGGATGTACTCGATCAAGCGGCCTTTATCAATGGTCCCCAGGTAAAAAAATTCGCTTCCGAATTGGGAGCGTATACAGGTGCGTCATTTGTCACGACCTGCGGCAATGGAACCGATGCACTTCAAATTGCGATGATGGCGTTAGGTTTTAAGCCGGGAGATGAAGTCATTGTTCCAGCCTTCACCTATGTGGCGACAGTAGAAGTCATTGCGCTCCTAGGACTAATCCCGGTATTTGTCGATGTGACTGAAGATACATTCGAACTTGACATCGATCAGTTAGCATACAGGATTACAGAAAGGACGGTCGGAATCGTAACCGTCCATTTATATGGACAATGCTCCAACATGGAGAAAATTCTAGATTTTGCTGGCTTACATGGGTTGAAGGTAATCGAAGATACCGCCCAAGCCCTTGGAGCTGTCTATACATTTTCAGATGGTAAAACAATGAAAGCCGGCACAATGGGACACATTGGAACGACGTCTTTTTTTCCATCTAAAAATCTCGGATGCTATGGAGACGGTGGAGCGATTTTTACTAACGATCCGGATTTAGGAGAAAAGATTCAAATGATTGCCAATCACGGGCAAAAACAAAAGTATTATCATGATTCTGTTGGGGTAAATTCTAGATTGGATACATTACAAGCCGCAATTCTCAGTGTAAAACTCAACTACTTGGATACTTACGCAGGTGCCCGAAACGAAGTCGCCACGGCATATGATGCGGCATTTGACAGCCATCCTCAGATAAATATTCCCGTTAGGGTAAAGCAATCCACACATGTCTTTCACCAATATACAGTCCGCTTACAGGAGTCGGTGGACAGGTACGCGTTTAAATCCTATTTAAACGGAAAAGGGATTCCCTCAATGGTGTATTATCCATTACCATTGCACCTGCAAAAGGCTTACTTAATGTACGGGGGGAAAGTAGGGCAATTTCCGGTATCGGAGAAATTGTGTGAGAGGGTTATTTCCTTGCCTATACACACTGAAATGACTTCGAGTCAGCAAGATTATATAATCGAGCAAGTTTATTCTTTTTTTTGATGGAAACATTTTTTGCACACGAAACGGCTGTCATTGACGAGGGCTGTGAAATAGGAGCCGGCACCAAAATCTGGCATTTCTCCCACATTATGCCTAATTGTAAAATAGGACAGCGATGCAATTTGGGACAGAATGTGGTTGTTTCTCCAGATGTAGTTCTTGGTAACAATGTCAAGGTCCAAAACAATGTATCAATTTACACTGGTGTGATCTGTGAAGATGATGTTTTTTTGGGCCCCTCAATGGTCTTTACCAACGTAACCAATCCACGATCCGCTGTGAATAGAAAATCCCAATATGCGAAAACCCATGTAGGTAGAGGGGCAACGATTGGCGCAAATGCGACTATAGTCTGTGGCCATGATATCGGAAAATATGCATTTATAGGGGCGGGAGCAGTTGTCACCAAAAATGTTCCTGACTATGCGTTGGTGGTAGGAAATCCATCAAAGCAAATTGGCTGGATGAGTGAATATGGACACCGGTTGGAATTTGATGAACAGGGTTTTGCTGTGTGTCCTGAAAACGGCGATAAATATCTATTTAAAGACAACAACGTAATGAAAATTGCATAAAATGAAGAATTTTGCACTTATAGGAGCAGCTGGGTATATTGCTCCTAGGCACATGAAAGCTATAAAAGATACAGGAAATCAGTTACTCGCAGCCTACGACAAGTTTGATTCCGTAGGTGTAATTGATAGCCACTTTCCTGATGCCGATTTTTTTACCGAATTTGAACGATTTGACAGACACATTGAAAAGCTAAAAAGGGGAGGAAACAAAATAGACTTTGTCAGTATTTGTTCTCCAAACTATTTGCATGATGCTCACATAAGGTTTGGGCTTCGCGTAGGTGCAGACGTCATCTGCGAAAAGCCATTGGTTTTGAATCCATGGAATATCGATGGGCTTCGGGAAGTGGAGAGAGAACACGGAAGAAAGGTATTTAATATACTTCAGCTACGGCTACACCCGTCAATCATCGCGCTAAAAAGAAAGGTAGCAGAAGGACCAAAGGAAAAAATATACGATATCGACTTGGCTTACATAACAAGTAGGGGGCATTGGTATTATGCCTCCTGGAAAGGAGATATTACCAAATCAGGAGGGATAGCGACGAATATAGGTGTGCACTTCTATGACATGCTTACCTGGATATTTGGCGATGTGAAGGAAAATATCGTACATATCAATACCCATGATAGGGCAGCGGGCTATTTCCAGCTAGAGAGAGCACGGGTTAGGTGGTTTTTAAGTATCAATGCGGATACGCTACCAGATTATGTAAAAGCCAAAGGTGGCAGAACCTATAGGTCGCTGACAATGGAAGGAGAGGAAATAGAGTTTAGCGATGGCTTTACGGAACTACATACCCACAGCTACCAGCACATTCTGAGTGGTGAAGGATTTGGTCTGGAAGAAGCCCGAAAATCCATACAGATCGTGCATGATATTAGGCATATGGAACCTATAGGATTGAATGGCGATTTTCATCCACTAAGTACTGGAAAATTGAATAAGCATCCGTTTGACAAATAGAGTAATTTGGCTATCCCCGATAGGTCAATTACTTTTTCAAAGTGGTGGAATGGGGTGGCTTTTTGACGCCATACTAGGTCAACTTATCTCGGTAGTCTTTTTAGTAAATCGACTGTTTGGCGAGAATAGGGCCTATTTTGCCCAAAATAGTTGTCAGGGAATGATCAAACAAGGAAAGCGTCATATCGATTTCCTTATATATGATATGCCAACTACAGCGGTAAATGTCGCTGCTGCACATACTCCTAATATTCTATTCACTTTTTTTACCACGCAATCGGTGGGATTTTTTTTCCTAACCCAGCGGGTTCAGCAAAACTTGCTAAAGTGATATGAATATGAGATCGGCTAGAAGAAAAACAATCCACCTGATTATCTTTTCCAGACTTCAGTCGTATGATGGTGGGAGGGAAACTTGGTTAAAAAACTTTATGAATGAGGCCAAAAGGGTCGACTCCCGATTTGACATATTGGTTTATTACTTTTCCGATATGTCTACTCAGTCAGATAAGTTAATAGATACAGTCTATTCCTGTCCAGAGCTATTTATTAACGTTAAAATTCCTAGACCTGGAAATATTTTTCAAAGTATCCTAAGGGTATATACCTTTCAAAGGTGTGTTTTTAAAAAAATTAGGCGGTCAATAGAGTCCGAGGATATTGTCTTAGGTATTGGAAATCTTAATGAGGGATTGATTCCATTTGTTTTTTCTTTTTTCCCTCCAAATCGTAGGAAAATCTTTACCGGTCTTTGGTTACGATCTATCTATGTCAAACAGCAGGCAGCTTTGGCGGATCCGGTTAGGTTGAAGTTGATGGAGCACGTTGAGGTACGAATTTTGAGGTCGCTATCCTTTGTTATAGCAAATGGATGGGACACATCGAGTTTTTATAAAGAGCATTATGGAATTGAGAGCTTCGTTATTCCAAATGCATTAGTATTATCAAAATACGGAAATATCTCTAAATTTAATCCTAATAAGACAAATCTTGTAGTAGCATATATTGGAAGGCTTAGTAAAGAAAAAGGATTTACGGAATTTATTGATTCAATAAAGGTATTTAACGGCCTATATCCTCAACAGAGCTCCTTTGTTGAATTCCAGGTGGTAGGTGATGGCCCTCTGCGCGATTTGCTCAAAAGGGAAAAAATGGATAATGTAAGGTATATGGGGGTTTTGGCCAATAGTGAAATACCGAATTACATGGGAAGTATCGATTGTGGTGTAGCGTTAACATCTGCCAAAACCATTGGTGGCGGAGGGCTTTCACATGGATACCTAGAATTACTTGCCGCAGGGCGAATCGTACTGGTATGGGATAATCCGATCTATAGGCAAATTGATTGTCAGGATGCTGTTATTCTTATTGAGGAAGGCGATATTCGCGCTATGGCTGCATCCTATCTTGATATTTTGACGAATAGGAAGTTGTACGAGGTAAAAGCTGAGAATGCGATAAGACTAGCTGATTCATTCTCTATTCAAAACCATTTTTGTTCTTTTGCCAAAATTGTTGATAATCTATGATTTATAGTGTTTTCCAGTTTCTTGCAAAGAAGTTTAAAGGAAAAAGTTTGGTTATAGATTCTAGGTTTTCTTCTTCCTATTTAGTTTATAAATTGTTTCAATTTATTCTAAAGCGTATTAGGGGCTGGATTTTTTTCCCTACGAAATACGATAAGGGGCTGCTTTTAGGTAAACGAGTTTCGCTTATATCTAAAAGCATGTTTGTCCTAAACGGAACAGGTTACCATATCGACGATGATGCCTATATTGATGCAACATCAAAAGAAGGGATTCAGATGGGCAATAACATATCAATACAAAAGCGTGTTATAATCGAGTGTACAGGTTCGCTCTCAAAACTTGGTGTTGGTCTTTGGTTGGGTGATAACGTAGGTATAGGGTCAAATAGTTTTTTAGGTTGCGCCGGGGGTATTTCGATCGGAAATGATACCATTTTGGGCAATTTCGTCTCCATGCATAGCGAAAATCACAACTATACTGATAAAACAACGCCAATTCGGCTTCAAGGAGTTCAAAGTAAAGGCATTAAAATTGGATCTAATTGCTGGATCGGTGCAAAAGCTACTATATTAGATGGGGTCCGACTAGGTGATGGATGTATAGTTGCTGCCGGTGCTGTTGTTATTGAAGGTACTTATCCTGAAAATTCCATTTTGGGTGGTGTTCCTGCTAAAATTATCAGAAGCAGATGATTGTAGATCTCAAAAAAGGGTTCATTTTTTTGTTTTTTTTTGTTTCTCCGTTTGTTGATGCACTGACGGGAGTCGCTATTTTTCAGGGTTTTATGTCAGAGGGGAGCTTGTTTTCACCTAGTCAGGTTTTTCGTTTGTTTCTTACGGTATTAGGCCTGTATTTATTACGGTTTTCCCAATTTATAGCTGTAGTTTTTGCAATGATCCTGTTGATTTCTCTGGAACTAACAAGCCTTTATTTCCATCAGAATATCAGTGGGTTTTTTATAGGTGCAGTATATGCCTATAAACTCATTTTTATATTTTTGGTTTTTTTTGTTTTGTATTCAACTTTTTCTAGACAGGATAGTTTTACCTTACTTAAGTATTTTGTGCAAGGTTCTGCTATTTATGCGTTGTTACTTATCATTGCAATCCTATTCGGAGTAGATAAATCCACCTATGCAACAGGTACCTTCGGCTCAAAGGGATTTTTTGCTTCTGGAAATGGGCTATCGTTGTTTTTAGGTGTTTCGTCCTTGTTAGCGTTGCTTTATCATATTAGGCAACGTAGGATGTTTACCTTGGTCCTGTATTTGATTTTGCTAATAGGTACAGGTTTGGTTGGAACGAAGGGATCTATTTTCTTTGTTTTTGTGAATTTTATCTTTCTCTTATTTTTGAATAAGGCTAGCTTTATCACCTTTAGTTCGATTGTCGTGCTTTCATTCTTGTTTTTATGGGAGCGTATTGTTGATGTTTTTTCTCTTGTCTTTGATGTTATCATTTTTCGGTATAATAACAGTCCTTCCATATTAGCTTTTTTAGCAAGTAATAGGGATAACTATGTTAAAGGAGCATTCGAGATTTTCACATCTTCAGAATTTGTGACTTTTCGTTCGGTTTTCGGTTCTGGTGTTTATTTGTCCTTTCGGGATTATCGTAATCTTCAGCTTCCATTAGATACGTTAGAATCAGATTTTTTTGATCTGTTTTTTAGTTACGGAATTATTGGGATCTCCCTATACCTTATTATAATTGCACTTGGAATGTATGTTTCTATTCGAAAGTCTCAATATTTACTTTTTACTACTTGGACTAGCTTATGTGCCTATTCCTTGATTGGTGGGCATATGTTATTTAACTCGATGTCTAATATTGCTTTTTTGGTTCTGATTTTACTTATATTAAAAATGCCTGATTCTGTTTATGAAGAGAAAGCTGGTTATATTTCATCTACTTAATAATTATACCGGTAGTCCGCGAGTATTACGAACAGTCATAGAAGGGTTAGATCGTGATAAGTACGATATTTCTTTATACACCTCCAAATCGCAAGGATTCCTTTCTAATATAGAAGGTATTACGTATTACTCTAATTTTTATTTTCGGTCCAGATACCGATTTATTACGTTATTTTCCTTTTTTTTCAGCCAGATTATTTTGTCGATTAGATTACTTTTTAGTGGAGAGCGATCCTCTAAAACCATTTACTATGTAAATACGATATTGCCATTTTCCGCATTAGTAATAGCTAGGTTAAAAGGCATCAGATCATTATGCCATGTACACGAGTTTCGGATTAGCCCATCCCCATTAAGCGCTTTTCTTTTCAAAATAACAAATACCTTTTCAAACTCAATTATATTGGTGTCCGAGTTCCTTAGGGTAAATCATAAACATACTAATGCGAACGTTCATGTAGTGTATAATGCTGTCAGTAAAGATTTTTTGTGTGAAGACAGGATACCGAATACGCGAGGTACTTCTTTTTCTGTTCTCATGATTGCTTCTTTAAGGCCTTATAAGGGCATTTATGAGTTTATTGGTTTAGCCGCTAGGCTAAAGGATATTCGTTTTGTATTGGTAGTAAGTGACGGAAAGCCTGCGACAGAGATGTTTTTCAGGAATCAGTCCCTTGGTGAAAATGTCGAAATTCATTCGAACCCCGAAGATGTTAAATTATTTTACAAAAATGCAGATTTGGTAGTAAATCTATCTGACAAAAGGACAACTATTGAAACGTTTGGATTAACGGTTATTGAGGCAATGACATTTGGAATTCCTTCAATTGTACCGGTAGTAGGTGGGATCGCCGAGCTTGTTGATGACGGCGTAAATGGATTTAAAATTGATTCAAAAGATGATCGAAAGTTGATTGAGACGATTTGTATGTTGAGAGATGATGTCTCGTTGTGGAATCAGTTAAGTCAAGCAAGCTTTCGTCGATCGAGAGGCTTTTTCCCTAAAGGCTTCCAAGAACAAATTAATCGTGTTTTAGATAATTGTTTTGTTCCTTAAATGAATAGTCTTCAACTGCCTTGGAATTTCTTTAATGATGGAAATGTGATTTTTTTTGTTTTTGCTACGGAAAAGTTTTGCGTTGATTGATGTTGTTTAGCTCAAATTTATTGCTACAGTGAAACCAAAAATTGCTATTATCGGTACTGTTGGCGTTCCTGCGTTGTATGGCGGTTTTGAAACGTTATTGGAGAACCTTTTAGATTATCTTCCAGAGGCGTTTGATGTGACGGTATTTTGTGAATCTGATGCGTATCCTTCAAAGCTTGAGACGTATAAGGACGCCCGATTAGTATATGTCGATTTCAAGGCCAATGGCCTTCAGAGCATTTTTTTTGATGCCTTCTCCATTCTAAGAGCCTTTGCTAAAAATGATTTTCTTCTGATCCTAGGAGTGTCAGGTACTGTGATGCTTCCGTTTATAAAGCCGTTTTGTCGGGCCAAGATAATCACAAATATTGATGGCATGGAATGGAAAAGGGAAAAGTGGGGTCGATTTCAAAAGATGTTTTTAAAGCTTTCAGAGAAGTTCGCGGTGCAGCATTCAGACCTCGTAATTGCTGATAATTTCTACATTCAGGAACATGTGGCTAATAGTTACGGCGTTGCTGCGACGTTAATTGCTTATGGTGGTGACCATGTATCGTTAGCTTTCGATTCTGATAAGCTTGAGCATTATGGTCTTTCTACATCTGGTTATTTTTTCACTGTTTGCAGAATAGAGCCTGAGAATAATCTAGAAATACTGCTAGAAGGTTTTCTTGCTAGCGAGTCAACGCTTCCATATGTGATTGTTGGAAATTGGCAGGCCAGCAAGTTTGGCAGAAACCTTCGTGGTAAGTATATAGGTGAATCCAAGCTCCGGTTATTGGATCCGATTTATGACCAAATAGAACTAGATCAACTTCGCTCAAATTGCTATTTTTACTTACATGGGCACAGTGCCGGAGGTACAAACCCTTCCCTCGTGGAGGCAATGTACCTGGGCCTTCCGATCATTTCCTTCGGTGTTTCTTATAATCGGTCTACGACTCATGATTTGGCCGTCTATTTTTCGGATAGGGATTCCTTAGTTAACATTCTCTCTAATTTGGACGGAATAAATCGTGAACTTCTTTCCGCCCAAATGCGGGAAATTGCAAACACAAACTATACATGGGAGATTATCGCTCGAAAATATATGGCTGCAATTGGACAGCTGTAGTTTTTTAGCTTTATTTAAATCTTCCAATGTGCCTTGGATTTCCTTAATGTGACTAGATGTCACATAAAATATTCTTTAAAAGCTTTCATCAACTTGCCAATATTTTCTTTTTAACGTTGGTGGTGATAATACCCAAATATCTTCATTTTCGTATAGCTGAGCCTTCGGTTCGTAAAGAGCACACCATCGGGTTATTTCGTCATACGCTTTTGCCAGTTCATCTCTACGCAGAAAAGTCATTTTTTTTTGTACCTAGGCATTATCAGGCGTGGTAAATTCCTTAATTTGCGACGGCAACGGGTTATGTTGCGAATTGACAGTTAGTTTTGGCAAGTTAACTTAATTTTTATACTACTTATTTTAAATCAATGAAGATACTCATTACAGGAACAGCGGGTTTTATTGGGATGCACTTGGCGGAAACGCTCTTAAAACGGGGAGACCAGGTAATAGGCTTGGACAGCATCAACGATTATTATGACATCAACCTCAAGTACGGCCGGCTCGAGCGAAACGGCATTCAGAAGCATTCTATCGAATACGGAAAATTAGCCCAAAGTGAGCTGCACGACAATTACCAGTTTATTCAGCTTAAGCTCGAGGATAAAGAAAACCTACTGGCGCTTTTTGAACAGCAGCAGTTTGACAAGGTAGTAAACCTTGCTGCCCAGGCAGGAGTGAGGTACTCCCTTACCAATCCGGATGCATATATTGAGGCCAATATCATTGGGTTTATCAACATTTTGGAAGCCTGTAGGCATCACCACATCAAACATCTCGCATATGCCTCTTCAAGTTCGGTCTATGGGTCGAATACGCAGATGCCTTTTTCCACAAGCGATAATGTGGACCATCCGGTTTCATTGTATGCCGCCTCCAAAAAGTCAAATGAGCTTATGGCGCATACCTACAGCCACCTGTTTGGATTACCTACTACTGGTTTACGTTTTTTCACCGTTTACGGGCCTTGGGGAAGACCGGATATGGCCCTGTTTTTGTTTACGAAAGCTATATTGGAAGACCGGCCTATACAGGTGTTCAATCATGGTGAGATGATGCGTGATTTTACATATGTATCGGATATCATCGAAGGGGTGGTGCGTGTCATCGATAATCCACCACGTCCGAACCCAGACCTTGATCCAAGAAGCACGGATCCGAGTAAATCAAAGGCGCCGTATAAAGTGTATAACATTGGGAACTCAGCTCCCGTTAAACTAATGGATTTCGTCGCTGCGATAGAAAAGGCGCTTGGCAAACAAGCAATAAAGGAGTTACTGCCGATTCAACCGGGGGATGTTCCAGCTACGTATGCAGATACGGCCGCTTTGGAAGAAGAATTGGGGTATAAACCAGACACGTCAATTGAGTATGGTATTTCGGAATTTGTCACATGGTATCGTTCGTTTTACGGAAAATAACACAGGCGTTGCGCTGATTGCAGTGAAGCAACTGACTCGCTTGTGATAATTTTAATGATTTCTTCAATATGAATCTCTTTTTTTCATTAGCGACTTCTTTTTTTATAGGCTTTATAATAATGCCTGTCATTATTTTGGTAATGAAGAAATTTAATTTCACGGATGTGCCGGGTGGTCGAAAAATCCACAGCGGATACATTCCTTCAATGGGAGGGCTTGGTTTTATCTCGGCCTCCTTTTTTGGGATGTTATCCTGGCTTTCCTTTGAAGAAGTGATGTTCGCAAGATACTTTCTCGTTGCGCTAGCGATTATGTTTTCCGTAGGGGTAAGGGATGATTTGATGGAACTTTCCGCTATTCAGAAGCTCTTGGGGCAGTGTATCCCTGCGTTCTTCATCATCGTAATGGCCGATATTCGGGTATCGGGTTTTTACGGATTCCTTGGTATATACGAAATCCCCTATGTTGCCAGTGTAACGCTCAGTTTTTTCCTGTTGATAATCCTGACCAATTCCTTCAACCTGATAGATGGTGCTGATGGACTTGCCGGATCCCTGAGTGCGATTTCCTTTCTAGTCCTTGGGATCTGGTTTCATCAGGTCGGACTTGATGCCTATAGCTTAATCTCCTTTACGCTCATAGGAGGTGTGCTGTCCTTCTTGGTGTTTAATTGGTACCCGGCAAAGATCTTTATGGGAGACACGGGTTCGTTGAGTTTGGGATTTGCACTTACGGTCTTGGTGGTTTTATTTGTGGATAAAAACGGCACCATGGCGGGATGGGAAGGCCTGAAGCTACAAGCCCCCATCTCTGCTGGCCTTGCGCTGATGATTGTACCTATCTATGATACGGTCCGTATATTCTCAAAGAGAATAGCAAAAGGAAAGTCGCCGCTAAAGCCGGACAAAAGCCATGTGCATCATTTTTTGATGCGTATGGGCTTAAGACACGATCAGGTATCCATGGTTTTGGGTGGAATAACCTGTATCTTTATTGCGTTGCCTTTTGTTTTTTCTGGTGTAACTGACAACCTTCTGTTTCCTATAATGGTACTTTTCGCTGTGCTCCTGGGAGTGTGGTTGGACGCAAGGACGCTTCATCATGTAAGGGAAAATGTACTGACATCTCCGGGCATTTCGGAGAAGATGGAAGCAAATAAAAATAAGCAGACCAAAAAGCCGCACGTCATTTCAGACCAGATATTTGAGAAGGACAACTTGAACATGAACTGATCGACGAATCAGATCGCTAAATAAAAAAAAGCCAATCGACCGATTGGCTTTTTTTGTTAAGCTGTTTTTCTACACGTCACAGATTTCAACCCCCTGTTTCAAAGAAGCCAGTTTATTTTTTCGTTTTGGTATGAATTCTTGGCCCACATAGCCTTTGTACCCGGTTTCCAATATCGCCTTCATAATTGCGGGATAGTATAATTCCTGGGTCTCATCGATTTCGTTTCTTCCAGGAACACCACCGGTGTGATAGTGGGAGATATAGGGATGGAATTTTTTAATCGTAGCAATGACGTCGCCCTCCATGATTTGCATGTGGTAAATATCGTAGAGCAGCTTTATGTTTTCAGATCCTACTCCCTTACATACTTCCACGCCCCAAGCTGTGCGATCTGCTTGGTAATCTTTGTGGTTTACCTTACTGTTGAGTAGCTCCATACACATGATTACGTTGTGCTTTTCGGCAACTGGCATAAGTCTTTTGAGCCCTTTTACGCAATTGTCTATACCTGTTTGGTCATCGAGCCCATTTCGGTTTCCCGAGAAACAGATGATCTGTTTTAATCCCGCTGCCGCGACTTGAGGAATTACCTCTTCATAGCTTTTCACCAGTTCATCGTGGTATGCGGGATTGTTGAACCCCTTTTCTATGCCCATACCAGCGCCCCATGGCATGGCACAATCTAACCCGTGTTTTCTAAGAATGGGCCATTCCTCCGGACCAGCAAGTTCGATCGATTTCAATCCGATATCTTTAGCGGCTAAGCATAAGTCCTCAAAGTCAATACCGTTGTAGCACCATCTACACACGGAATGGTTTATATTACCCTTCAAGTTTGCAGGTAAGCTGTTTTCTGCGGCAAAGAGCCGCTGACTTAGTCCCGGAATGACCAACCCTAATGCAGTTGTCCCGGCAATTTTTTTGAGTGCGTTTCTTCGTTCTTTCGGTTGCATGTATTTTTAGATTATTTTAGGAATTTGTTTTCAAATTCATCAGAAACTCTACCAAATCCACCAGTTCCTGCGTACTCATTGCCTTTTCCAGCCCGGCGGGCATCATGGAGTTTTCCATTTGGGTGATGCTTTCCACATCGCTGGTTTTGATGGGAATAATGCTTCCCCCAGGTAGTTTGAGATCAATATCTGTTTCCGTCTGACTGGAAATGATTCCGCCAAGCGTACTCCCGTCTTTCATCTGTAGAATAAACCCTTCGTAACCGAAGCTGATCCCGGCATCTGGGTGAATGATGGAAATGTATTGGGCTTCTTTGGAGAGTTTACTTCCAATTTCGGTCAGTTTGGGGCCGAAATCCATTCCGAGATCACCTGCTTGATGACACACGGCGCAATTGGCTTTGAACACATTTTTGCCTTCTTCCAGATTACCTTTCATGGCGAGTAATTCGTTCATTGGTGGAAGGGTATTTCCTTCTGTCTCATCGCTGTCAAGATAGGCGTTGGCTTCCATGCGTATGCTTTTTCTCCACGCACGGCTGACGCCGTTTACTGCTGATGCGATGAGGTTGTCGGGGATTTTTCCTTCCTTTAAAAGCACAAGTACACGGTCTTCGCCGCTGTAGCTACCGCCTATGGCAGAAGTTGCTTCTCTACGGACCGCAAGTGGCGTGCTTGAATCTAAGGCCAATCCTTCCAAGATGTCCAATGACTCATTAGATCCCACACCACGAAGGGCCCTTAGCATGTTTATCGTGGCTTTTTCGTCGGTTCCTTTGACCAACTGCAAGATCATCGGGCGCCCGTCCTGCCGTAAAAGCATTGTGGCAGCTGTCCTTCCCAGCGCGTTGTCGCTCTGGTCTATCGCTAGCTGAAGGAGTCTGGGATTTTCTTTTTTCACCTCAAAGCGTTGCACCATTTCCAAGTAGGCTTCTGTGCCGTAGGTTTCATCCAACACCTTTGAAAGTGCCTCCTGTGCGGCAACGGATTTTCCTAAGTAAGCAGGATCCAAGTGCGCTAACACCAACCGGCTTATGCCTTCTGCTTCTTCTTGTCCTTCCTTTTTTAGTTGGTTTTCTTCTAGCATTTCAATCAATGCCTCGGATTTTTTTGCTTTATCCGGGTTAAAGTCAAACGCCCTGAAATACCTAAGCCGGTCATCTAGCGGAACGGCTTTATCAGACGCCAGACTCGCTAATTGGGGAACGGCCAGTCCTGTTCGGGAACGCCATACAATGTCCTTGTGGGCTGGATGCTCTTCAGCTTTTTCCGCTACTAGGTCTAGCCAAGCGGAATAATACGCGTCCCACTGTCGATCTGCACCTATCCCAAGGGCTTCAAGGTACCATCGGTCGTTTCCGTCATGGTGGCTCGCCAGTGTCGCCCAAAGTTGGGGAGCTTTTGGCGACGGATGATGTCTCAGTGCGATTGCGGCTTCTCTGCGCACCTGTGGGTCAGGGTCGTTGACAAGTTGGTTAAGGTAGGGGATTAGGTCCGCATTTACCTGACGGGCAGCACGTAAGCCGGCCATGCGCAGGTTTGGATCTTCGTGGGAAATTGCCTGCTCTATGTATTGCGTACCGATGCCTGCCGTCTTCGCTAAAGCCCAAAAAGCCCTCGCCTGTACCCTTGGGTTAGAGTGGGAAGTGAACACGTTTTTAAGGTCTGCTTCCGCAGCTGTTCCCGCCCTTTGCAGTTTTTGCCAAGCATGGTATCGGACCGAAAGATTGGGGTTCTCCAAAGCCTTTATTGCACCTGATACCGAAGTAAAATCAAATGTAGGTGTGGAATACGGGGTTCCTGATGGCGCTACCCTGAAAATTCTACCTCGGTTTAGGTCCCCAACTTGATGGCCGCCTACACCTGGGTCATACCAATCAGCCACCATCAAAGAGCCATCAGCGGCTACACAGACGTCGGAGGGTCTAAACCATTGGTCTTTGTCTCCTTCCATGATGTTGACCATGGTGGCGGTATATCCCGCTCCCGAGTTCGTTACCGGGTAAGCTCTGACTACATTCGGACCTGCGTCTGTATGGATCATTTGATTTCTAAATACTTCAGGCAGCAACTCTCCCTCGTAGACCACCATCCCCGTAGGAGAACCCGCACCAGTCTGAAGCAGGTTGGGTACTACACCAGGATCGTTGAGATGCCAGTGTTGAAGGGGGATTTCCTTTTCTTTGTTGGTACGGTTTACGCGCCAGCCGGCACCGGTCATCTCATCTTTATAGCCGTAGTTGCCGTACTCCATGACGAAGTTGATTCGTACGCCTTTGTTTCCGTCGTCATCGTTGTCCGATTGCCACATCGTACCGTAGGAATCCACGGCTACTTCATAGTTGTTCCGGAAATTCTGACCCAATACCTCGAATTCGGTAAAGTCGGGGTTACAGCGGAAAACAAGGCCTTCCTGATAACTGGCCTTGCTTACAGGGTTGCCGCTTTTGTCGACAACCAGTTTTCCGGTACCATCCAGAATCTGGCCGCCCGAATTTCCAAAATTAAAATAGAATTTCCCATCTGGGCCAAACACAAAGGCATGCATGCCATGGTCGTGCTGGTCTCCGTCAATGCCCTGAAAGAGAATCTCCTTTTTGTCAGCCACATCGTCTCCGTCGGTATCCGTTAGCATCCAGACATACGGGCTCTGCGACACAATAGCCTGATTGCCCATAACCCAAATTCCCAGGGGAGCGTTTAATTCAGGATCCTGGTAAAATACCGTGCTTTTGTCGGCCTTTCCGTCTCCGTCTGTGTCCTCCAATATGACAATCCTATCCCCGGCTTCTTTGACTTCATTCCCCGTAATCGCTGGGCGGTAATTGAACGCTTCACATACCCATACACGTCCCCTGTGGTCCACGTCAATATTTGTCGGGTTTGTAATCATCGGTTCGGAAGCAAACAGGGTAGCTTCAAGTCCTTCATGTACCGTGACACCCACCAGGGCGTTTTCAGGAAGTCTTTTTTCGTCCTCGGAAAGTAGGTCAAAAGGATGGTTTTCCGGGTTGTCGGAACCCGGTGTACAGGAGAACATCAGGAGTATTCCCATTGCGGAAATATAACCCCATCTAATAAATGAAGTCAACGGCATATATTTTTAGGTTTATTCAATCGGAATTCTTACACTTCTAGAGGTAAAAATAGCATAATATTTTTGATAGTAGCTAAAAATATTCCTGTGTATGCGCCCCTGTATATTGGAGCGCCTTTTTTTGAAAACCAACCTTACCTTCCGGGGTATGAACGGAATGGTCCAGTTTGCCGGTTATATGTCTGTTCGTTTATTCGCCCACTGAGACAGGCTGGCGAACGGAAAATGGAGGAGATGGAGAGGGGTCAACATTTACGGCTAATAACGGAATGTGTTATCCCCCTGCACACTAGGCTTAGGGGTTTATCAGGTTGAGGTAGCGGCCCATCCAGTAGGGCAGAAGCCAGAATACCGGCTCCCTTACCCGTTTAGGGTCTCCTGCTACCGCCTCCCATGGATTTTTATCCCATCTTACCACTGCTCGCATGCTTGGCGGCTGTAGGAGATTTACCTGCAGATCTTCCAGAACCGGGGTCCGTACAAGGTGAATGTCCTCTCGCCGACGATGGTCAATGACCCAATCGATCAGGTCTAAGGGCGTATCCTTAAGGAAAGCAACGCTTTCCTGTAGTTCCTCATTTTTGCCTCTGGTATAAGTGTACAAAAAGTTGATCAGGGGATTGTGGTCGCCTTTCCGCGCCTGAAACCACTCATCCATGTGTTTTTCATAGAACGCCAACAAGCTTGGATCGTCTTCTCCGAAAATAAGCAGCGGATAGATATAGGCTGCCAGCATGACGTCGAAATAGATAAACCATGCGGGATTCTGTTGGCTAATTGCTGCCATATTCTCCAGGTAGCCTTCTTCGTTGATTAGCTGCAGGTATGCCTGCTGGTACGATTCATCGCCGGTGATGTGAAATGCAAATTTTAGGAATCCCAGCATTTCCATAGAGTTCAAATTTCTGTCTGGGAGCCATTCCGGGTTGCGGTTGAGTTGGTCTGGAGACCAAACACCCCATCGGGTTGCTTTCCCATCCACATCAGTTAGCGAATAATCGTTGGCAATCAAGTGGTCGACGATTTTCCGTACGTGTTTTCGGATGACCTCCTTCTCTGCCTCATCGGCCACTAGCCTGTAGTAGAAGAAATACCCAAACATGTGGCCACACATTTCGTCACTGCTCGTGTCGCCTTTCCAAAGCCACTTGCAGTCGGCACTGGGGTGCCACCGCGTGCCGACCGGTTTGAACCGGGGTTCCCGGATTTTGGCTACAGCCAATTCGGTGGGGGTATAGGAGCGGTTAGGATCGTGTACTGTAGTCCATTCCACCGGTACGATGCTTCTGGCAAAAAAGCCGTCCACACCTGTGACTTCTTCCAGCTTTTTCAAAAAGTCAAACGCTTTTTTCGCACGTTGTTTTGCGGTTGTGTCACCGGTGGCGGCATAGCGGAAACTCTCCATTGCCAAGTACATGGAGGTGTATTCTCCATCGTTGTCGTCGTCTTCAGGCACCCAGGTGTCCAGATTACCCTCCTCTACAAGCCTTACCTGGCCGGCGGTCCATGGCGCGCGGATATGCCTTCCAATTAATTCGTTGTAGAAATAGGTTGCCTTGTCCTCCAGCGTCATTTGTGTCTTCCGGATACGGCTTACGCCTTTGTCGGTAGCGGCCAGTAGGTTACCTTCATCGTCAAAAATGATGGCATTGACATGATCGTCTACCAGCCAGCGTCTGCTAAACCGAAGGGATCTGCTGCCGTCGCTTCGGTACCGTGCAAGGCCATGTTCCGTTCCTATCCACATGCTACCGTCGGGATCTTTGGCGACAGCGGTTGCATATACTGTCGGAAGTCCGTTCTCGGTGGTGATTTTATCCGTTATCCTGCCACTAAGGTCTAGTTTTGTGATTCCGCCCAGACCTGAAGCCCAGAGGGTTTCATTGTCGTCCCAGGCGAGGCCGTTGACGTAGGCGCTGACAAGCGTTCCTTTTTTATACCAGTGGGTTTGGTGGTCGTTGACAAAGCGGTATAGTCCTACGTCGGAGGCTACCCAAACAGCTCCTTCGCGGTCTTCTACCATGGCCCGGACAGACTGGGGGAAGGAATAGGAAAGGAGCCGTAGCGTATCTCCTTTAATCATCCAGCCCCTGTGAGGTCCCAGCGCATATATTCCGTTAGCGCCTTGATGCAGGATGGAAACTGGATAGCCGGAGGTTTCTGAAATGAGTCGTAGCCCTTCGGGATTCATCAGGTACACCCCTTTCCAGGTTGCCATCCACAGCTCGTCTCCGCGAGCCAATAGTTGGCTGACAGGTCCTTGTATCTCCTCATTGAGAGGCGGGAAATCCCATGTTTTGCTGCCATTAGGTTTTACAAAAACGCCTTTTTCCGTTGCCGCCCATATAGATTGCTGCGCGTCTATCTGAATGCTTCTTACTGGAACTGGATTGTTGCCGTCTGTAAGTAAAAAGCCCTCATGAGATTCCTGCTCAAACGGGACATCTTGATAACTGCCCACGATGATGGGTTTCTTTAGATCACTTTGGCAACCTGTTCCTATTGATAGGGCAAGTGTAAGCAATGATAGTAGTAAGCGTGACCGCATGCCTGTTTCGTTGAAGTGGTAAACTTTGTTTACCGCAAAACAGGGAATAAGGCTATCGGTTTGGACAAAAACTATTAACGATCTCGGCACCTGGTTTAGACGCAGGAACCTTACGAAGGTGGAAACCGGATGCCTGCAATAAAAATAAAATATGCCTTTATTTAGTTATTGCTGGGATGCATGGTTTAGATATAGCAACGCAAACTCATCTAGCGTTTCGGCCGGAATAGGGAAATGGAGGTAGTCACTCAGACGTCTGAAGATGGCCTCTTTTTTTTCCCCGCTTTTCCGAAGATACCGGATAGAAGTGCTTCCGCTCGACTTTGACAATTTAGTTTCACCGATCTTTACAAGTGCATGGTGGTGAAAGCTAGCTCGTAAAAACGGTTGTCCAGTCGAAAGTCTCTCGGCAAGATGAAGCTGTGCCAGCGAAGAATCCCAAAGATCGGCGCCTCTGATAATCAGGTCAACTCCGTAATGCAGGTCATCCATTACGGAAGTCAGTTGATAAGCCGGGTACCCGTCTTTTTTCCGAAGGATAAAGTCAGCCATTGTAAGGGGAAACCCAATCGCCGTTTGATGATTGGGGTAGATGGTAATAGGAACGGGTTTTTCCAAGTTGCTCCGAAACCTCCAACAACATCCCGTCGTGTTTAGCGGCAGGTAACTTTTTTTGCAGTATCCCGGATAGCCTTTTGTAAGATCGGCATCAGCCAATGTTTTTCTACTGCAGGAGCAGGCAAAGCACGCGTTTTTTTCTGCAAGTTCGGTCAAGGCATTTTCATAGAGGGGCATCCTGTGTACCTGGGAGAAGTTTTTTTTGAAGTCGTGAACGTCTCTTGGGCCATCATCATAGGGGATAGCCAGGAAGTCAAGGGTGTCAAAAATGTCCTGAATGTACAAGTCCCTGCACCTTGCCCTGTCCAGGTCGTCTATGCGAAGGAAGACTTTTGCCCGATGTTTTTGTGCCAAGGCGCAGGTAATTGCAAATGACAGCGCATTTCCCAAATGAAGGTATCCGCTTGGCGTCGGCGCTAGGCGGGTTTTGGTAAGGGATTGCTCTTTATGATCCATCGTCAAAGGCAGGGTCAATGGGAACAAATCGGGCAAATAGTTCCTCCTTGTACCAGTTATCTTTTTTTACCAACGTGATAATGCGCTTGTGCTCTTCGGTATAGGCGAAGGACTGCATCTTTTTCAACGACTCCCAGTAACTAAAGGTGGCCTGTTCGATCGCCGGCCATTCGCCAATGCCTTTGGTGAAAATAAGCCCATCTGCCTTCTCCGCCGACCGGCTTGCTGCGGGGACGTTCCGGAGAAACCGCCCTATTTTCAAAAGCCGAAGCCTTGCTCTTGTGATTACCATGACCGGCCCCGCTGTGTAGCTGTGGTTTGCCGTGAACGGATTGATGCCTCCCCATGTACCGTGACTTTGGATACACCCCATCCAGTACGTAAAATTGGATTTACACTGGGTATTAAAGCGTAGATAAGCTTCGGAAAGTGTGTAGTTTTTGGCTGCCGAGCGATCCTTCCAAACAATAAGCAGGGCATAGGTACGAAAATCCGGCTTTAGCGAAAAACCGAACCCGCCACCTGTCCCCAACAACTTGAAGAAAACAATGCCTTTAATTTTTTTTATGGGTTCCAAAGCGAGCCGCATTTGGTTGAACGCCCATCGTCTTCTACCCGTTCCGTATTCGAAAAAGGTAATTGAGCAAACCGCTTTTTCTTGATTCTGTTCCAACACAAATTTTCCAATCCATCCGTGATACTACTCCCACAAAGTTAGGGTTCAATCGAATACTTTTTTAATGACAACATAAATAATACCAATAGCTACACCAATCGTGACGCCTGCGATGACAAATTCCATGGTAGTCTCAAGTTAGGTTTTTTAAGGACAGTTCCTCTGTCGACCCCAACTATAACTCGATTGGCACCCAATAGTTTTTGGGGATTGGGGGTTAAATGAAACCGTGAGCGAAGCACGATTCTGGTTTTTTTTATGATTTACCCCACAAAGGGTTGTAACTTGCGCTCTATTTAGCGGTAGTTTTATGAATGTATTGAAGAAGAGAAGATTGTCCGTCGGTGCATTCTTTTTTTTGACCGGATTGTGTTTTTCCTCATGGGCTTCCAGAATACCTGATTTCCAGCGAACGTTTACCTTAAGCGAGGGACAGCTTGGCACACTTTTGTTGGGCATGCCGGCGGGCTCGTTGATCGCACTTCCTTTGGCAGCGTGGGCGGTATATCGTTTTGGCAGCAGAAAGGTGGTGTTGGCAGGAATGAGCCTATATATTTTGGGCCTAGTTTCTTTGGGGCTTGCAACGTCAAGCTTTCAGTTGGCGCTTCTTGTTGTGTTTGTTGGAATATTGGGAAATATCATGAATATTTCCTTGAATACACAGGCCTTGTCGATCGAAAGCGAATATGGCCGTAGTATACTTAGCTCCTTTCATGGCTCTTGGAGCTTGGCGGGTTTTGTGGGAGCAGGGATTGGTGCAGGAATGGTTTTTTTGGATTTTGACCCCTTGGTTCATTATCTGGTTATCTTTGTTCTCGGGGCCGGGATCATTGTAAAATCGCAGCGGTACATTTTTGCCGAGCAGGTAGGCACAGAAAGTGCCGGTGGCGGATTTGTTTTCAAAAAGCCCGATCCGTTGATAATGCGGATAGGCTTGGTGGGATTTTGCGGCATGATGTGTGAGGGCTGCATGTTTGACTGGTCTGGGGTGTACATGGCAAAAGCCGTTGGGGCGCCGGCTTCTTTGGTCCCACTCGGTTTTTTTGCCTTTATGGGTGCGATGGCATCGGGTCGATTTATGGCTGATAAAGTGGCAAACCGGTATGGTAAAATTTGGGTATTGAGGGTAAGCGGGCTTCTGATTTTTTCAGGCTTGTGTCTAGCTGTTTTCGTTCCGCAGGTGCTCCTCGTATTGGTCGGGTTTGCGTTGGTAGGATTGGGTACGGCGTCGGTCGTGCCGCTATCCTATAGTATAGTAGGACGCTCCCGGACCTATACGCCCGGAATTGCCATCGCAATGGTTTCGTCCATTTCCTTCTTCGGGTTTTTGTTGGGTCCACCCTTTATTGGCTTCATTGCGGAACTCTTTAATCTGAAGACTTCTTTCGCATTAATTTCCGTGATGGGAATGGCTATTGCGATGCTCGTAAGTGTGCGGCAAAAGGTGTTTTTGGCTACATAAGCGCCATGTGTGGCTCCTTTGGGAAGAACAACAGCCGAAAATCCGGTGTTTTATGTAAAAAAACAGGTTCATTTTTTGGTTAAGTAGATAAAACCTATCATTTTTGTAGGAAATATAGACAATGGGTACAGCCGTCCGTAGGCGGCCCTGTTTGTAGCTTCCCTAGTCACCAGCTTACTACGTCGCTAAACACCATAAACATGACAGATACGATCGTCAAGAAACGGAATTTTTCTTCGGAAGAAATAAAAACGTTAAACAAAAAATATCATCCACTGTCAGTTGAAGAAAGAGTAGCTCAGTTATATGCCGACTTTTCCGAAAAGGAAGTTATGTTGACAAGCTCCTTTGCGGCTACATCAGCATTGTTGCTTAGTATATTTGCTTCCGCTAAACCCAGTCAGAAAATATATTTTATCGATACAGGATATCATTTCGAAGAGACGCTCGAATACAAGGCACAATTGACCGAATTGTATGGTCTTGATGTTGTCTCCGTAGGCGCTTCTGACGAAGACCATGCCTTTACTACTGCCAATAAAACTTGGGCGTCTGATCCGGAAAATTGCTGCTCTATCAATAAGGTAAAGCCTTTGGAACTTATAAAGCGCCGGTTTTCAGTCTGGGTGAGTGGGCTGATGTGGTGGCAAAGCGATCACAGGGCGGCGCTTGATATTTTTGAAGAACGGGGAGGGATCCTCAAGTTTTACCCCTTGCTCGACGTGAGTCCAGAGCAGCGCGACAAATACATTCAAGAACACAATTATCCATTTCACCCCCTTATAGCCAAAGGCTATCACTCTATTGGGTGCAAACACTGCACAGTACCCGGGAACGACCGAAGTGGAAGGTGGAATAACAGTCCCAAGACAGAGTGTGGATTACACCTATAAATAGTAAAAATGAGCACTATAAGCCATAAGTAGGCTTGTTTTTTGCGTCGTTTTCGCTACTTGGCTTACAATTCAAATAATGTGGTTTATTTTTTATCCGGTTTTTGAAAAACTGATTTTTTGAATTGTTATTAATTTGGCATTTTAGGTCGCAGGCGATATATTATTTGTGATGCTCTTTTTCTTTAAGCGCGATTTCGGACAGTTTCCAGATTCGGACAGTCTACAGTTATGTCCGGTCAACTGTCCGCTATTAGTTTTGTAATTATATCAATAGTAAGTATTATCAAACATTCCTAATCAAGAAGTCCAATTAAAATTCTTAAAAAAGTGTTTTTGGGAATACTTCATGTGTGCAACACCCCTTTTTTGCAATAGTACTTTATTTCTCCGTTTTTATCTAACCTAACTAGTTGAAATTCAGATGTTTAAAATGAGTATAAAAAAATAGTTGTTTATTTGATAGCTTTTTCTTCTTCTTTTTTTCAGTAAGCAGTATCTTAAAATAAAATCATATTAGGACGATATGAATAATGAATTACTACTAATACTGAGATTCTTAATGTTTGTAAAATTTTATTCGGTTGAAATTTTCGACAAGAATCCGGGCAGCAGGGTGAGGCGTATTGCTTAAAAATATTGCAGCGGGCCAAATTCAGTTGATAGCACAGGTGGTATTTCGTCTGATCTTCTCCTAACGTGCTTTGATAGGTGGTTCGTTCGCCCGGATAGATTTATGAATCTGCTACGGACCATGGCAAAAAAACATGTACACAATTTGTAGGATCAAATGGTTTCTTTTCCAAAAGCAACCAAGACCGACGATGATGATTTCTGTAACAAAGTTCCAGAAACTTACTTCACCCAAGAAACCCAAACTAATTAGGACTAGTTAACAGCCTTTTACTTACAAAAAGATGTATTTGCTAGCTATTTATTTCTGTAATTTCCAATGATATCTATCTTGAACCAAACCAAATAATAATATGACTAAAAATTTACTATTAATCCTATGCTTTAGTCTCCTTTCGCGTTTCGCGTTTGCGCAGACTACAGAGATAAGCGGGACGATAATTTCGTCCGAAGAGTCTGACCCTATACCAGGAGTCAGTGTACTTGTTAAAGGTACTACCATTGGCACAGTGTCCGATTTGGACGGAAAGTATTCCATAGCCGTTCCTTCAGGTAGCAGTGTACTTAGTTTTTCCTTTATTGGTCTTGCCACTCAGGAAATCGAAATCGGTGGAAGGTCGGTAATCGATGTTACCATGGATCCGGATGTCAAATCACTAAGCGAAGTGGTGGTGACAGCCCTCGGTGTATCTCGCGACAAGGCGTCCTTGGGCTATGCCGTGCAGTCGGTCGATACTGACCGGTTGGCCGACACCCGTGAAACCAATATCGTAAATGCCCTTCAAGGCCAAATAGCCGGTGTTCAGATACAGGGTTCGCCAGGAGCTATTGGGGGATCTTCTAGGATTACTATCCGTGGGGCTAACTCCTTTTTGGGTGAAAATCAGCCATTATTCGTGGTAGATGGTATGCCTATCAACAATGCGAACTACGCTACAACTGCCCAGCAGAGGGGCTTTGGTGGCGGTACGTATGATTACGGTAATGCTGCCTCAGACATCAATCCCGCTGACATTGCTACCATGGAAGTATTGAAAGGTGCGGCAGCGACTGCGCTTTATGGTACCCGAGGCTCAAATGGTGTAATTCTGATTACCACAAAAACTGGAGGAAGCACCAAAAAGGGCATCGGTGTAGAATTTAATTCTACCACTACCTTTGAAAATCCCATCGCATTGATGCCTCATCAGCAACTGTATGGCGGGGGGGATATTTCGCCTACCGACTCCAAATTTGTGGAATTTACTGAAAATGGTCAACAGTTCTTGGCCCCGATCTATGCCAAAGACGGTGCATGGGGCCCTCGTTATGATCCGAATGTCAACGTTCGCCATTGGGATTCTTGGGATAAGGATTCTCCCAATTATGGCGAAACCCGCCCTTGGGTGGCACCTCCTATGGGGTATGAAGAATTCTTTGAGACAGGCGTTACGCTTCAAAATAGCCTAGCTGTTGCAGGGGCAAATGATGCGGGTAGCTTCCGTTTAAGCTATACGAACATGGATCAGACGGGTGTAATTCCTAATTCCGATATTGCCCGCAACACAATTAGCTTAAATACCACCTATAAGGTAACCGATCGACTAACGGCTTCGGCGTCCGGTAGCATGGTATTGCAAAATGCCAGTGGCCGAAATGTTACGGGCTATAACAATGCCAACCCTATGCAGGGCTTCACACAATGGTGGCAAACGCAACTAAACGTAGATCGTTTGAAAAACGACAGGTTCATCGATGGGCGTCAGCAAACTTGGAACCCAGTTGGTCCGGTAATTGATCCGGCCACGGGCGAACTGCTTTCCTTTAATCACCGTCCCCGTTTCTTCGACAATCCGTACTGGGTTCGCAGAAACTATTTGCAGGAAGATAGCCGCGACCGTTTTTTCGGAACGTTTAATCTGAACTACAAAATCATGGATGGCTTGAGCTTTGATGTAAGGGCCATGCGCGATGGATTTACATTCCGTTCACGTGAAGGCATCCCTCAGGGGGGCATCACCCAGTCCCGCTATGCGGAGGATGTTCGTACCTTTGCCGAAACCAACTTGGAGGCGAAATTTCTTTATAACAAGCAGGTGAATGAAGATATTTCCGTGACTGCTATGGTTGGTGGTAATTTGATGAACCAACGCAATACACGAAACAGCATCAATACTGTAGGAGGTTTGTCCTTGGATGGGTTCTTCAACATCGCTAACTCTGTTAACGCCGCACAGGTAACGACCAACGAGGACGAAAGGGCCATCAATAGTGTATTTGCTACTTCTTCCGTTGGATTTTTGGATATGGTCTATGTTGACCTAGCCTTGCGGGGCGATTGGTCTTCTACCCTGCCAATCGACAACAACAACTATTGGTACCCATCTGTATCTTCTAGTTTTGTATTTACAGAGCTTGAGGCACTACGAAACTCCTTCCTTTCTTTTGGTAAACTTCGCGTAGGATATGGGCAAGCAGCAAATGATGCTTCCCCTTACCAGTTGCGAAATGTATTCCGCAACGAGGTCCCTAACTTTGGAAGCTTCCCTCGCTATACGGTGCCTTTGGGTAGCCCTAACCCAAATATTCGCCCAGAACGCACGAATGAGATCGAATTCGGTATCGAGTTTGCCGTACTCAACGATCGCCTTTCCTTTGACGTGTCCTATTACGACCGAACCACTGTAGATCAGATCTTCAACGTTCCTTCCTCCGCTTCCACCGGTTTTACGTCAAGGATTTTGAACGCTGGATCCATGCGCAACCACGGTCTCGAAGTAATGGTGAATGCCACTCCCGTGATCAAGGGAGACTTCACCTGGGATCTGATGGTAAACTTTGCCACCTTCAACAATGAGGTAATTGAACTGGCTCCAGGTGTTGAAAATATCATCGCCGGAACTACCTGGGCTGCTGATGTACGCGTACAGAAGGGCTATCCGTACATGTCTCTTTTCGGCGCAGATTTCCGCCGAAACGATGCCGGTCAGGTAATCGTGGGAGCCAACGGTTTCCCATTGGTTGAAAGTAACCGTAAGTTTTTGGGTAGCACCATTGCCGACTTTGCAGGCGGTATTCGCAATAGCTTTTCCTACAAAGGATTGGAATTAAGTGCCTTGATAGACTATCAAGGAGGGGGTATTATCCACTCGACTTCCTTGCAGTGGTCCAAATACTCCGGTATGGATCCAGTAACGGTTGAAAACAACGTGCGGGAGACCGGACTCGTCGTACCAGGTGTTACCGAGTCAGGAGAGGTTAACACGGTCTCTGTAACTCCGCAAGCGTACTACCAAACCATCTGGTCGGTAGCCGCTCCAAACGTTTTCGATGCTTCTTTCGTCAAGCTTCGGGAATTATCCTTGGGGTATACCCTGCCTAATAGCTTGATCTCCAAACTTCCTGTACGTGATGTTCGCGCCCGATTGTTTGGTAGAAACCTTGCTATCCTACATAGCAACCTTCCCTATCTTGACCCACAAGGCGTAAACGGTGCGGGTAACCTTCAGGGATTGGAAAACGCACAGGTGCCTACTACGCGCTCAATGGGCTTCGATATTAGCTTTAAATTCTAATTTATTGCTTTGACAAACGGGCAGTTGGGTGTTTCTGTCTAACAGCACCCACCTAGCTGCCCGTTATTCCCTGTTCAAAAGACTATTCAAAATTTCAACTAATCATGAAACATATCACAAATTATCTATTGACGTTGTTGCTCTTTAGCTTAGGGGTTACAAGCTGTACAGAGGGCTTTGAGGAGATGAATATCGACCCCAACAATCCGACGGCAGTCCCTGCTGAGAACCTGCTAACCGAAGCCCAGTTTACCCTCTCAAATCAGATGTGGGGCGGCGGGCTTAACTACGGATTTGGGATGCTGATGGTTCAGCACTTCTCACAAAGCGAATATGCAGAGCAAAGCCGCTTTAATCAGAACCCTTCCAACTTCGACGGGGTCTGGAACACGTTTTATGCCAATGGCATGAACGACATTCAGGCAGCCATGCAGATTACGGCAGACTATGGAAATGTTACGGAAGTTCAGCGAGGTAACCGTATGGCTATCCTTGAACTACTTCGAATTTGGTCTTTTCAGAATGTGACGGATATTTGGGTAAATGTTCCCTATTCGCAAACCTTTAATCCGGCTGAGTTTCCTAACCCCAAATACGACAGGCAGCAGGAAATCTACGCCGGCTTGGCCGCTGAAATCGATGCAGCGCTTAGTAAAATCACCGTAGGAGCCGCTAGTTTTTCTTCTGGAGATATCTACTACGGGGGGGATATGGCTAAATGGCAGCGTTTTGGCAACTCACTGAAAGTCCGCCTTGGCATGCGCATGGCCGATGTAGAACCTGCCACTGCAAGACGGATGGTGTCTGAAGCCTTTGCTGCTGGTGTTATCAGTTCGTATTCGGACGGCTTCCACTTCCCTTTCCAGTCAGATCAGCGCATCGCCAATCCCCTTTTCGTAAATCATTTCATCAATAACCGTGACGATTATACGCTGTCTGATGTGTTGGTAAACGCGATGAAAGAGCGTAACGACCCCCGTCTAGCGGTATATGCCAAGCCGAACGTAGGTGGTGAGTTTGTTGGGTTGCCATATGGCCTTACCGATGGAGCGACATTTGCTTTGCAGGGTACCGCTTCTAGGCCAAGCGACCGCCTGCGGTCTGCTACAGCTAAAGCATACCTATTGACCCATGCCGAAATGAAGTTTTTTGAGGCGGAGGCTATTGAGAGGGGATTTATCACCGGAGATGCAGCAGCAGCTTATAACGCGGCGGTAGCTGCTTCTATGATGCAATGGGGCTTTACCGACCAAGCGGCAGTGGCTGCTTATTTGGCCGAGCCCATCAATACGTACGACGCCGCCAACTGGAAAAACTCCATAGGCATGCAGAAGTGGATCGCGCTTTATGGTAACGGCATTGAGGCGTGGGCAGAATGGAGAAGGCTTGACGTGCCTCAGTTGGCGGTGCCCGCCGCTGCTGTCCGTCCTTCTATTCCCGTAAGGGCGTTATATCCTGCCGTAGAGCTAGGTAACAACCCCACTTCAGTAGCCGAAGCCGGATATGAAAACGAAATGAACATCAAACCCTGGTGGGACACGAATTAAATTTGGTATTACCAGTTGACTTACGCTAGTAAAAGCCGCTTCCATGATGGGAGTGGCTTTTCTTTTTTTTGGGATATATGGTTGATATATTGTTGAAATAGGGTGGAAATAAGGTTGAAATAGGGTGGAAATAAGGTTGATATAGGAAGTGGGATATTTATTGATACCTGCCGGCCG
>WGNT01000052.1 GCA_016124425.1 Cytophagales bacterium
GCGGCCGGGGAAATCCGCTGAAGGGTTTCAGGAATAATATAAGATTTCTGATCGATCTGTTGCGGCTGATCGTAGCGGCAAAAGTAACTGTGGATGGCCCTTCTGAGCGCGTTGGTCCGGTTAGTCGTTCCTCCGTGCCAAACATGGGAGTTGAAGATGACGACAGAACCTGCCGGCGCGTGCAAAATGATCTCATCCGGATGAGGATCCATCGGGTTTTCCATAGCTTCCTGAGGAAGTTGTTCCTTCAGGTGAGTTCCAGGAACAATTCGGGTCGCCCCATTTTCAGCATAAAAATCATCCAGCAGCCAAATGGAATTACATACCCTGTAATCTCCTGGAGGTACTGAATCGGGGTAATCCGCATGTAATTTTTGCAAGCCAGCACCTGGAATGGCCGCGCGGTAGTTGAGGGAGGATAGTTTAAAATTTCTTCCCAACACATGTGCCACAGCGGCTAAAACCCGAGGATGGGAATAAAAGATGTCAAAAACATCCCCTTTGTTTACAAGGTCACTTAACCGTTCGGTTCCCTCATCATTTTTGTTTCTTACAAACGTGGAGTCCCGCAGTTCCTTTCCTGCTTTTTCTCCCTCGAGCACTATCAGTTCGGCAATACGTCGGCGTATGGCCTCCATTTCATCCTCGGCTAATATGCGGCCGAGGTTCAGGTACCCTTGCGTGTCCAAGAAGTTCTTTTCTTCTTCACGTAACAAATCAGATGAAACTCCTAGTTCGTTCAAAGCAGCGTCGCTCATATAGTAGAGAAGGTTAACCGGGTTAAGTTGCAGGATTATTTGCGAAAATACTAGGAAATAGGCAACTTTCAAACATCTTCCAACCTCTTAAGCCGCTGTATGAGTGGAGGGTGGGAATAGTTGACAAATACATACCAAGGGTGTGGATTAAGTTCGGACAAATTATTGACCGAAAGTGTTTTCAATGCAGATGCCAAGGGTTGGCCGCCATAGGTTTGCTTCGCAAATGTGTCAGCCTCGTATTCATTTTTTCTGCTTAGCAGATTCATGGCTATGCCGATAACCGAAGAGATGGGAGCAAAAAGCATAGAAAATCCAATGAGGTTCAGATGCAGCGCAAGCTGATTGCCTCCCAAAGCGACGCTAAGTGGCTCATTGTAAATAAATAAGGACAGGATGTATAGGATCAACCCGGTCTGTATGATTCCTATACCCATGCCTTGAAGAATATGTTTTTTCTTATAATGACCAATTTCATGTGCCAATACTGCCACCAATTCTTCCTCCTGATGTTGCGCAATAAGTGTATCGTAGAGAACAACTTTCTTTTGTTTTCCGAAACCCGAAAAAAAAGCATTTGCCTTGGAGGATCGTTTGCTACCGTCGATTACAAATACGTTGTTCAGCGGAAAATCCACCGAACGGGCGTATTTGAAGATCTTTTCCTTGAGCTCCCCCTCTTCTAGTGGCGTCAGTTTGTTGAACAGCGGCAAAACCATACTGGCATAGAAATTATTTACCAACACCATAAAAACCGCTGCTATGATCCAGAACTGCCACCAAAAATCCGGCCCCATGTACTGCAACAGGAGCAACAGTACAAGCATCAAGCTTCCGCCGATTAGGATAGATAGCAGGTAGCCCTTGAGCTTGTCTGTGATAAAGGTAGCGACCGTGCTCTTGTTAAAGCCAAACTTTTTCTCAATGACAAAGGTATGGTAGTAGTCAAAGGGGATTCCGATCAGGTCGGAACCAATCAACAAAACACCGATGTACAAAAGGGGAAGCCAGAGCTGATGTTCGGTGAATTGTCGGAGGTGATCATCCAACCAGCCAAAAAAACCAAAGGTCAGAAAGGCAAGGGTAATTAAGAACGAAAAGGTTCCTGTGACAAGTCCGAAGCGGTAATTTGTTAGTTTATATGCGTATGCTTTTTGCAGTTGTTCAGTGCTTACGAAATCTACCAATGTCTGTGGTACCTGAACCGATTTTCTTCGGATATTTAGCCAACTTAGGATTTTGGAGCTTAAGAAACTGACGGTAAGGATACCTATTAGAAGGTATTGGATAGTTATGGGTTGCATGCCTCAATGTAGGTCTTAAAATTTAGGACATGGAAGGATGGTGGATCTTTTTGGAGGTGCGCCGGGGTTTTTTGGTGGAAAAATGTAGGACAAACTTATTTCATGGGCACCGCCAGATTGAATGCCCAATTGGGATACGGTATAATCGAAGCTGTACCCAACATTCAACCCGGAAGGAAGGTTAAACCCTACCATCAAAACAATGGCGTCCCGGTTGTTTTGTTGTTCTACAGGTTTATACGGTAAGCCGCGATACCAAAGCCCAAACACAATGGGTTCAACATAAAAATAACCGCCTACGTCCAGTTGCTCGAAGGGGCCTTGTCTTTTGTAGTTGATGGTAGGCGTAAAGTAACGCTCCCGGTACATGTGTGTAAAATCTCTTCGCATGGGGCCGTTGCCGAGGGAAATACGGTACCCGGTATGTATGGAATACTTAAGCGGCAAATGGCTTGATCCAGCCTCAATAAAACTCTGATTGGGTTGATTAATATGGTGGCCGGTAAATCCAAACCAAAAATTTTCGGTAAAAAACAGTCCACCGACTGAAAGGGATACCAAGTTGACGGGTTCGCCAAATCCGGCAAGGTCATTACCCGGAAGTATAGGGCCAAAAGGATTTGCAGGATTAATTTGGTTGGCAAAGATGAGGTTATCGTAGAAACCAATGTCTCTTCTCATATAGGTAGCTTGGAAACCGGGGCGGAAATAAGCACCGTCAGCCACGCGAAGTTCATAAGAAACCAACCCGGATATGGAAGTGGAGTTTAATCCCGCGGCCCCTTCTACGTCATTCGTAATCAAAACGCCAACGCCTACGTTATACTCTTCTAGGAATCCATCCGCATAGGCGGAGAATGTACTGAAGTTGGCATCTAACCCCGGCCACTGACTGCGGTAGTTGACGCCCACCCGGGTAGCAAGTTCAGACCCGGCAAAGGCGGGATTTAGAAAAAGCGGTGCTGCGTAGTACTGACTGTACTGCGGATCCTGGGCAAAGCTTTTGTTGCTCACCGCAAACAGAATCAGGATAAAAAAAACTGTATTTAATTGTGACTTTAACAAAGATTTATTCGTTAATTGGATACTTGACAGCTAATAAACGTTTTGGTGCTTTTATAGTATATATAAAGCAGCCGTTAAATTATGAAATCTCTCCCTAAGTACATAAAGATACCTTTAATTGTTTTCTTTAGCTTGATCTTATTCTTTATAGGGGCAGGGCAGGTCTATTCCCAAGGATTCAACAATAACGAATGGATATTTGGTTATTGTGAGGGAGGTGAGAATAATTACCTCTCTTTTGGGAAAGATGGAAGAGCTCGTGTGGAAAGCCTTGCCGGCTCGGTTACCTTGGGAAGAGGAAATACCGCAATGGCGATCGACCCAATTACAGGTGAAATACTTTTTTATTCGGATGGCGCCCTCATTTATAATTACCTAAATCAACCTATTCAGGGAATCATAGGAGAAGTAGGGGGAGATGAAACCGAACGGCAATCCGTCGCCATTTCTGTATTGGACTATGATCTTTCTCCTGGTGGAGCCCGAAGTTTTTACCTCTTTTTTATAAATAGAAGCGGCGAATTAGAGTACGATATTGTCGATATGAATGAACAGGGAGGGGCGCCGGCAAATCAGCCTGCGGCAGGGGCCGTATCCCCGGGTGGGATCTTGGGCGCCGCGGAAGGTGCGGTTACGGTGATCAAAACTCCCCAGTCCCCCAGCTACCTCATCTATTTTAATGGTACCGACCTATTGATTAGCCGCATTGAAGACCAGGAAGGCCAATTTGTCGTGACGCAATCCCTGCCCGTAGACCTCGTCCCTAAAGCGTTTGTATTTTATGAATCTTCCGGCCAACTGCTTATAATTCCAGAGGGGGTAGGCGAGGCGCTGCAAGTAGCGGATTTTGACAGCGACACGGGATTACTAGGTGATTTGCGTGCCCTGGAAGGCACTGGAGGTTTGGCTGCGACTGAGGGTGCGGCTTTTTCTCCAAACGGAGAAATTATATATTACTCACAAGGGGATCAGCTTTACAGAATCCGGACTGATGGTACACAGGCAGATACCGATCCTGAAGAGGAAGAAGAAGAGGAAACTGAACCTGAATTAGGTCCCCTTGCCTTGCCTTTGGGGCACGACGTTTTCCGGGTATACGATGTGCGCGTGGGTCCAGACGATCAACTTTACTATATATACGAAGAAACCGAAGGCGGCCCACAGTTGCTTGGAAGGGTAACAAATCCAGATGAGCCTTTGCTAAATGCGGTAGTTGTGGAGGGAGATCCCTTTAATGGCACGGATTTTTGCGGTACGGTATTCACTGTATTTACGCCCACAATCAATATCGGTCCGGAGGCAACCTTTACCTGGGAACCAGAAATGCCCTGCATGAACAATCCCCTCTTGCTTACGAGTGAAATATCGCCCAGCAACTACAGGCCAGTGAGCTTTGAGTGGGAGATTCTGCCTCCGTTGGTAGATGAAGAAGGGGAGGAGATAGAACTGGATCTTTCTGTAGAGCATTTGTTACTTCCCCGAGAGGCTACCGCCGAGCAACAAGTAAATGTTTCCCTATTGGTAACATTTGCCAATGGAGAAACCCGTGAAGTGACCCAAACCATTTCTTTTACCGAAAACGATCTTCAAGTGCAGTTTAATCCTGCCGATACGACACTATGTGAGCCAGCCTGTATTGATTTGATGCCTTTGGTAGACGTTCAGAGCGGTGGCGGCCAAGGTGGACAGCAGGGGGGAGGTCAGCCCGGTATTGGCCAGCCTGGTATTGGTCAGCCCGGAATTGGTCAGCCCGGTATAGGTATTCCTGGCATCGGACAACCCGGTATAGGTCAGCCTGGTGGCGGTCAGGGACAAGGAGGCAATTATGAGTATTTTTGGTCCAACAAACGTGAGGAAGGTTGGGGTCCAGAAGCTGCCAATGAGGTTTGCCGTCCGGGGTATTATTGGGTGCTGGTGCGCGAGGTTGGATCAACCTGTTATTCCTACGCGGGAATACGCATTCAGATGTGGGACGTTGAGGATCAAACAAACAATATATGGTATTTCGGCGATGGAGCGGGCTTGGATTTCAATCCGGACCCAGACGATCCGGAGGCGCCAACCCCTAGACCCATTGCGAATCCACATCCTCAGAATATCCCGGCGGGGGTGACTACCATCTCTGATCAGGCCGGCCAAGTATTGTTCTACACAGATGGACAAACAGTATGGGACCTCAACGGTAATCCGATGCAGAATGGAGAAGATATCGGAGGTGACAACCAGTCTGCGCAAAGTGTGACCGCTCTTCCCGTTTCGTCAGATGAGACCTTGTTTTACCTTTTCACTACCCAACGGGGTGACGGCGGGGAAAACCAAGTTAAATTCTCGTTAGTAGATATCAAGGGGGATAATCCGGATGGTATAGGAAACGTGCTTACCAAAGACAACTTCCTCTTCAGTCCCAGTACGGAGCATTCTGCAGCCTTGAATTCAGGAGATACTACGTGGATGGTTTTTCATGAAATGGGCAACAACACCTTTAGAATGTACCCCGTCTCAGGGGAAGGTATAGGCCAGCCCGTTTTCAACTCGGTTGGTGGAGTCCACGGTTTTGGGACGGGAGTTGGAAGTATGAAATTCAGCAGTGACGGTTCCAAACTTGCAGTCACGTATACCGACGGCAATACCAACAGATTGGAGATATTCGATTTTGACCAGACAACTGGGGAAATGGAAGTTTACGCCCTGCTTGATTTAGGGTCAGAAGGCGATATTTATGGCTTGGAGTTCTCTTCCGACAACTCAAGGATCTACGTTTCCTACAGAAACGGAGGTCCCGGAGTCGAAGAATTTTTCATTCAGGGCTTGGAACAAACGGATGAAACTGATCCGGACAACCCCGTAACGACCACATGTCCGGAATGCTTTGAATCAGCAACTTCCCAAACGGAAATAGAGCAGTGTATCCTGCAAAGCCGCAGTGGCGTACCGCAGACTGAGGGGCTGGATCTGGGTGCCTTACAGATAGGTCCCGATGGGCAAATCTATGCGGCCATCGTCGGGTCAAATCGCATCGGTCAAATTTTTGCTGGTCAGGTCTGTAACCCCAGTACCTTCAATCAGGATGGGGTAGAGCCCATGCCGGGAACGACGAATCTGGGCTTGCCTTCCTTCGTACAGCAATCGGGGGGCGGAATTCCAGATCCCAGCCTCTCCGGACCGGAGCGGCTTTGCCTAAGTGCGGAAGAGGGAGCAGTAGGCTTGTTTAATGGGGGTGGGGAGCCTGATATTGATCTTTACAACTGGACCATTTTTAATGAAGGGGGAGAGATCGTGGATCAATTCCTCAATGGGGGCGAAGAATTTCAGGAGTTGGAGTATACCTTTTCAGAGGTTGGAATTTTCACCGTAGAACTTCAGGTAGACCGCTGCGGGCAGCCTTGGGAGGAGGTATTTAGGATGGAGGTGGAAGTACTTGACTCTCCGGAGATCATTTTACCTTCCGAAATATCGCTGTGTGCAGATGCTGCTTTAGAACTTGTTGCCGTGGATCCTGATGACCCAAGGTTGTCAGAATATATTTTTGTTTGGGAAAACGCCGCCGGCTTGATCGTTGGGGACCAAAATGTTCTTGAAGTAACAGAGGAAAGTATCTATACCGTGACAGTGGCCTACCGGCTGCCTGATGGGGAAACGATGGAAACGTTTCAGACCTGCCCGGTATCGAGGTCAGTTTTTGTGGGACCTGCCTTTGAATTTGAGATTGACCAAGATGCGGAGGCAGTTTGTATTGGCGATACCGTCGAATTCACCCCCAATACGCCCGTAAATGGTACTTGGTCTATTCAGCGAGTTGGTACAACCGATAGAACCACGTTACCCGATACCTTGCAGCTTACCTTAAATACCGGAATGTTAGACGGTCCGGGAGAATACGAACTGTTTTTCCTTACTGCTGATCCTTTAAACAGTGCGTGTCCCATAGAACGCTCTACTACCTTGACGGTAAACCCACCGGCCGATTTTGCAGTCCTTGCCACTTCTCCTGCGCAAAGCTGTGAGATTCCCGACGGCTTTGTGCGGATTGAGGCAATCACACGGCTTGACAGTTTGGTAATGGAAGAGACGGGACTTGTGATCCTGAATCTTGAAATCGGAGCGTCCCACCTCTTTGACGGGCTTGAACCGGGTACCTATACCTTTACAGGTTATTCGGGAGGATGCCCCTCTTCGCAACTAGCGATCATCGAAAATGCGAGTCCTCCGGATGATGTGGCGTATACGGTCGTAGCTGAAGATCCCGTTTGCGACCCAAGTGGGATTGCTACCGACGGGTCTATACGGATCACATTCACAAACGGGCCGGCTTCTGGAAGTTATGAGATCATTTCGTTTACATCAGGAGAGCGATTTACCGCAGACTTTACCAGCCAACCCGAAATCGTTGTCGATTTGCCCGTTGGTGCCTATACGGTTGAAGTAAGTAATCTCGGCGGTTGCGCGCTGCCTACTCCGGAGACCGTCGAGATCTCGGATATAGTGGAGCAAATCCCCGTCGAGTTAAGCAGCCCAAATTTCTGTGGAGAGGCCACGATTAGCACGATCACAGCCTCAGGAGAGCTGGCTTCAGTAGACATAATAAGCTGGTATCGTGAGGTAGCTGGGGAATTCGTGCAGATACCGGGGCAGATAGGGGCGATTATTGAAGTAGCTGAACCCGGTAACTATCAGGTTCGCTTATTTAATGGAGCAGGATGCGAGATAGGAAGTCAGGTTATTGAAGTGACACAATCTACTTCGCTCCCTCCGCAACTGGCACCTAGTTATACCATCTGTGGTGCCGAAGATGACTTGGCGACATTAAATGCGGGGCCTTACCAGGCATTCGAATGGATATTGAATGAGGAAGTGTTGTCCAGAGAAAACCAATTCACGCCTACGCTCCCAGGAGAATATACGCTTCGTGTGTGGGACGAGCAAGGATGTGAATTTGAAACGGAATTCGTGATCGAGGAAGAGTGCGATGTCAATGTTACCTTTCCGAACGCGATCATACCACTCGACCCAACCCGTGGGTTTGTAATCTACACGACCGGACCGATTGATAAGCTTGGGGTCCATATTTTCAATCGATGGGGAGAGCTTATTTATTATTGCGAACAATCCAACCCGGCCGAGAACACGTCCCTGTGCGTTTGGGATGGTGTTGTGAATGGAAAAAAGGTCCCGGTCGGAACATATCCGGTCGTTGTGAAGTTTAGTAACGAAGCCCAAGGAATAGAAAGAACCCTAAAAAAAGCAATAGTAGTAATAGACTGAAAATGATAACTTTAATTTCCCCATCAAAAACGTTAGACCTTAGTGACAGTACTTTTCCACGACACAGCCAACCGGATTTCGGCAGCGAAATAAAGGGCCTTGTGAAAATAATGAAAAAAAAATCTCCCAAAGATATTCGGGAACTTATGGGGGTATCTGAAAACTTGGCGGTGCTAAACCATACCCGGTATCAGCAATTCGAAGACGCATTCACCCTGGCGAACGCCAAACAGGCATTGTTGGCATTTAAAGGAGACGTGTATACACGAATTGATGTAGATGAATTTACCGATGAGGATTTTCAATTTGCACAGAAACACCTACGGATTCTCTCAGGTCTTTATGGGCTGCTTAAGCCGTTGGACCTTATTCAACCCTATCGATTGGAAATGGGTATTAGGCTCAAAAACGGCAAGAGCAAGGACTTGTATGGCTACTGGGGAAGTAAAATCGCAAAAGCGATTAATGATGCCAAAGACGATGAATATATTGTTAATCTGGCCTCTCAAGAGTATTTTAAGGCTGTTGATCAAACGAAACTTAAAGGAAGAATTATTCACCCAACATTTAAAGAATACAAAGATGGGGCCTATAAGATTATAGGAATATTTGCCAAGCAAGCTCGTGGCATGATGACAAATGAGATCATAAAAAATCGTATTAACGATCCGGAAAATCTAAAAACTTTCAACAAAGAAGGGTACGAATTTGCGGATACGCTTAGTTCGGAAAATGAATGGGTTTTTGTTAGGTAGATTATAAAAGAAAAAAGTTAAACTGTAAAAAAACACGAAATTATATTTTTTTAACTATTTACTTTTCTCGAAGTAAGTCAAAAGGTTAGATCATTTTTTTTAATTCATGACCCGATTCCAATGGTTATTTAAGTAAATTTCGGAAATTAGTTAGATCCGGAATTGTCCTAAAACAGGTATGATTTTTGTTTGGACGATTAAAATTTTGATGGAGCATGAAGTTTATTTCGTTTACATCTGTGATAGCGGTTATCATAGCCGGCTTATTCTGGCATGGAGCCTTTTTCGGTATGGAAGCCGAGCCGTCAGCAGATTTTTTTCAAGATCCGGCCTTAATTGGGCCGGCTAGTGCCTGCCTGAATGGGCCCTTTGTGTTTGCCAATTTTTCTGGTGCTGGTGATCCGGCCACAGACAGGTATATCTGGTCGATCACGGATGCCAATGGCTTTGAAGTTTATTATCAGGCTGGGGGTGCAGATGTACAGAATATTCAGTTTCCATTTACCTCCACCGGCGTGTTCAACGTTAATCTACGTGTCAGCCGTGGAGGCAACCAAAATTTCTTTTCACAGACCCAGCAAGTAGTGGTAGAGTTAGGGCCGCGGTTTGTGTTGGCACCTGACATGGTCCTTTGCGGAAGTGATCCGGTATTGTTACAGGCATTGGATACCACGGATCCAAATTTTAGTAGGTTCCAAATCGAATGGTTTAGGGTTGAGGGGCAAGTATTGGGCAGAGAGAACACCTTCCTTGCAACGGAGCCCGGGCGCTATTTTGTCAAGGTAATTTCGGCAGTTTGTGAAGCAGTAGGGAGTACCTTTCTGGGCCCTTCAATCGAGGTGAACGTGACCGCATCAGCAAACCGCGCCTGCCTAGGTCAGACAGTATCCTATACCCCTGACGCTCCTTTTCGTGGTCGGTGGTCTTATCAGATGGCAGGGCAGTCAGAAAGAACCCTTATTGAAGAATCTTTTGCGCTAGCATTAAATACACAAAATCTGGAAGGAGTGGGCCAATATACGGTATTCTTTAACGTAGATGATCCTGAAAGGCCAGGCTGTTCAGTGGAGCAATCCTTTAACCTTACCGTTGAAGAAGGGGCCGGATCATTTACCCTAAATAAGATTTCTGATTCCAACGGATGTGAGGCCGCTGACGGGGCATTTGAGATCATTACCGACAACGCCTTTGATTCTATTGTCATATCGGATATTCCCAATGGCACGATCAACAACGTACCTGCCAACACTTCCCGAACATTTACAGGACTGGCGCCAAGGGTTTACACCGTCACGGGTCGACGGGGAAACTGTACCATTACAAGAACGCTAACGGTAGGTAACACGGATCTCGATGAAGCCATTCCATTTACCGTGACCGCCTCCCCACAGACCTGTTCTGCTAACGGAATTAATCTAGGAACCTTAACCATCGATTTCGGAGGAATTAGCCAGTCAGGGAGATACCGGATTGTTTCTACCGGCGGAAACATGATTTCCGAAACTTTTCAAAATCAAGCGCAGGTCCGAGTGGACGTTCCGGCTGGTACTTACGAAGTAGAAATCAGCAATAATGTCAACTGTACAAGCACAAATTCCATTACCTACCAAGTAGCAGGTACAACCCAGGTCAATTTTTCTATCCCAGGCGATATCACCGCCTGTGAGTCCTACGAATTAATTCCGGAAGCTACCTCGCCGCTTCTATATTCTCTCCGACGCCCGGATGGGTCAGAAGTTACTGCGGGATCAGGTGACGGCTTTATCTTGGACCAACAGGGTACCTACCAGCTTACAGGAAGGCCTGCAGATACAAATGCAGCGCTTTGCCCAAGAACAAGGTCCTTTGAGGTTACCATCAATCAGCCGTTGGAATATGATGTTTCTATAGAGCAAATCGACTGTTTTGGCAATCAATTGATTACCGCAGATTTGAATGGGAGAGATCCCAGCACGGTAATTATTCGCTGGTTGACGGAATCGAGGGTTATCGTGGGGCGGGAGCAGGTGTTCTTCCCCCCATCAACCGGCAGGTTTCTACTGGAGGTACAACCTCGGGCCAGTAGCCGTTGCGAGGTTGAACCAGTACCCTTTGAAGTGGTAATACCAGAAAGCGAAACCGAGGTGACCTTGGAAGGGATGCCTTTTTGTGAGGAAGACCCATTTACCACCCTGACAATGACTGTTGGAAATCCGGTTATTGTAGAAACAATCGAGTGGTTCCAGATTGATGACCAAGGGAATAGAACTTGGCTGGAGGATTTTGAGAACCAAACGTCCATAGACGTCATCGATGAGGGGGACTATGAAGTGGTCGTAAGAAATCCAATTGGATGCAGGCTGGGAAGCGCAACATTCGAAGTTACTAAAGCAGCACCGGTAGAAATCAATTTGGAGGATTCCTATGAAATTTGCAGTGCGGAAAATATCTTTCCAGTGCTTAACCCAGGCGAACTCACGGATGTGGAATGGTACCTGGATGGTGTATTTATGAGTAACGCTTCCACCTATAAGGTAGAATCCCCTGGCACCTATGAGCTAAGGACAACGACTGAACTTGGCTGCCTTCAGGTGGCAACCTTTAATGTAACCGAAAACTGCGTCGTCTTGTTGAGGTTTCCCGATGCGATGATCGCTGGAAATCCGACCATGAATTTTAGGGTGTATGCCAATGAGGGGATCGATGAGGTGGAGCTTTTTATTTATCAGCGTACTGGAGAATTGATTTACCACGCAATCAGCGAGGTAACTTCGCCAAACTTCCCCGTACTTACATGGGACGGTATCATGGGCAATGGCGAGCCAGTCAGTGTGGGAACCTATCCCATTATCCTCCGATATAGAAGTCAATCTCTGAATATTGACGACGTGATGAAAAAGTCAATCATTGTTATTGATTAAGCAGGAATCGAAGCGGTTATTTTCGCGAGAAAAATTAGCGGTCTGCGTGTTTTGATGCCAGAATAAATGTGACCATGGTCTGTGCATCTTCAAAGGAAACCGTAGGATGGGGACTCATTACGGGATACCCCCATGAACCTGTTCCTCCGCTGATCACCTTTCTCGCCAAAAGGTCGATATACACCTGCCGGATGGGATACCTCTTTGAGATATCCAGAAATGAAGGCCCTTTTGCCCTGCTCTCTAACGTATGGCAATCATAGCAGTCGGAATAGGCAATTAAAACTTCGCCAAGTTTGACCTGATCCTCTGCAACTTCCTCATCTTCTCCGGCAATGGGCCGAATGTAGTCGGCTTTTTTTGCCGGCTCTACCTGTAAAGACTCTTTTTCAACGGGTTTTGTACACCCCAGCAGGATGTACATCATACCCAGAAACAGACCGAATACGCTAGGTTTAGGTGATATAGTTAAGAGGGTTTGCCACATATAGTAGGGTAAATATACAAATAAAAGATTAAAATATCTTTTTTAAATACATTTACAGAAACAAAGATAGTAGGTAAAATCGAGCTTGTCTACCGGATGAGGCAGGCATGGCCTCGTCATACAGTGAGAGGATTAGTATTGCGACCTGCATGCCTCAAGCAGGGAATCCATCCAGATTCAGATCGGGGCGAGTAGTGGCAATTAAAAAACAATGATAATCACATGAATTTTAGCTTTTCCTTGGTATATTTCCTCCCAATCAAATTCCTATTCGCATGCCAAAAAATTATCCAATCAATTTTCTCCGATTCGTTTATGTTACGGTTTTTATCGGCCTTTTAGTTCCAGTTCTGCCGGTTTTCCCACAAAGTCAGCTTAAACCCGCTATCAATAGGCAGGCAGATGCGTTGGAATCAAAAGTAATCGCTTGGCGGAGGGATTTTCATGAACATCCAGAATTAGGAAATCAAGAAATCCGTACGGCGGGAATTATTTCCGCGCACTTAAAGCGGCTGGGTATCGAAGTCACGGAAGAAGTGGCAGTGACCGGCGTTGTTGGCATATTAAAAGGAGGCAAACCCGGACCTACTGTTGCTTTACGGGCGGATATGGATGCCCTACCTGTACCGGAACGTGCTGATGTTCCGTTTAAGTCGACTAAAACAGCCGTCTATAATGGGCAGGAAGTGGGTGTTTCCCATGCTTGCGGGCATGACTCGCACATGGCAATTTTGATGGGGGTAGCGGAAGTCTTGGCTGGCATGCAAGAGGACCTGCAAGGCACAGTGAAATTTATCTTTCAACCTGCTGAAGAGGGCATGGATGGACTGGATACCTGGGGTGCCAAGCAAATGGTCGAGGAAGGTGTAATGGAGGATGTGGATGCCATTTTTGGCCTGCATATCAATTCTCAGACTCCCGTAGGGACGGTGAAATTTAGATCCGGACCGGCAATGGCTGCCGTGGATAATTTGGAGATAAAGATAAAGGGCAAGCAGGCCCATGGTGCTTATCCGTGGTCGTCTGTTGACCCCATAGTGACTGCTTCCCAAATTGTTATGGGATTGCAGACAATTGTCAGTAGGAATGTGAATATCACGGAAATTCCGGCTATCATCACGGTGGGTTCCATTCACGGTGGTGTCCGCCATAATATCATCCCTGAAACCGTTGAGATGATTGGTACCATCCGGACCTATAGCGAGGCACAGCAAGACCTGGTACATCGGCGTATTGCCGAAGTGGCCGGGCACATTGCCGAAAGTGCGGGGGCCAAAGCGGAAATCACCATCCGCAAAATGTACCCGGTGACCTACAATGATCCGTCGCTTACCGAACTGATGCTGCCGACACTGAGACAGACGACTGGTCCGGAGAAGTTACTGGAGCATGAGTTGATTACCGGGGCGGAGGACTTTAGTTTTTACCAAAAGGCCAAGCCAGGCTTGTTTATCTTTTTGGGAGGAATGCCCGCCGATGGAGATCCACTTAGTGCCCCTTCCCATCATACGCCTGATTTTTATTTGGATGAAAGCGGGTTTGTGTTGGGGGTGAAAGCGTTGAGTCATCTCACAGTAGATTACCTTGAAAAGGCCGGAAAGTGAAGGGTACATGTCCTATTGGCAAAAGCGTAAGGCATAAAAAAACCGGTTGGAAGACCGGTTTTTTTGTTTACAGACAGCCATGTGTGACTCTTTTCTTAAACATTTTGATTGGGAGTAAAGGGTTATAGTCCTCTAAAGGCAGGAGGTTCGATACCGTTTGCCCTGATATAGGATACTGCTGCTCCTCTGTGGTGAGTTGCGTGGTCATCGATCAGGCCCAACATTTGTCTACGGGTTACCTTTCCGGCAAAGGAGTCGATTTCTTCGCTCAGTTGTGCTTCGGAGAGGGAGGAAAAGGTCTTTTTACCATAGGCATAACACTGCTCGATAAACTGCTTCAGTTCCGCCTTTGTTTGAGGCTTGGCCTGCGGGTCAAAGTCCATATCCCCTCCAAGCATAAATCCTTTGGAAAGTCCGGCAATCGCCGCTGCTACGTGGGTGATTTGTTCCTTGAAGCTCATTGATGAAGGGTGCGGCCGATAGTCCAGAAGGTTGTCTGGCATCTTGTCTACCGTTTCGAGGGTAAATTGCCTGCTGCTTTCCCATTTGGCAGCGAATTCATCCATGGTGACTTGGGCTTGGCAAATGCTGACGGCAAAGAAGGCCAGCACAGTGAACATAATGTGGGTGGTGATTTTTTTCATCTGTAGTGGGTTTGGTTAGTAATGATAAATGTCGGCAAAAGGGATTCAGAAAGCAAGGGGAGGGGGGTAATTGGGAATAACTTACCATACTTCTGAACGTTATCTCCCCATAAGGCAATGTTAGTGCCTTCCATAGGGGATGGTTTTTTTTAGAATTCTAAATTTATTTGAATTATCACGCAATGTAACTCCTTCACAATGAGGTAACCTACTTCTTCCTCAACACCCTCCCATACTTCCCAACAAGCTCCCCGTCCTTGAATGCAGGCTTCCCGTTGACAAATACCATATCAAACCCCTCTGCCAACTGGTAGGGGTTTTCGTAGGTGGCGGTGGCTTTCACACGTTCGGGATCAAAAATCAACAGATCAGCAACCATCCCTTCTTGGATCAGCCCCCGATCCGATATACCTGTTTGCTTCGCCGTAAGTCCCGTCATTTTGTGGATTGCCTCGGGAAGGGTTAGCAAGGGTTCGTTAATGACATACGATTCAATGATTTTGGCAAATGTCCCGTGCCCTCGCGGGTGATTCGAGGTTGGACTGCCATCGGAGCTCACGCAGATATTTGGATCTTTGAGAAAGGTTTTCATCACATCCTCATCCATGACAAAATACGCAGCGCTACCGGTTAACTTAATATCCTCTACAAGTACCTTTTCAAAAGGTTTGTTCAGTTCCTCAGCGATCTGCTTTAGCGTTTTCCCTTTGTAATCGCCCGACCCCATAAGGGTAGCTTCGGGGCCGTTACGAAGGTTCACCCGGTTCCGCAGGTAGGCTTCCAGTTCGGCCTTCCGCGTTGCGACCACCTCGTCATAATTTGCCGGAGGCTTCACCCAATCGGGAAAGAGCAGCGAAATTCCGGTGTAGCTGGCTTCGTAGGGATAAACGTCTGCAGTAACGGTTTTGCCATCTTGTCGTTCCTTTTCGAGCAAGGCAAGGATTTCTTTGGCCCGGGACTCTCCTTTGGCATAGACGATCTTAATGTGGGAGACGTGTACCGGACAATATTCTCCCTGCGCCAGCAGTTCCGTCAAGGAAGCTTCCATAAATTGGTCGTCTTCATTCCGCATATGACTCATGACCATACCTCCATACTCCCCGGTGATTTTTGCCAAGCGGTTGAGTTCGTCGCCCCCCGCCAAATAGCCCGGATTGTATTCTAGACCGGTGGAAAGCCCAAAGCTTCCGACCTTCATGGCGTCTATGAGTAGGGAATCCATCTTAAGGAGCACTTCTTCTGTAGGGTCTTTTGCATATTCAATGCCTGAGATCATCCGCAGCGTACCGTGTCCGACAAACATCGCAATATTGGGCCCTAAACCCAGGCTGTCAACCTCATCCATCCAAGCGCCTAGGTCCTTGGTAGCCGGACTGGAACCATCCTGTCCGAGGAAGATAGTGGTGGCACCCATGGCAAGAAAATTCGTGAACTCAGGGGTTTTGAGTGGATCGCCGTGCGAATGGGCATCTATAAAGCCCGGTGTTAGCACCCTTCCCTGCGCATCAAGTACCTCTGTGGCGAGATAGGTATTCGTCGTGTCTGTATCGATCTTAGCTATTTTATCTGCATTGACAAGCAGGTGTCCCCAATAGGGTTCGCTCCCGCTACCATCGATGATACGGGCATTTTTGATCCACAGATCGTATGTTTCTTTAGGGGTAGACGTGCACGCTAGGAAAAAAGAGAGCGTTAGGATAAAGCAGAAAGGGAACAGTGCTTTTTTCATGTGAGTTGTCGGTGGTTTTTTACGCAATGTAGTACTTTTTCGAAAAATTCTACCAAACTGACTCATTCGATACGCTGATCGATTACCCGCTAGTGTGCTGGACAATTTCATGCAAGAACCGGAATGCAGGGCGGGTTCAGCCTGACTAAATGCATCGGGAAGGCCCGTACGGTCGGTGGTGTGAGGGGTGCTTCGCAGGCTTATATCCTGCGGCCGTCCACTCGATTAGCACCAGTTTTTCTTTCGTTCATCAATTTGTCTCCGTATATTTTTTAAAGTTGTCCAAAATGGCTTGCCAACCTTGTCTTTGTAAATTAATTGAATTTTCAGTTTCAGGGTCAAATGTTACGTTTACTTCTGTGTGTTCATTTGCTTCTTTAAATTCAACTGTAGCAAGTCGTCCGCCAAATTCATAAGTAAAACTTTCTTTTTGGTTGATTTCTTTGTATACAGCATCAAAGTCAAAACCAAAACTTCCGTCTTTGGCTTCCATTCTTGCTACATATCGTCCACCAATTTTCATATCGTTTGTCGCTGTCGGACAATGCCAACTTGGGTCAGCAAAATTCCATTTGGTAATGTGTTCGGGTTGTGTGTAATAGTCCCAAGTTTTTTGCTTGTCAGCCGAAATGGTCGCCTTTATTGTTATTTTTTCCATTATCAAAATTTTATTTTGGTATTTGAGTATCGTCTGTAAACATTACTTCCCATTGATGTCCGTCAAGGTCTGCGAACGTGTCGTAATACATCCAGCCGTGGTCGGCACTTTCTCTGTAACGAGTTCCACCGTTTTCAAGGGCGAGTTTGATAATTCTGTCAACGTCTTCTCGGCTGTCAACTTGTATAGCAGTCAAAACCTGTGTTGTTGAGCCGTCCGAAATTGGTCTGTTCGTAAAAGTGCTGAACATTTCGTGGGTTATGAGCATAGAATAAATTAGTCCGTCATTGAGAATTAAACATAATGCCCTTTCGTCCGAAAATTGTTCGTTAAACGAAAAACCAAGTTTTGTCCAAAAGTTCCTTGTCTTATTAAGGTCTTTGATTGGAAGATTAACGAAGATTGATTTTATTTTCATTTTATGTTTTTATGTGTCGCTTTAAAATTGGTGCTAACGGCAGTCTGTGAAAAAACTACCGTTTTATTTTTCTGCGTATGCGCAACTAAAGATATGATTTATACTTCAAAATGCGTATTTTTAAATGGTAAACTTATTCCTGACAATGGCCTACGTTACCCCTAAGACTGCTTACAGATGCAGATAAGCAGTATGGAAGAGTGCATAAGCAAAGATAACGCTGCCCGGTTTGTTGACGCCTTTGTAGAACACCTGGAGCTGCACAGGTTGGGCTTTGTGGTGGCGGGGGTGAAAACAGAGGGCCGTCCCGCATTTAACCCCAAGGTGTTTCTGGAATTGACATCCAGGAACAGCCTGAGCGGGTAAGCCAGGTACAGGAGAAGATAGAAAAACTCAAATCCAACAAGATCAAATACGAAATATTGGGCGCTGCGCTTACTGAAAGCCAGGAACCGCAGGTAAGCACCACCGACCCCGACGCCAGGGCCCTGCTGGATCAGGGACAGGTAGTGGAGGTGAGCTAAAACCTGCAGGCAGCCGTAGACCAGAAGCACAACCCGGTAGTTGCCACCCACACCCTCAACCGAAACGACAGAAATGCCATGAGCGGCATAGCACTGGAGGCACAGGCAAACCTGGATAAAAAGAGCTTTACCGCGATACTGGACAAAGGCTACCACAACGGCAGGGAACTGGAAACCTGTCACAAAGCCGGGATCACCACCATTGTAGCCCCACCGACCATCGTCAACAGCAACGAACATGGCACTACGGCCGACTATGTGGTTACCAAATTTGTATACAACAGTGAATCAGATACATATGTATGTCCTGCGGGGAGCACACTCAAAACCAGCGGCACCTGGCACAAGAAAAGCAGAGAGCGAGACAGTTATCAATTTAGGAAATACCGCACCCCAGATTGCAAGGGCTGCCCCGTGAAGCACCTGTGCATAGGCAGAGCGAAAGGTGGCCGTGAGATAGAGCGCAGCCAGTATGCGGAAGCAGTAGCCATAGACGGAGCAAATTACAGGGCCAATCCTGAACTATACCGCAAGCGGCAGGAGATTAACAGCCTGTCCCGATATATCGGGAAGCATATTTTCGGGACGATAAAGCGGCAATGGGGCTACAACCACACCAACCTGCGGGAACTGGCAAAAGTAAACGGGGAGATGGCATTGATCATGACCGTTTACAACATGAAACGGGCGATCAACATCCTGGGCATGGAAAAGCTACTGGCCAAACTCAGGACCTGGAAGCCCGATTATGACAAGGCCACCGCGTCCTCTTCAAAACGGGGCATTTTAAGGCTGTTTGCCGTGTCTTATAATTTCCGCCTACAAATGGAAGCCTAAAATTTGGAGGGCTTAAATGGGCTAAAAGCGAGCTAAAAAGAAAATTTTTGCTAGTCTTTCACTAGCGTGCTAGTTTTTTAACAGCCTGACGTTCTCGCGATTGGCGCAGTGGGGGATAAGGAGCACCACACTTGATTTCCAGCACGATGTACTACAGTACAAAAAGGTTTCAATTTTGCTCTTAAGCCCAATTGCAGCCAAACGCTTGTTATCGCCAGTACTCAGTTTCTGTCTTTAAGAATTTTTACATCTTCTAATAAATCCGGTAATTCTCTAGAGACTATTGTCCAGATTACTTCGTCGGAGATATTGTCGTAACTATGAATGATACGATTTCTTGTGCCAATAATGTTCTTGGCATTTTTGATTTGTATAGTAGAATCGGCTTTTAAAATTCTGTTTACTGCCTCACCAATTATTTATAGGTTTCGCTCTACGGCTTTCTTCGTCTTTAAATCTTCTTGATAGGTGATGAAATTTCTTTCTTCACCTATGAATAGAAAAATCTCTTCTATGGATTGTTGAATGTCAAGCAACCAAAACCTTGATTTTAATATCCATAAATTTTGACTTTGGTATCGTCGAGTTGTTTTCTAAAAAGCCGATTTCGAATACCTCTTTCTTCAAGCAAATCAACTTGTCTTTTCAATATGTCCTCTAGCTTTGTTTTTAAGCCGAAATAAAGGTCTGTGTACTTAAAAGGATCTTTTTCGTCAAAATCTACTACCAAGTCAATATCAGATGATTCATTAAAGTCATCCCTTGTGACTGAACCAAAAGCAAAAAGAGACTTTACCTTGCTTGTTTTGCAAAGCTCTTGTATCAATTCTATTTCAGGCTTGTCGATTTTCATACTCAAATGTAGGTTTTTACTGCTATTTCGCCAAATTGGTATTGGCCATAACGGTCAAGTATAAGCGTAGTGCGGGATTAGAAGCACTTACTTTCTGCTTGGCAATATGTTTGTTAATGGTCAATTTGTTTCAATTTAGTGCTTTCGCCCGCATTACGCCTATACAGTGCGTGTGCCCAGTATGGGCATCTGGTATAGAAGATACCATAATATTCCAGAGGGTGCAATGCCTATGCCGACCAATGTCGGTATCCCTTGCTAGCGAGTTGGTTTAGCATGTTGCCTCTAATGCAATCAGGATCCTTGATAAGCCGCAATGCCTGTCCCGTGTTTTTGGGATTAGGTCCTGCCTCTTTGCTGGGGGAATCACAATCCATGTGGCAGGAACCACAGAGCCTGCCAACTATACCGTTTTGGTCACAGCGTGTCAACGTCTTTCGCTGTCTTCACGTCACGACATTTTAATGGCAGTTCACATGTGTTGACCATACCCATGACTCCCACGCACCTGACTTTGGTGCGCAACAGGTATTCTTCACAGAATCCCTTTACGGGCTATTTTGTCCGGATAGCTTCGCTGGATATTCCGGACTAAGCTGACCCCCCAGTCCGGCGACTAAATATAGTGAAAAAGTAACTATCAATCCGGCAGATGCTGACCCCTTTGTTTTGAATAATCCGGAGCATGCTGACCCGTCAAGGTCGATAATCCGGAGTATGCTGACCCCCCTAAATGGATTTTGGTTAATTAGCGGTTTTACCAAACCGTTAAACAGAACTTCAGATGGCTGGAAAACCAAAACGCATGAGTCAGATCAAACAATTACTTCGACTACACCA
>WGNT01000156.1 GCA_016124425.1 Cytophagales bacterium
TACGGGATGGTCGGCGGCAATCCTGTCGAAAATGTTAATCGGGAAAAGTTCGGGGCTGTTGCCGGTTTGGTTTTTAAAAACTACCTTGGCCATAGTCGCTTTTGTTTACATCCCTAAAATACATATTTTGGAAAAAAAAAAACAACAAAAAAAAGGCTGCCCGACTTTTCGGACAGCCTCCTCCTATTTCTAAGTTCCTTTAAAGTCGAAATCCCTTAAATGCCATTTGCAATGGCTTACTAAAGAACGTCTTAGTAAACAAAAGTCCGCCATTTCGAACTCCGTCTGGCTTAGTTTTGAAAAAGCATGCTAACCAAACATCTGTAAACAAATAAAAGTCCTTTGTTCCATTTGTGATTTCTATGCGAATAAACCTAAAGTTGATGGGTCAAATGGTATCGGTGCCGACACTTCTCCATCAAAACCGGATTCTACCAATCCAGAATCATAATTTTAGAGATATTCCGCAGCTCCAAACAAAAAACGGCAGACCAAACATGATTTGGTTTTGGCAGTAGTTGGTATTCAGAATTGACGCTTTTTCAACCAAAACACAAACGTATACATCATTTTTAAATCCCCGGGTTAAAACCCAGGGCTATTAAATCGGTCCCCCCCCACCTGGATGTAGAATCGGCCGCACCCTCCTATTGCTAACTTCCCAACCTAGGCGTAGAATCGGCTACACCGGCCTATTGCTAACTTCCTTCAGAGTCGAAATTACTTCAATGCCATTTGCAATAGCTCACATAATATCCTATTAATAGACAAAAAAGGCTGATTGTTGACCAGGTGACACCCTGATAAGGTCCAGCTTTAAGCAAATCGGGAAGCGGCCGACGACGGATCGGATTTTAGCCACCAATATTTCCTTCCCTTTGACAAGGTGTTCGGTTCTTTTTTCTCTTGATGAAATGGCGCTTTCAGACAGCCGCGGACCTTGAAAGAGGCCTTTGTGCAAACTGACCTCATGTAATCTGAACTGCCTAGGATTTGAAGATAAGTTTGCGTTCTATACCAAGGTACATTTTCCGGGTCGGTCAGTGTATTACACAGTTCAACTGCGGCCCTGTTCCTACTCGGGTTCGACAGGGAGTGGATGGTGACCGTATAGCAAAACCGGTTCATAAAAAGGAGGAAAACTGAACCAATACCCTATCATCCTCTCAAAAGAAAGTAACTTTTGTCCGGTTCGGGGACCCGATTTGGCCCTACCCAAAATATCCCAGGTATTTCCCTCTTGATCCTTGAGTATATTGGCCCCATTTTGAAGGATTTCAAATTCCAATGCTGTTCCATCTTCTAGCTTCGATTTAAAAGAGACAATAAAATTCTTGCCCTTATTTCCTACGACAACTACGCTTTCCCCCGCAAATACATCCTCTATCAGTTGATTTTGATTTCCAAAGAGTTCAATACTGTAAGACTTTGCAATGTCCTCAGCAAAAAGTGTCAGGACTCTTTGTTTGGCAGGGAGCCGCGGATCATTTTTGCTGATGCGAAATAATATGCTGCTGTTGTTGGTTCTGTAATCTCCATAAGGATAACGCTGGTAATCTCTATTGTGGCCCGTATTGGTGGATAATACGCGCGTATTGGGATACATTTCTTTCCAAGTTCCCCAAGTCGTTTCGACCAGATTGATCACATCTGCACGTGTACCTTTCAGTTGCCCCTGAACAGATACAAGAGCCAGTTGGGACCAATTGGAATCTGTTGCCCTATCGTAGGGAATGACGTTGGTATTGTAAAGCAGTCCAGACACTCCAAAGGTGGTCTCCTTTCCATCGATCACCCTGTTCCAACCTATACCCGTTCCTGTCAGCGGGCAGTAGATTATAGAAACCGAAGTGTTGTCAATTTTGTCATTGACGATTTCATGATAATCCAGAATTTTATGTGGATATGCTCTGATATCATCGCCTTCGCCAAAGCCCAAAACAAGATCATTATCGTCCAGGTAATTGGCCTGAACAGCGGAGATGAAACTTGGATTATTAATTGCCGGAATCTCGTCTTTCCCGGGGCCTCCGTCCAATACTTGGCTTTGTGGAATCAGCCATCCGTTGTTACCGTTTCCATCTTCAGGATTTGGTGCAAGCAAGTTGTTTTCATCGTCACTTCCACAACTTGATACCAGCACAACTAAACCGAAGAAGACTAGGTAGATGATTGCTATATTGTTCATGACGTTAGAAGTTTAATGGTAAGATTTTTGTGTTTTTGTTTAGCGGAATATTGAAGATAACGGAAATTGTCTACCCGTAAGTGGTTGCAGGGCAATGTTGACTACCCCTGGAGTAACACCTCCTCCCTGACGAAAATCAGGGCCCTCCGGTTCCCCATTGCCAAAAGCAATGCCACAAGAAATAAAATCATACCATATTCTTGTATAGGTTTCATAAGTCATCCAATTTTAAATTGAAAACAGGTTCCTTGGCTTTCTTAGACAAATTGAAAAACAAAGACAAGGAATACTTGTAGGTGGTAGTCAGTTGAGAACCGTTTAGGGATCGGTACAAGGGAAAATCCGCCCATGCCCTGAGAGAAAGGTCCGGATTAAAATGGACACTCAATCCGGGAATGGCATAAACCCACTTTCCGCCGGATCCGGGAAAAGTATTCCCATCGACCAAATCCACCGTCTGACTTCTGTACCTGCCAAAAACAAAAACATCCATCGGCCAATGCAACAAAAGATTATAGTTAATTCCTATGTTGGCTTGAAATTCATTACCAAATTGGTAGACCTGTGTTTGGTTGTAGCTCCGATTCTTCCCCGAAGCCCTGTAAGTAAGAATTCCGAGTAAACTCATGGGTTTGATCAAAAAATTCGACTTTTGGTAAAAGGACCAAAACATGCCATCGAAGGAACCTGAACCCGGTTGCATATCAGCGACCATTGTAAGTCCCTTATTGTTTTTAAAATCGGTTTTTCCGGTTGGGATTTTTGGGCCGGCACCCACCAGCCATTCTCTGTGAGGATTACTTTCTGGATTTAGCATACGGTATTTCAGCAAAAAAACCATATCCCCCAACCCCTGCGCCCGGGTAAATCCGATTTGGTTATTGTACTCGCGGATACTTCTTTCCTGTCTTACAAATGGCAATACCATAGTAAGGGCAAAGCGTTGGTTAATACCGTAATTCACCTCCATCAAAGTAGACCGAGTCAACCGACTCCGGGTATCATCTTCAAAGAGGGTTTTGTGATCCATTAAATCCCGGAGGGATATACAGAAAATGCCCTAAAATAGCCAAATGATGGCGAAGATTTGGATAAGCGCATTCGATCGAGTACTCCCGATATTCTACAAGAAGGCATATGTGGCGACTAGCTACCTAAGCAGTCCCTTTTTTATCTACATTTACACCTGGGATAATAACGACGAAAACAAAGGATATTAAGTAAAACCTACTTTAAATAAAAGAAACATACATTGTAAACCTGCTTTATCTATTTTTCCTTAGCGTCAATCCGCTCCAAGCCCAGGAAGCACCTACCTATTTGTCAGGTGCGGAAGGAAACGGAGAAGTGAGATTGAATGCCGACTGGCTTTCGGATCATTGGGCGGTATCGGCTGAATTTGAATTAAATTGATGAAAAAATACCTGGAAATCGAATGAAAAAATTGAGATTACTTTTGCTTGTATGCCTGTGGATCCACGGAATACACAGTTGGGGGCAAACGGAGGTTCCCCGACCTACACAGGCACAGTTGGACTGGCAAGATGCGGAGCTAGTAGCGGTATTCCATTACGACCTCCACGTATTTGACGGGAAAGCGTATAATCAAGCAAAAAACCGGATCACCCCTATACCCGATTACAACATCTTCAATCCTACGCAACTGGATACAGATCAGTGGATAAAGGCTGCCAAAGATGCCGGATTCAAAATCGCTATTTTGACGGCTACCCATGAGACCGGCTTCGCCCTGTACCAGAGTGAGGTCAATCCCTATTCATTGAAAGCCGTATCCTGGCGGGAAGGAACGGGAGATATTGTCCGGGACTTTGTGAATTCCTGCCGCAAATACGGCATTGCTCCGGGTATATATATCGGTATCCGCTGGAATTCCTTTTTTGGTGTACACGATTTCAAAGTGAACGGAGATAACGGATTTGCCGCAAACCGGCAGGCCTATTACAATAAAATGTGCGAGGGAATGGTCGAGGAGTTGACCTCCCAATACGGCGAACTGGCCATCATTTGGTTTGATGGAGGTGCCCACGGTCCCGAAAAAGGAGGACCGGACGTGCTGTCCGTTTTTGAAAAGAACCAGCCTAACGGCATCTTCTACCACAATACCCAACGCGCCGACATCCGCTGGGGAGGAAGTGAAAGCGGAACGGTACCCTATCCGAGTTGGGGCACCTACCCCTTTCCCTACTCGCACGCCACCAACGGTGAAGTGGTTTTTAAAAATGACTTTCAGTTACTCAAAGAAGGAGATCCCAACGGTAAGTACTACATGCCTGCCATGAGCGATGCCCCCTTGCGCGGCTACAATGGAGGCCACGAGTGGTTTTGGGAACCGGATGACGAAAAACACATCTTTCCACTAGAACATCTCATGGATATGTATACGAGAAGCGTGGGGCACAACACCTCCCTGATCTTGGGACTGACCCCAAATGCGGATGGCCTGCTGCCCGAGGAGGATGTAAGGCGTCTCAAGGAATGGGGAGATGAAATTAAAAGCAGGTTTGGCAGTCCTTTGGCAGAAACTTCCGGAACGGGCAATAGCCTGATCCTCAAACTAACGAAAAAAGCCAAGATAAATCATATTATCTTGCAAGAAGATATCGCCCAAGGTGAGCGCGTCAGAGCATTTGTGTTGGAAGGCAAAACGTCAACCGGCTGGAAGCCCATCTTTGAGGGTTCGGTGATCGGACATAAATTTATTCATGCCTTTGAGGAAATGAACCTATCCGAAGTCCGCCTAACCATTAAGGAATCAAAAGGCGAACCGATTCTAAAATCTTTCAAAGTCTTTCAATCTAACAGGTAATTCCATGAGTCGGATAAAACCATTCTTCAAAGCCCTTCTTTTGTCACCACTTCTTTTTGCTCTGCTCGTTGCGTTCAGCAGTTTCGAAAACGAAAAAACAAAAATAGCCTGTGTAGGAGACAGCATTACCTTTGGCGCCCGGCTGGATAACCCCGACAGCGATTCCTACCCTGCCCAACTGCAAAAGCTGCTAGGGGAAGGCTATGAAGTGGAAAATTTTGGCGTGGGGAGTCTGACGCTGCTTCGAAAAGGCATTCCCAGCGTCTGGAATGAACTTCCAAAAATCATGTCGGCCAACCCGGATATTGTCATCATCAGTTTGGGCACCAACGATACCTGTGGCTATGGTACCTGTGGAGACCGTAAATGCTGGGAGTATAAGGATGAATTCGAAAGCGATTACCGCGACCTGATCGATGAGCTTTCCAAACTGCCTTCCCACCCACAAATATTTGTATGCGCCCCAACTCCCATGGTGTTGGAAACGCCAGGCCTGAATGCAGAACGGGTAGCTGGCCTCAGTGTCCGCAAACCGCGACTTCAGGAACTTATCGCGACGGTTAAAAGGCTGGCTAACGAGATGAACGTACATTTCATCGACCTCAACGAACCGTTGGATCATCGGCCGGAACTGTTTACCGTATCCGACGGGGTACACCCGAATAAAGCGGGATATGCTGCCATTGCCGCATTGGTAGAAAAACAACTGCGTGCCCAAACCAAATCCATGAAATGATGCTCCTAATGCCTGACTTTGGAAATTTGTTTTCTACCAAGCTGCTTTTTACGCTGTGTCTAGTCCTCACTCCTTGGTTGTATACAGCTGCCCAACAGAAGATCCCCCTCCCTACCCCCGCCCAATTGCAGTGGCAACAAGCTGAACTGGCCGCATTGGTCTGTTGGGATATGCATGTTTTTGATGGCGAATTCTATATTCAGTCCAAAGCAAGGATTACTCCGGTGGTGGATTACAATGCCTTCAACCCTGAAAAATACTACATGGATCAGTGGATCCGTTCGCTAAAAGACGCCGGATTTAAAATCGCCATTTTTACGGTCAGCCACGAGACCGGGTTCTTTTTTCACCAAAGCAACGCTACGCCCTATTCCATGAAAGCGCTGGATTGGCAGAACGGCAAAGGAGATATCCTCCGGGACTTCAAAATAGCCTGCGAAAAATACAGCATCCTACCGGCCGTGTACATTGGGACACGGTGGAATGCCTTTTATGGCGTGTATGACTTTAAAGTTCAGGGAGAAAATGAATTTGCCCACAACCGTCAGCAGCACTATAATCGAATGATCGAAAAGATCGTTACTGAAATCTTCACCAATTATGGCGACTGGGCAATGGTCTGGTTTGACGGGGGTGCACACGGGCCCGAACAAGGAGGACCAGATGTACTATCTGTTTTTGAAAAACACCAGCCTAACAGTATCTTTTACCACAACCTCCAACGGGCGGATATCCGCTGGGGTGGGAGCGAGACGGGTACCGTGCCCTATCCCAGTTGGGGTACCTTTCCCTATCCGGCAATAGGCGCCGGTGAAAGTGCCAGGAAGGAAATCGGTGCCAATAACTTTCAGCTCTTAAAAACCGGAGATCCAAACGGTGCCTATTACATGCCTGCCATGAGTGATGCACCACTTAGAGGAAATGGCGGACACGACTGGTTTTGGGAACCAAATCGGGAGGATATCATCTATCCATTGGAAAAGTTGGTAGACATGTACTACAAATCCGTAGGGCGCAACACCACCCTGATTCTGGGGGTAACGCCCAATTCCGATGGGCGAATGCCGGAGCCAGATGTAACAAGGCTCAAGGAATTCGGAGAGGAAATCCTCCGACGATTTTCTAACGCGCTAGGCAAGACTTCGGGGACAGGTAACACGCTCTCCCTGGTACTTGATAAGGCGCAGGAAATGAACCAGATTGTATTACAAGAAGATATTTCAAAAGGGGAACGGGTACGGGAATTTATCCTGGAGGCCAAAATAAAAGGAAAATGGAAAACAATTTATCGCGGATCTTCCATTGGCCACAAGCACATCGTGCCAATAGATCCGGTAAATTCGAAAGAAATTCGTTTTGTGGCTTTAGCTTCTATCGGCGAACCCCAATTAAAAGCCTTTTCAGCTTATCGAATTAAACCCTAAAACCACACGGAATCGTATGAGTTGGAAAACGATGAGGGGGAGGAAACCGATATTAGCGGGAATGCCGCAAAAAGAACTAACCGACTAACTAAAAAATTACAAAAATGGATGGATGAAATGGCTGTAAAACGGCCGTTCCCTAACCCATTTTATGAACACGAAAACGAATGAAGAAGAGAGAATTACTTCCCCATTGCCTGTTGCTCTTGGGCTTATGTGCCCTAGCAGGCTGCAAGGATCCGGAGACGCGTCAGCCGCAACGCTATTTTATGGAGCGAACCTTCCCATCCCTCGCCCAGACCTGGGACGAAGGCATACCCCTTGGCAACGGTATGCTAGGGACACTTGTGTGGCAAAAAGACGGCAAATTGCGGTTTTCGCTGGACCGGGCAGACCTTTGGGATCTGCGGGATATGGAAAACCTTGACTTTGAAAACCACGACTTCAACTGGGTACGGGAAAGATGGGAGGCCAAAGACTACCGGGCTGTTCAGTTGCAGTTTGATGTGCCCTATGATACACTTTCGGGGCCCTCTAAAATCCCCGGTGCCGCTATTGGATTTGATATCTCCGGACTAGGTCCGGTAGCATCTGTCAAATGGGATCTTCAGGAAGCTAGCTGTGTGATCCGCTGGCAGCGTGGGACAATTTTACGAACCTTTGTACATGCCACTGAACCTGTCGGCTGGTACCGGTTTGAGAACCTCAGCGGAAAGCTGCTACCCGCAATCGTGCCACCTCCCTACGTAGGAGCCGGATCTTCCGAAGCCTTGGATCCGGTCAGTGGGCAGGACTTACGTAGATTAGGGTATCCCGCCGGTGTGCTTACAAACGATGAACACTCCATTACCTATGAACAGGAAGGATGGGATGGGTTCCGGTTTGAGGTAAACACCCGGTGGGAAGTTGACGCCGATTACCTGGAAGGCGTATGGAGTATCAGCTCAGAAAACCCAGGCCGGGAGCCCATGGATAGTGCGTCAGAGATCACTCAGGCGGCATTTTCCAAGGGTGAAGCTGAGTACCAAAAAAGCCACCTTACCTGGTGGGACGACTACTGGAAAGCATCCGCCATTATTCTCCCGGATACGCTTTTGCAGCGTCAATATTACCTGGATATGTACAAACTGGGAGCTGCTGCCAGGCCGGGGGCGCCTCCCATCTCCCTGCAAAGTGTCTGGACCGCAGATAATGGCAAATTGCCCCCCTGGAAGGGTGATTTCCACCACGACCTCAACACCCAGCTAAGCTATTGGCCTACCTATGCCGGCAATCACCTGCCGTTGGAGCAAGGGTTCTTGGATTGGCTTAGCAGGTGTAAGCCAGCCTTTAAACGGTATACCCTGGATTATTTTGGTACAAACGGCCTGAACGTCCCCGGCGTAACTACCCTGGAAGGCAAGCCAATGGGAGGGTGGATTCAGTATGCTTTTGGACCTACCGTAAGCGCTTGGCTGGGACATCACTTTTACCTGCATTGGCGGTATTCCATGGACCGAAGTTTTTTGGAGAAAGATGCGTATCCATGGATCAAAGAGGTGGCCGTTTTCCTGAACGAGCTCTCTGTTATGGACGGAGAAGGGAAAAGAAAGCTGCCTTTGTCCTCCAGTCCCGAAATCCACAACAACGATGCAAGCGCCTGGTTTGACCAAATGACCAATTACGACCTGGCACTGGTTCGCTGGACCTATACCGCCGCCGCCGATTTGGCAAGTGAACTTGGCTATGCGGAAGAGGCGGCGAAATGGACGGAGATCCTATCCGAATGGCCGGATTATGCCCTAGATAAAACAGGTCTTATGGTTGCTCCCGGCCACCCCCTACAGGAATCCCACCGGCATTTTTCTCATATCATGGCGATTCACCCCCTCAGCCTGATAGATCCTGCAAATGGGGAAAATGACCGTAAAATCATCGAAAATACCGTTTCCCAACTGGACGACCTTGGCTCATCATTCTGGACCGGCTATTCTTTCTCCTGGTTGGGCAACCTTAAAGCTAGAGCGGGAGATGGTGACGGAGCTGCCAGGGCCTTGCGGGACTTTGCCTCCTCATTTGTACTGCCCAATAGTTTCCATGTAAACGGAGATCAATCTGGAACGGGAAAGTCCAATTTCACCTATCGCCCTTTTACGTTGGAAGGCAATTTTGCCTTCGCGGCGGGCATACAGCAAATGCTGCTACAAAGTCACACCGGGGTGTTAAGGGTATTTCCGGCCGTTCCATCAGATTGGCAGGACATATCTTTTTCCACGCTTCGCGCCGAAGGGGCATTTCTCGTTTCGGCAAGTAGGAGAAACGGACACGTCGACAAGCTGGAAATTACTGCTGAAAAGGGCGGGGAGTTGGTTTTCGAAAACCCGTTTGGACCGGATGAATTTATGGCTGATAAAGAATACGTGAAGGATGGGCTGCTAATTAGAAGTAAGCTTACAGCAGGAGAGAAAGTAACGTTTACCCGGCAAAAAGAGGGGCATTAGCAGGAAGCGTTTCACGGTAATCACGGGCATGTTCCTACTAGTGTTATAGATGCTCTCTCAACAGTAATATAGCGGTTGAAGTTTTTGAAAGCTAATTGGATTAATTCTTTATTTTGAACTTAAATCGGAAAATATCAGAACGGCCCCATCAAAACCCGCTCGTTATCGCGTATTAGGACGTGTAAATTTTGCTACTAACTAAAGCACTTAAAAAAAACTTCGTGATGGATTTCCCCATGTGGGTGTAGAATAGGCTACACCCTCCTATTCCTCCGTTTAAGTTGAAATTCTTTAAATGCCATTTGCAATGGCTTACTAAAGAACATCTTAGATTCCAATTACTCGGTATTACGGCCGGTATCTAGCCGCCTAGACTGACTATCGAATCGGCTACACCCTCCTATTTCTAACCTCCTTCAAAGTCTCAACTCCTTTCTGTATTACCCCTTCTACCGAGGTACTCAGGCATACAAAGGAAAGGTTTATCGCTGTATTTCGGGCCCAATAGGCTTCTTAACTTGTTCATTTGCTTTTTTCCGCTGTAAACCATAAACTGCCTGGCCCCAGAAGCTCTTTGGGAACTCCTCATCTCCCTCAAATCCTAACGGAACCTCCTCCGCATTTTTTTCTATGTGAGCTGTTTTGAATAAGTAATCCCACAAACTTAGGCTAATGGCATAATTTACCCCATACTGATGGGGAGCAGGAATTACCCTTGCGTGATGGATAGCATGCATTTGAGGGTTGTTCAGCAGGTACTTTAACGGACCCAGAGGTATTCTGATATTTGAATGATTGAAATGGCCTATACTGATAGCAACAATATGGACTAAAAAGAATTCCTGTATGCCAAACCCTATCATCCCTAAAGGAATATACTCAATGGTGCGATATACAACGGTTTCCATCCAATGAAAACGTAGGTGAGAGGCAAAGCCCATCTCCTTGACAGAATGGTGAACCTTATGGAATTCCCATAAAAAAGGGCTCCGGTGTAGTAAGCGATGGACATTCCAGTGAATAAAATCCCGCAACACAAATAAGGTTAGCAACTGTGCAAAAACAGACCATTGCCCGATTTGTAGAGCTACGAGATTTGTCAGACCTAAGGTACTTCTCAGAAAGTCATTAAAGGCTTCCACAAAAACACTGGAAATGGCATAATAGCCGATCAAGGAAAAAAGAAAGAAATTAAAAAACATATAAAATGCATCCAGCCAGAAATCCTGCCGAAAGGCTTTCTGTCCTTTACGCCATGGCATAAGAATCTCCAGCA
>WGNT01000121.1 GCA_016124425.1 Cytophagales bacterium
CTCACGGCTCTTTTGGCCCTTCAAATAAGTAATCAAATACTTCAGAAATTTATTCTTCTTAATGATGGCTTGGAAAGAACCTCAAATAACTTCATCCGAAAAAATGAGTTTTCTTTAGATATCATTAGTTCTACAGTAGAGCAACAAGGAAATAATGAAAAAGACCTTCCAAAGGTAGCCGCTGCTAAACAAGTAAGGACGCTTAGTAGAGAGATGTTCACCTATTTGGAAGATATCAAAAAGACGCTAATTGAACAGGCTAATCTGATTAATGAGGAAGGAAATTTCCGAAATGCTGCACTCAAGAACGTAGAAGTCCCCGGAAATTTGTTTAACAATAACCGGGTAGGTTATGAGATGCAGGAAAAGCTAAATGCATTTCCAGCGCAGGTAAACGGTATCTTAGGGGATATTGGACTTGAGTCGTCCTTTGGTGATATTGCAAAAGATGCTGATGAGATAGATTTGTTCAAAAATGATCGGGAGGTAAATTACAAGGATTACGTAAATCTCAATTTCGTAAAATCTCCGGTCGGCGCAGTTTTGGCGATCCTAAGTCAACACCAAAATGAAGTGTTAAACATCGAGAGTGAGGCGCTTACCGCGATCACAAATTCTCTTGGGTCGTTCATTTTTGAAGCGGACAAGCTGATGGCTAGGGTTGCAGCAAACTCAAATGTCGTTGCTGCGGGCACAAAGTTTGAAGGGGACCTGTTTATTGCGTCTGCGTCTTCTGGGGTGGAACTCCGTATGACTGCTGATGGTCGCTCGATACCTGTAGAAGATGGGTTTGGTAAAATTGAGTTTCCAGTTGCTCCCGCATCGAGCTATGACGACAGAGGACTTGCAAAGCGCACGCTGAGGGGTGAGATTATCGTTCCGATTGGAGGAGTTGACAGTTTGATTTCAGTTGATTATGAGTATTTTGTCGCTCAGCCGTTGATTAAAGTTTCGTCTGTTGTTGTCAATCAGCTCTATGCGGAATGCGCCAACGATTTGAATATCGATGTACCTGCATTGGGCAATGCCTATGCACCGGAATTTTCCGTGTCTGGGGGACAGGCTATTAAAGGGCAACGTGCAGGGGATGTAACGATCATCCCGGGAAGAAGCGGAAAAGTAACCATTGGTGTCTCTAGTGGAGGGAACCGCATCGGCTCGGTGGAATATGACATCCGACCAGTGCCTGCGCCTACGATTAGAGCCTACAATGGTGATACCCCAATCGACCTGCAAAATCCTTTTCCTTATCCAGGGCCGAGGTCACTGCAGATACGGGCGATTCCCGAACCAAACTTTGCACAAACGATGGCACGTGACTCCAACTTTGAAGTTACCGCAGGAGAGGTGAGATTAGTTAGAAACGACGTGCCGAGAGCGTCAGTAAGGATATCAGGTAGGAATGTCTCTACTACTAGTTTGCTGGCTGAAGCCCAGTCTGGGGATAGATTGGTCGTCATCGTCAACGAAGTAACACGAACAAACTTCCAGGGCAATAAAATTACAAGTACCCTAAACGAAGTTTATAACATTACAATACGCTAATCTATTGGAACGAACGTTATCCAATAGTAGTCATTAAAAACAAACACTCATGAAAGCAACGGGTAAATTATCGCTAATAGCATCCTTTCTGCTTATCTTAATACTCAATTTGGAGGCGTTGGCACAGCAGCCGAACTCCCAATTTGACGGAGGGGATACTCCCAGGAACATCGTTGATACAACCTTCTCAGTATTACCTATCAGAGAGGACGATAAGATGTACCAGATAGGTGTGTGGCGGAGAATAGACCTTCGTGAAAAGTATAACCTACCCTTTTATGGTACAGGTGGATTGAAGCGTGGTGGAATCGTTAGAAACATACTTGGGGCAGTTCAATCGGGCATGCTTACCCCATATGCCGATGAGGACTTTACGACCGAAATGGGAATCACTGATTTTGAAACCAATTTCTGGATAAATGAGATTGGTGACAGTGTTTTTGTCAGAGATCTGTATTACGTCGATTTCAAGGAGGATTTTCTTTTTGATAAGAATAGGTCTGAGGTTCGATTTGATATCAAATACCTTCAATTGGTAATGCCGTCAGAGACCAATAGTAATGCAGGAGAGCGTACAATTGGTTATTTCAAGTACAAGGACTTTTACAATCATTTTAAAAATGATCCTGATGCGAAATGGTTAAATTTTCAAAATACCTCTAAGAGTATTCCTTATAATCAGGCGTTTGACATGCGTTTGTTTAAATCGGTTGTGAGAAAGTACACTAACCCGGACAACGCGCTCATTGCTGATATGGTTGACAATAGTGATCCAAATGCGCGGATGCTTGCTTACCTAAAATCGCTTGAGTTTGAATACAAGCTACTCGAATGGGAGAACGATCTGTGGGAATGGTAAATGGATTCCCAGTATAGGCATTAGAAAGGCGGGAGAATTTCCCGCTTTTTTTATGCTTCTGGTTCTAAATTTTTCAGGTGTTTTAAGAGCCGTTCGGTCTTATCTTTGCCAATCACAGCCTCTAGAGCTTCTTTTTCCGCTTCTCTTATCTTTTTCATAGACTTAAAATGGCTGAGTAATCTTTCGGCTGTTCCGGATCCAATGCCGTCTATTTCCGTTAGCTGTGTTCCTAGTGCCTTTTTGCTCCGAACGTCGCGGTGAAACGTGATTGCAAAGCGATGGGCCTCATCCCGGATTCGCTGAAGCAACCGTAGCGATTCTGATTTTTTGTCAATAAAGATGGGATAGCTGTCCTCTGGAAAATAGATCTCTTCTAGCCTTTTTGCTATACCAATAATGGGGATTTTTCCATAGATACCAAGATTGCGAAGTGCTTCTACTGAAGCGGAAAGCTGACCTTTTCCACCATCAATTACAATCAGCTTGGGAAGTGCCTTTTCCTCCTCCAGTAGGCGCTTATAGCGTCGGCCCACCACTTCTGTCATGCTCGCAAAGTCATTCGGTCCTTCCACTGTCTTGATATGATAGTGACGGTACTCCTTGTTAGCAGGTTTTCCATCCAGAAAGCAAACCATACTTGCTACGGGGCTAGTGCCTTGTATATTGGAGTTGTCGAAGCATTCTATATGGTCAGGAAGCTCAGCTAGTGAGAGGTCGTTTTGAAGCTGTCGAAGTACCCGGTTTTTCTTGTCTTTGTTTTCTCCAGCGAGTACTGCTTTTTCTTTTTTGTAGTAAAGGGCATTTTTGAGTGAAAGCTCTATTAGTTTCTTTTTGTCCCCAATCTTCGGTTGGCTGATTTCGAAGCCTTCAAACTCATTTTCAAGCGGGATATTGGTAATGATCTCTTTCGCATCGCTCTGAAACTGATCCCTAAGCCGAATGATTGCTGTCAGAAGGAGCTCCGAAGGCTCTTCGTCCAAACGTTTCTTTAACTCCACCGTTTTCGACAGAATTAGGGCTCCGTTCTTTATCCGGAGATAATTGACGAAGGCGAATTTCTCATCGCTAACAATCGAAAAGGTATCAAGGCTGTTTACGCTCGGACTGATTACTAGAGACTTGGCTTGGTACTTTTCTAAAAGGTCGAGTTTATCTTTATAGCGCTGTGCGGTTTCAAACGCGAGCTTTTCTGCAGCCACCTTCATGGCTTCCTTAAAGTGGGTTTTGGCTACGCCAAGATTTCCTTTGAGGATATGCTTCGCCTGTTCGATTTCTTTTAAGTAATCCGATTCTGTCTGGAATCCCTCACATGGTCCCAAGCAATTGCCAAGGTGATATTCCAAGCACACCTTGTATTTTTGCTCTTTTAGTTTCGGTGGAGATAAGTCAAGTTTACAGGTCCTAATGGTAAACAAAGACCGGATAAGCTCCAATACATTGTTCATCCCCTTTACGCTGGCAAAAGGCCCAAAATACGTCCCTTTGGAAGGGATTACCCTTCTTGTTGGATATATTCGGGGAAATGATTCCTTTGTAAGCAGTAAGTAGGGGTAGGTTTTGTCATCCTTGAGTAGGATGTTGTACTTCGGTTGGGACTTTTTGATAAGGTTGTTTTCTAGCAGCAGGGCATCGAATTCTGAGTTAACAATCGTAAACTCAATACGCTCGATCTCCTTAACCATGCGTCGCGTCTTTCTGTTGATCCCGATATTGTTTCCGAAGTAGCTTGCAACCCTTTTTTTCAGGCTCTTTGCCTTGCCGACATAGATGAGCTCCTTATCCATGTTATAGTACCGGTATACCCCCGGCAAATCCGGTAGAAGGTGGTATTCCGTCGTACTATAGGAGGGAGATTCTAGATTGGGTTGTTGCATGGTAGAAAGACCACAGATCCGGTCGTTTCTGGATTCTGCGTTTTTGCTGTCTAAAAGTCGGTTGTACTTGTATCGTATTCAAATTCTTCAAATTGACCTTGCTCCGAATCATACATGGAGCAATCAATCTCTACACTAAGAGGTCGTTCCGGTCTCGGAAAAGGCCCTTTTGTGATATCTAATGATGGATCGTCGTAGACCTTCGCCATGAAGTTTGTCCAGATTGGCCGGGCTGTACGAGACCCCTGCCCGTTTATCCAGCTTCTGAAATGGATGGCCCTGTCGTCACCACCTACCCACACTCCGCTCACCAAGTCCTTTGTCACGGCCATATACCATCCGTCAGACGCATTTTGTGTGGTTCCTGTCTTCCCACCTATTTCATTGCCCTGATCCCTAAGCGCCCAAGGTACACCCTGACTTGTGCCGCCTTCCTCTTCCGTCCCTCCACGTAGCATATAAAGCATTAAGTATGCATGCTCTTCACTCATGGCTGGTTTTTTCTTTGGGATAAACTGATGAATGACGTTGCCATATTTATCTTCTATTCGGTCGATGTAGATGGGCGTGATATGTTCTCCTTTGTTGGCAAATGTTCCAAATGCGCCGACCATTTCGATGATAGAAACATCGCTCGTCCCCAACGCCAAGGCAGGTACTTCGTCGAGATCACTATTAATCCCAAGTCTGTGCGCTGTTTCGACCACTACTCTAGGACTGAGTTTCTTCATCATGTAAGCGGTAATGGAGTTTACCGATTGTGCCATTGCTTTCCGGATGGTCATGCGCTCGTAGGTAAACGTTCCGTCCGCATTACTTGGGCGCCAAGTAGGCTGATTTGGCAAATTCACTTCTACCGGCTGATCAACGACTGTGTAACATGGTCCGTATCCGTTTTCTATCGCGGCGGCGTATACGAAGGGCTTAAAAGTAGAGCCAGGCTGTCGCTTACCCTGCTTCACGTGATCATATTTGAAATGCTTGTGGTTAATTCCGCCCACCCACGCCTTAATGTGTCCGGTATGAGGATCCATGGACACAAAGCCAGCCTGAAGAAATTTCTTGTAATGACGCATGGAATCCATGGTACTCATTAGGGTATCTATTTCTCCCTGTTCCCAAGAAAACACCCGCATTCTTTTCTTTTCATTTAGCTTATACTGAATCGAGTCTTCATCATCACCATACCTGCTCTTGAGGTTTCTGTAGGCATCGGTCCGCTGCACAGCGCTTTCTATAAAGTTAGGGATTACCCGTCGACTTTGATCGATCCAAGGCTCCCGGTCGCCCATTTCGGCATAGAACTTTTTTTGCAGGTCGGCCATGTGATTTTCGATTGATTCCTCGGCGTAACGCTGAATTCGGCTGTCGATCGTAGCGTAAATTTTAAGACCATCACCAAAAAGGTCATAGGAACTGCCGTCCGACTTTAGATTTTCCCTTGACCACTTTAGCAAATCTGCCTTCACCACCTCTCTAAAGTAAGTGGCTAACCCGCGGTTATGGTTTTCTACTTGATAAACCAACTCGATCGGAAGGTTGGCTATTGAATCGTATTGGGAAGATGAAATAAAATCATACTTCCTCATTTGGTTCAAAACGGTGTTTCGTCTTCGAAGGGAATTTTCAGGATTAAACACCGGGCTGTAGTATGAAGGGGCCTTGAAAAGCCCCACCAGCGTGGCTGATTCTTGGATATTTAGCTCGTTCGGTTCTTTGTTGAAGAATGTTTTTGCCGCGGTTTTGATTCCAAAGGCATTACTCCCAAAATCGGAAGTATTGAGGTACATCGTTAGAATTTCATCTTTGGTGTAAGATCTTTCTAATTGGGTAGCCACAATCCATTCCTTGGTTTTGATGATGAGCATACGCAGACCAGGCACATTATTTAATAGACCTTGGGTTTCTCTTGAACGCGTTCTGAAGAGGTTCTTTGCCGTTTGTTGGCTTAGCGTACTTCCTCCGCCGGCACTTCTCTGTTGCAATAGCAGCGATTTTACCAATACTCTTGTTAGTCCTCTTGAGTCAATGCCAGAATGGTTTTCAAATCGAATATCCTCTGTAGCGAGAAGCGCGTTTATCGTAGTTTTTGATAATTCACTATAGGTAACCGGACTTCTGTTCTCCCGAATATATTTCCCCAGAAGAATTCCATCGGAGGAAAAAAGCTCTGACGCCTCTTCAATTTCAGGATTCTCTATTGATTTGAAATCAGGCATTTCACCAAATAAGCCCAAAAAATCCGCACTTACGGCAACAACAAACAAGACGAAACCAACTGTTCCAGCGATGAAAATTCCCCACATATACCGGATAATCTTATTGTAATCCAGGGAAGAGGCGATGTTTTTTTTCTTGGCCATTTTATATCAGTAAGCCTTTTTGTAAAAGGTCTTATATTCTTCTAGGTTTTTTCTTTTGTTCAACTGCTGAAAATTTTCAATCGAAATAACAAAACTACTCAATTTAAGTTCTTCAGTTAAGTTTTCCGTGTTAAAACTCTTTAAAAACTCCTCTCGATAAGTGGTAGCTTTTTCCGCGTTTGAAAACGGACTAATAATGACAATTGTATTTTCCCGGGTAAGCGAAATCGTTCCGGTTCTGAGGCGGTCGTTGGTAAAGTTCTGAGCGTGAAAGTTCTCAAGGTCCGCTGTCAGGTTTTTAGATGATGATGCAATCGCCGGTTCTAAGGCAAGAATAAATACATGCGTTTGTGTAAGGTTTACTCTATAAGGGGATTCCTCCATCATTGCCACGGAGTCCTCATCAATACGTTCTTCATCCGTTGCCTTGTTATCGGACAATTCCTCGGAGACCGGTTCATTTTCTGCCACAGGCTCGTCTTCTTCCCCTCCCAAGCTTGTAAGCATATTCTTTGCCAAGTTTAGCAATTGGGGGTCATTTGCGTTTAAAATATACGTTTCCAAACGTTGTCTGTATAGTTCAAGGCTTTCGGTTCTTCCTGTAATCATGATGTCCAAAAGTAAAAGCCTGTCCGTATTTTTTGAAAGCGGGTATTCATTCAACGTGGTTCTAATAAGGCTTCTTGCTTGCGCGTAATCGTTCGACTGATAAAATAAATATGCCTCCCGGTAATTTTTCGACGACTCGAAATTAGCACGGGTACCTGAAACCGACTCCGGATTATTGACTGATTTTGTATATTGGGAGTCCGGAAACTCCACATTTAACAATTCGGCATAATTTTCCCTGTTGAGATTAAGCTCTCCATAGGCTAGGTACAGGGTGTAGTAGGCTTCCGGTTTTTTGGGGGTGTTGGGAAACTGCTCAACTAAGCGCTCAAGATAGCCGATCGCCCTTTTTGGTTCCTCGAGGTCAAAGAACAAAACCTTTCCCAGGTCAAAATAGGCGTCCTCCATTTCATCAATCATTTGTTGAACAGATGCAGGATCTTTGCGGATTCGCGTAAGGAGTGTTTCCTTGTCCGGAAGGACAAGCTGTTGATTCTCGCCACTTTGATCTGAAACTTCAGTAGTAGGCTCCGTACCGGATTCCGTTGTCTGTTGATCAGGAGAGGATTCCTGAAAACCTTTACTACTCCTTCTCCAGTGGTCGCTAAGGTCCCGTTTTCCCCATACCCGTGCAAACTCCACCGCTCCCTGTTGTATCGCTAGCGGGTTATCCCAGTAAAATGTAGACGTTGCGCTCGATACACCACCTACCGAGGCAAATAAATTATCAAAAGGCCGGCTGGGCTTTTTGGATTTAGCTGCCTCTGCCTCACGAAGGAGTCGGGCCTCTTCGTTTTTCAAAAATGTATCTACGAAGGCTTCCTGTTCTTCAGGGCTCATCTTGCTCAGGGTAATCAAACTGTCGTTGGTTTGTATGAGCTCAAAATTCACCGCATAGCGATCAAATACTTCTTTCCGTGCGGCTAGCTCCTCATAGTTTCTATCCGTTTCCCTGAACTGATTTAATGCGGAATCCAAATAGTATTTCGTAGTGAGGTAGTCGTTTTTGTCGTTAAGGTAGATATCAGCTAGCTTTTGATAAATATACCCCTTCTGTCTTCGGTTTTCTGTAGGCTCCTTAGCTGCAAGTGTCAGTAATCGGATGCTTTCTTGGATTTCTTCCTGCTTGTACTCAAACATCGCCCGTTCGAAAAGGACTACATCCCGAAACTCCTCATTTTTCCGGTCATCGTACAGATCGTCATAATAACCGCGTACGCGTTTGAAATCTTTGCTCTTTTCAAGTTCCGCCACTTGTTGAGAAAAAAGTTGCGCAAAAAAAGTCCGCTCATAGGTTGGACTTCCAGCGAGGGATTTTTGATAATACTCATAAGCGATTGCGTCTAGACCTGCCCGCTGGTATAGCTGCCCAAGAATAAAATTTATTCTCGATATTTCGTTTTTGTCTTGGGCATATTCAAGGGCCTTGAATAAAGCCGGCGCCACCATTTCCTGTTCGTTTTTCGCTTCATAATAGTAAGCCAATGTTTTGTAAAGCAAAAACCGGTTTGCCTCGTTTACAAAGGATTCTTTGGATAGGTAGTCCATAACATATACCGCATCCTCGTATTGCTCCAAATTCACAAAAAGCCGCAACAAATTTATGAGTGAAAGATGCCTGACGTCGTTTTGCTTGCTGTTTACATTAAGGTATTTGAAGGTGTTTTTAGCATCATCGAAATTTGCCAGATAATAATCCACCTTTCCTAACAAAAAATAGGAAGGATCTACCCAATTGCTGATGCGGTGCCAATCAATGGCTTTTGAACAAAGCGATCTGACCTCATCAAGAAGCGCGTCGTTTGATTTGATGACAGCGCTATCCAACGGATAAAAGACGGGAAGAATCTGGGAATAATCTTCCTCATATCCTTCCATAATCTTTTGATCAAGTTCGGCCATTTTTTCTTTGGCTAAATAATATGCATTAAACCTAGCCGTTGTATTGTGGTAAAGCCGGTTCATGAACGTGTTTTTCTGGGACGTGCATGAAGACACCGCCACCACCGCGAATATGCATGCAACTAAAAGGAAGTTTTTATTCAATCCTGTATCCATTAAACTGTTTGGCAAATTACCTCTTTTAAAATAAATATGTAAATGCTTCCATTAATATTCTATTTTTGTAAAACTTCAAATTATTAATCAAGTCCAAATTGAGCGTAAAACAAAAGTTAAACGATTGGGTTGAAACCAAGTACCTCTTTGTTATCCGACGGGAAGAAGATTTCTCCGTGATAACCTCATTTAGTATTACGAAGATAAAGATAGGTTTATTGTTATCCCTGCTTTTAATGACTTCATTTGGTATTTCCCTAGTCCTTTCCAAATCGCTGCTTGCTCGGTGGTTTGACCCCGCGTATATTGAGTCAGAAAATACGGCAAAGATTTATGCATTGTCTGAAGTGCTGGACTCTCTTATTTTGGAAGTAGAGGCGAAAGACTTGTATGTGAAAAACCTTCAGCAGATCATCTCGGGTGACGAGCTGACCGAGGAGGTTCCGGCGGCGCAGGAAGAAAACAAGCTTGAGGTTAAGCGTGGGGAAATTGATTTGTACAAGTATAGTGAGGCAACCTTAAGTGTTATGAGCGAGTTTGAGAGTATGCCTCTAGATGAAAACAGCTTCGGGAGAATCAGCAGCAGTGCCTTTTCCGACACCTATTTTTTCCCTGCGGTGAAGGGGGTGGTTGTAAGTCGGTTTACGCCGTCAACTGGGCATTTCGGTGTTGATATCGTAGCGGCGGAAAACGAACCTGTAAAAGCGATCGCCGAAGGTACCGTGATTTTTTCATCATGGACGTTGGAAACCGGATACGTGGTGGGCGTGCAACACTCTAACGAGTTGATTTCTATTTATAAACATAATTCTGTAATATTGAAGGCCGTAGGTGACGCGGTCAGGGGTGGGGAAATTATTTCCATTATCGGTAATACAGGGGAACTCACCACGGGACAACATTTACATCTGGAACTTTGGTATAAAGGCAACCCTCTCAATCCGCAAGAATTCATTACCTTTGATTAACTATGGCAAGCAGTAAAGACGAAAAAAGCAAAACTACCGAGATGGTTAGTTCCAGTAACCTTGTGGCTGCAGGCACTATAATCGTTGGGAATATTGCCACTCCGGGAAACATACGCGTGGAAGGGAATGTGGAGGGATCGCTTGAATCGAAAAACAAAATTATTATCGGAGAATCTGCCCAGGTTACCGGCAACGTCTCAGCCAAGGAGGTAGAAATTTCCGGACATGTGAAAGGTGAGATTCGATGTTCCGACTCCCTGTTTCTCAGAAAGACGGCGTTGATTATCGGAGACATCTTTACCAAAAAGCTTATTATAGAAAATGGAGCAGAGTTAAACGGTAAGTGTAACATGGGAAATTTGGAGGAAGATCTCGTAAACTAACACGTGACTAAAACCGGATGCCTGCAGAAAACAAAACCCCAGACTACATTAAATTTATAGGGTTAGCTTTTCAAATGATGGCGATCATCGCGCTTGGTACATGGATTGGCTATTATTTTGACCAACAGAACGACCGGGTTTTTCCGGTATGGTTGCTTACCGGCTGCCTAATTTCCATTGTTTTGGCTTTTTATCAGTTATTTAAAAGCCTGCCAAAAGACAAGTCAAACTAACTCCCTTCCCTATCCTAAATTCCAATGCGCCAATGACCCCTATTAAAGCCCACTTATTACAGCTATTAATCGGAACAATGCTGCTTGCCTCGCTTATTTATTTGTTACGGGAATTTTTTCCGGGCAGATACATCCACGATAAAGTTTGGGCTGTGCTTCTCTTTTACAGCTTGCTTACCGCCGTAACGGGTGTCGTGTCGATCCATTTTTTGGGAAAGGACAAATTAAATTCGGTGTCTGTGATTTTGGGGAGTGCGGTTTTCAGATTACTGGTAAGTCTTGTGTTTGTATTGATAGCTTTATGGGGTGGAGACGAGAATATACTTTGGTTTGTCGTAAATTTCTTTACAATTTATTTGTTGTACTTATTGTTTGATATCTACAGCTTAATAACTAATTTGCGCCTTCATTTGAAATAGGCAAAAAAATTCATGTTAATGGTTCGCAAATTTCTAGGCTTAAGTGCTTTATTGTC
>WGNT01000067.1 GCA_016124425.1 Cytophagales bacterium
TCAAACATGGGAGAATACACCCAATAGGGCATCGTAGGATGCACCCGAACAGTCTGTGGATACCTGAAATTTTCAGGGAAACCAAACACGGTAACTCCTGCTTTTTCTCCTTCTACCAGTCCGTGCGCACTCACCCAGCTTGCTTTGGTGTGGTTGGCGTCCGCATTTGTTTTGCTTTCACTGGTTAAGATCTTCCAATCATTTGTATAGTTAACACTGTCAACAACATTCCACTCCTTGCTTCCGCGGATGCCCATTCCTCCGTAGTGGTATTCTACAATAAACAGGGTGTCTTCACTGGTATTTACCTGCTCTGAGTACAGGTCAAACAGGAAATACCCTTCTGTTGGATAGGAGGTTATCTCCCACTCCTCTTCAAGTACTTGCCCATGTTTAAGGCTAATATGGCTCAATTTCGTTCGAAGGGATGCGGTAAGCTGGCCGAGGTTTGTGGCCAAAACATCGACATGTTCGACAGTCCCTGTACCTTGGTGCTGGTTCCAGAAGTCAACTTTTTCTCCCTTGTACTGTGTATTTACCCAAGCATTGAAAATGGCATGTTGGTGTACGTGCCCAGCGGGAAAATCATCGGTAAGGATTTTTCCAGAGGGACTGTAAAGGGGATGGATCATTCCGCTTCGTTTGTAGTAATCAGGCAGTCCGGCGGCAGGATAGGCCGTAGCTGCTTGGTAGAAGAAAACCGGTCTTTCACCGGACCTAACTTCTATCCCCTGATCGGAAGGGCTTAGCGCCGGCGCAGCATTGGTTTCCACCTTACCTTCTTGTAGTTCAAAGACATTGACACCTTCCAGAAGGCTGGGTACAAGCGAAAAGAGGGTACCATCCTTTTGGATTTCTGCAGGGATTTTTGCTTTCGTCCCCGTATTCAGCAGATGGTAGTACGCATTGGTATCTAGCGCTGAGGGTACTTGAAAGAAAACGGGTGTTTGGATACGTTCTTGAGACGACACACGAATTTCAAGCGTCGCTATTGGCTTTGATGTACATGCTGCCAGTACGGATAATATAGAAGCAATAAAGAAGGTACGCATGGTCATGGGCGCGAAAGGAGTAAAACGATTTAGTGGCATTAGCTGAGCGAAGGTACCCAAAGATACATCAGAAAAGAAAAACTTAGATACTTTCCGAGGTAAATGCTTGAACATACCGACATAATTTCCCAAAATCCATTACCTTAGAAGCGCTAATTGTTTCTGTTTCGCTATGTATTCCTCCAATCAATCCTCCTTCCTACCATCTTTTATGTCCAACGTAATTCGCTTGCTGCTGTGCTTTTTGGTGCTATTTCCGCCCTCTGCAGCGCTTGCACAGGCCTTGCTACAGGATTCGGTACCCATGGACCCTAGGGTAGTCACCGGATCACTGGATAATGGGCTTAGGTACTACATACAATATAACCCAAAGCCGGAAAACAAGTTGGAGTTGCGACTGGCAGTCAACGCTGGCTCTGTCTTGGAAGATGACGCGCAGCAGGGTTTAGCCCACTTCGTAGAGCATATGGCCTTTAATGGAACCGAAAATTTTGAAAAAAATGAATTAATAAGTTATCTGCAATCCATCGGAGTATCCTTTGGTAGCGACTTGAACGCCTATACGAGTTTTGACGAAACAGTATATATTCTCCCGATTCCTACCGATGACGAGGAGAAGCTGCATAATGGATTTTTGGTGTTAAAGGATTGGGCTGGAGGCCTTTTATTGGAAGGAGAAGATATAGATGCAGAAAGGGGAATTATTGTGGAAGAATGGCGTACGGGACAGGGGTCAGAGCAGCGACTTCGGGATCAGTACCTTCCCGTTTTGCTTAAAGACAGCAAGTACGCCGATAGAATGCCCATCGGGAAGATGGAAATCGTAGAAAATGCCGACTACGAAGAACTTCGACGGTTTTACCGTGACTGGTATAGACCAAACAACATGGCAGTGATCGCTGTGGGTGACGTGTCACCAGAAAAGGTTCAGGAGCTTGTAGAAAGGTATTTTTCCGAACTGGAGAATCCCTCAGACGCGCCGGAAAGAATCAGTTATGCTGTACCTGTACAGGAAAAAAGTGTGGCCAAAATAATAACAGATCAGGAAAGTCCCGGGATACAGATTCAATTATACTACAAGCACGGTTCAAAAGAGACTATCACCGGAGGCGATTACAAAGACCGCATTATCCGCACCCTTTACGGGGGAATGCTCACCCAACGACTTGATGAGATCCGCCAAAAGCCCCAAGCCCCCTTTATCTATGCAGGAGCAAGGTATGGTTCCTTTGTTCGGGGGTTGGATTTTTTCACGACCACAGGAGCTGTTAGTACAGGAAACACGCTGCCCGGATTAGAAGCATTTATCATGGAAAACGAGCGGGCGCTACGGCACGGATTTACCGAAGGAGAACTCGAACGGGTCAAACGTTCTCTAGCTAACAGTTCGGAACGCTCTTTTAAAGAAATGGATAAAATGGAATCCCGTACCATTGTGGGCAGGTATATATCCCATTTTCTGACGCAAGGCTTCGCAGAAGGAGAAGAAATTAGATATGAACTGTACCAACAGTTACTGCCGCAGATTACCTTGGAAGAGGTAAATGCCATGGGTAGAGCCCTGATAACAGATAGTAACAGGGTGGTGATCGTAACCGCTCCGGAGAAAGACGCTGATTCGCTGCCAACAGAAGCCCAATTGCTGGCCTTATTCGATTCGGTAGCAGAAATGGAAATAGCACCTTACGAGGAAGATAACCTACCGGAAGAGCTACTCGCTCTGTCGCCAGAGCCGGGCAAGGTGGTGGATAAATTGATTAATGAGGCAGTCGAGGTGACCAGCGTTACCCTTTCTAACGGAATGATTGTTCATTTCAAACCTACAGAATACAAAAATGATGAGATTCTATTTACCGGGACCAGTAAAGGTGGCGCTTCGTTGTATGGGGATGAAGATCACTATTCGGCCAGTTATGCGAGTGTGTTGGTGAATATCATGGGGGTAGGCGATTTTTCCCCATCTAATCTACGGAAAACCTTGGCAGGTAAAAACGTATCTGTCACGCCCAATATCGGTACTTATGGGGAAACGATTTCCGGCAGCACCTCGCCGCGCGACCTAGAGCTAAGTTTGAAGCTTATTCACCTCTTTTTTACAGCTCCCCGGATGGACGAGGAACTTGCCGATGTATATTTTGACAACCAAAGGAACCAACTGGCAAGCGCACAAAGCAATCCAGATTTTCAATTCAATAAACGTCTCAATGAAATCGTAAATGATGGTAACCTTAGAGGAATGGGCATCTACGATCCGGAGAAACTGGATTTGATCGATATTGAACGCGGACTGGAAATCTACCGCGAACGGTTTGCGAATGCGGCTAATTTTGAGTTTTTGTTTACCGGCAATTTGGATCTGGAGACGGTGGTTCCGTTGATAAACCGCTACCTTGGCAGTCTTCCCGGAGATCCGGGATCAAAAGATGACTTTAGGGATCTGGGTATCCGTATCCCCCGCGGCAAAACGGAGCGGATTGAAGTCGGTGTAGATGAAAAAAGCCAGGTGATTATGTATTTCAGCGGACCAACTGACTATAGCCTGGAGAAATCCCAACAACTTTCCTATTTGGGAGAAATCTTAACAATCAAACTGATTGAAACCCTTCGGGAGGAAATCGGTGGCGTGTACGGTGTAGGCGCTAGGGGAGGCTTGTCCCGTACGCCAGAAGAATCCTTTAGTTTTTCCGTTAGTTTCCCATGTAGTCCGGAAAATGTGGATGCATTGACTGATGCCGTCTGGAATGAAATCAGGAAGATTCAGGAAAATGGTCCGGAGGAGGCCGATTTGTTGAAGGTTCGGGAGACAAAACGTGTTGCTTTGGCGGAAAATTTGACCCGCAATGCCTTTTGGCATGCGCAGATCGCTGCAGCCATTAGTAGCGGAATGCCACTGGAAACCGTTTTAGGTGCCTCAGATCGCGTAATGGAGGTCACAGCTGATCAGGTTAAGGAAGTTGCCCAAACCTTTTTGGTTCGGGATAACCTGCTTGAAATCCAGAAGTTTCCGGTACCAAAAGCAGATAATTGACCCAATTAAACCTCTGTAGCCTTTTAAAACGTGGGGAAATATCCAGCTCTGCGAACCAAGTGGCTTTTTTTTCACAAAAGCAAAACGGTATGAGGAAGAAGCTATTTCCAAGCAACAACTTGGGAGACAGGCAGCTGCTGGGAGGGATACTAACTCCCTTCCTTCGACGAAGCTTTAGTGCCTGAACCAAACGTCGTTTAATGCGTATTGGAGGGTATCCTGTTTAGGAATTATGGTTAAAATTTTGGATATTGGAATTCTCAAGCCCATTATAAACATAACCTCCCATGGAACTTCCACTTGTTACCGTTGATGCTTTTACCGATGTGCCGTTTTCTGGGAATCCAGCGGGAATATGTTTACTGCCCTGGGCAATTTCAGAGCAAGCCATGCAACTAATCGCTGCTGAAGTAAACCTTAGTGAAACCGCTTTTCTGGAAACGATCGGCGATCAGGAATACAAGCTTAGGTGGTTTACCCCTTTGAAAGAAGTAGCTCTTTGTGGACATGCCACCCTCGCCGCTGCCTATTTGCTTTTCACGGAAGATCTTGCAAATCAGGAATCAGAAATCATCTTTCATACCAAAAGCGGCATCCTTTCCGCTACCTACTCCGATGGAATGGTACAGTTGGATTTTCCGCTTATTTCTACCGAAAATGCAGTGCATCCGTATTTTACCGAGTATTTTTTTGGTCAAAAGGTAGTCGGTTCGGCTAAGCTAGCCAAGAATTGGATTTTGGAACTTGAAAATCCAAAGGCGGTAGAATATGTACTTCCGGTGTGGAGTGAACTTAGCCTGCACAGTGAAGAAGGCGTTATCATCACCTCTAGAGGCGACGAGACATTCGATATCATTTCGCGGTACTTTGCTCCAAATATCGGCATTGAAGAAGATCCGGTCACAGGGTTTGCCCACTGCGCGCTGATGGACTACTGGCATAAAAAGGCACAAAAAACTACCCTAAAAGCCTATCAGGCCAGTAAACGCGGCGGGGTACTGGAAGTAGTGTTACAGGGCAATCGCGTACTGTTGCGGGGCGACGCAGTGAAAATGTTTGAAGGATTCTTTACGATTGATCTATAATAGTGATGGAAAAAGGACGAAGAAAATTCATTGTCAACTCCCTGTTCACCGCTTCGGGCCTGAGTTTATTGCCTGGAATAAGCCTTTCAAATACGCGCGTTTCGGCAAATGACAAAGTGAATATGGCTGTCATAGGTTGCAATAACAAGGGATTCAACGTCATGCGGGAATTTCTTCGAACAGGTCGGGTGAACTGCCTTGCCTTGTGCGATATCGACACGCGTGTATTGGAACGACGCCGGGCTGAAATTTCCGATCAATTCGCTCAGCAACCAACCTTGTACGGAGACTTCCGGAAGATGCTTGAGGATCGGGAAATAGATGCGGTAATTGTAGGAAGTCCGGATCATTGGCATTGTCTGCATACCGTGTATGCCTGCCAAGCCGGAAAGGATGTGTATGTTGAAAAACCCTTAGCTAATTCGATCGCAGAGTGTCAGGTGATGGTAGCCGCAGCGGAAAGGTATAATCGGGTCATTCAGGTCGGCCAGCAACAACGCAGCGGAGATGTTTGGAACGGGGCAATGCAGTACATTAAGTCCGGAAAGCTGGGAGCGCTACGCAAAGTGAATCTCTGGGCAAATTTTGCCTATGGATCCGGTTCGCCGATGAAGCCGGATGAACCGGTCCCCGCCGGTGTAGACTATGCCTTTTGGCAAGGCCCCGCAAAACACAGGACATTTAACCCTACCCGTTTCCATGGCAACTGGCGCCATTTTTGGGATTATGGAGGCGGCTTGATGACAGACTGGGGAGTGCACCTGATTGACATGGCCCTTTGGGCAAAAGATGTCGTTACCCCACCAACAACGGTGCTTGGGTATGGTGACAACTTGGGTAATTTGGATTTTAGCCGGGAAACCTTTGATACCATGGCAGTAACCTATCCTATGGATGGCTATGTGATCAACTGGCAACATCTCGGGGGCCTTCAGCAGGGACCTTATGGTATGCCTTATGGCGTGGAATTTATTGGGGAAAGAAGCTCGGTAGTTGCCAATAGGGAAAAATGGGAGGTGTATGTGGAAAATAAAGCGGACAGGGAGGCAGCGGAAGAGGAGGCCTCCGCATTTAAGCTGCAATCGGGCATGTCAGAAATGGAGCATCACGTTAGAAACTTTTTGGACTGTATCCATTCCCGTAATGAAACTAATTGCCCCATTCACCTCGGTAAAAACGTGGCCCTCTACGCCCACATGGGCAATATCGCTGCAAGATCAAACGCCGGTATGCTCTCTTGGGATGATTCCTCTGGACTATTTACCAACAACACCGCCGCCAACCGATTTATTACTCCAGATTACCACAATGGCTGGGAGTTGCCTAAAATTTAACCCTATTCTTACGAATGAACCTTCACCTTCAAAGGGCAGTTTTTAAAGCCGCTCTATTTGCAGTACTGTTTTTCTTTGCTTTTTGGGTGCCGGTAATAGCACAGCAAATATTCGTCAATGGAGGACCTATTGGCTACCAATTTGGGGTTTACGAGCTCGACTTTCACAGCAGCGAAAAAGACAAAGACCCCTTTTATGAACTATCGCTTACGGTCACATTCACCCTCCCTAGTGGAAAGAAGGTAACCGTCGATGGATTTAATGATGGAGGAAGCCTTTTCAGGGCAAGGGCCTATGCCTCGGAAGTAGGCGTTTGGACCTGGCAAAGTCAATCGAATGACCCGGCAATGCACGCCCACAACGGGACCTTTGAAATTCTGCCCTCGCCTTATAAGGGAAAGCTTAGGGTCCATGCTCAAGACCCCTATCAGTTTTCCTACGACAACGGTGACTGGTTTTTACATATTGGTGATACGGGCTACCGCTTTGTAGTGGCCTCGGAACCCCATTGGAAGGACTATATTGACCAAGCTGCTGCCATGGGTGCCACCAAAATAAGGACCTGGTTTGCTATGGAACGCTCCAAAGTTAGTGACTTGTTTGAAGGCAACTCCGATAAGCTGGCCCTTAACTATTGGAAAGAAATCGAACGGCGACTGCGCTACACGCTAGAAAATCACCCCAATATGATCATTCAGTTAATTCCCTTTGCTGAAGACGCACCGCTGATCAACAGCTATGCCGACGGAAACGGCAAGGCGAAAAAACTCATTGCCTATGCGCAAGCACGTTGGTCGTCTTTTCCAAACGTACAGTGGACAATCATTAACGATGTCATGTTGGTAGACAATAACCCCGAGCTGAAAGGCCGTGAGGTAAACTGGCAGACGGTGAACCAAGTAGGCACGGATATGGCAGCGCGTGAACCATGGGGAACCTTGCTTACCAGCCATCAGGCGCGATTTTCGGGATACCAGTTTGTCGCCGCTCCTTGGTCAGATATCGTAACGCTGGAAGACCTAGATCAGGTAGCCGGTCAAAAGATAGCGGAGTACCGTCAACAGGTTCGTCAGCCAATCGTTAACGATGAGGACCGCTACGAACTGTATCGGCCACCGGTCCACCGCAGGTACTTTTTCCGTCGGTTGATGTTGGCCTCCCTGTTTTCGGGAGGGCATGCTACCTATGGTGGGCTGCGGACCTACGAAGCCTTTGGCGGCCACAATATTAGCCCCACCGGCGGTTTAAGCAACGAATACCTCGCTTGGGAAGGACGCGACAAAGGGGTTTCCGGTTATTATGATGCCAATAGGGCTGGGATCCTTCAGCAGGGAGCGCACGACTTTACGCATATCCACGAATTTTTTAAATCTTCTGGGTTGACCTTGGTGGGTCTTGAGCCCGATGACGCCTTTGTTGGCGGCGATCCTTTTAGGTCTAAGTGTATTCGGAGTGCAGGTACGTACCTTATCTACCTAGCCAATCCTTCGGGCGAAACTCCCGAGACCGACTTTCCCAACACGAAGGTTGCGGAGGTTACCATAGACCTACCGCCCGGACAATACACCTGCAACTGGTTTGATCCCAAATCGGGCAGTTGGATAAGAGGAAGACGACTTGAAGGAGGACAACAGACCTTGAAAGCCCCTGCTGCTGAGGATTGGGTGGTTTGGATAGAACAGATCCAATAGGGAAATAGGTTTATCCACGAATGTCACGAATGAACACAAAGGTATTTTGGGGCATTGACAGTAACGGAGCTCCCTTTAAACATTCGTGACAAAAGGTTTATCCAGGGATTACATGGGTGGTCCTGAATAACTTGAGATCCTGTACCAGTCAACGTTCCGGGTAAGGTACATGGTGGTGCCAAGGATGACGAAAAGGCCTAGGCTACCTAAGAGGAGCGCATAATCCTGCGAATTGATGGTTATAAACAGAAATCCAAAACTGCCGCTCAAGATCAGCCCAAGGATAAGCACGTAGCTGATGCGGTGCAGGAGCGACCTCGCATAAAGACATATCATGGTGATGATGGCAACTGAAGAAATTGCATAGGCGAAGTTGAAATCCGTATGCTCCGATATCGATATCAACAGGATATAGAATAGGCAAATGGCAACCCCCACCATCGCGTATTGCAGCGGATGTATGTTGTTTTTCCCCAATACCTCTACTAAGAAAAACATCAAAAATGTCAATCCTATGGTCATGATCGCATACTTCACAGAGCGGGTGGATTTTTGATAGTCATCTATGGGGGAAAGAAGTTCTACCCCGAACGCGCTGTCAACAAGCGTTGCAGTCAAATCACCCTGAACCCATGATTGGGGAAAATTCCGATTAAGTTCGAGAACTTTCCAGGATGCCTGAAAACCGGTTTCTGTTACTGACCTGTTGTTTGGAAGAAACTTGCCGTCAAACTTCGGATCTTTCCAACTTGAGGCTAGTTCTACCGTGGTTGTTTTTCCCAAAGGAAGAAAGGTAAGGTGATGGCTCCCTTTTAACAAAAGATTGATAGAAAAGGGGATGGTTCTAGTAGTATCAAAGGTAAAGTCATTTAGCGGAACGTGAAAGCCGCTCGAAATGAGCTGGGGAACAAAGGTGCCGGGACGAACGGAATGCGTTTTGTTATCCCAAGAGAATTTGACCTCATCTTCAATTCCCCTTAGGTCAGGTAGGCCAAACGTAAGAAATGCACCGGATTCCCTTATATCGACAAGGCTTTCCTTGTCAAAATTGTCCGTTATCTTGATTGCTCCGCTGATTTGCAGATCCGAACGGTACACCACGGCCTCATAAATGCCCCGTTCCAGGACTTCTGGATGGATATTGCCAGCAATGGTAAGTTCATCCGGAAGGATATGGTAGTAACGTGTAACAAGCACCTTTTCTTTATTCACCTCTTCCTCATAGATAAGGGGGACGCTAAGTACCGGGCCTTGCAGTTGTTGGCTGCCTGCCCATTTGTCGTAAATATCTGCCACGACTTCCGTGTGCAGCGTTTCCCGCTCATGGATAATCATATAAATCATTCCCGTCGGAATAAGCAGTACTAATGCCAATATGCAAATAAATGCAACTTTGATGATGACAGCGTATCTTGTCCAAACGGATACTGTTGGAGATGAATTCATATATTTATATTTTAAAGTGCTTTGTAATTCAAAGTAGATAGGTAAATTTTTTTATTTTAATAGGTTTTCCAATGCGTTGAGGTGTTTTTCAAAAGCTTCCTTTCCCAGAGCTGTTGCTGTGTAAGTAGTTAGTGGTTTGCGGTCTACAAACTGCTTCGACACCTGTATAAAGGTTTCCTTTTCGAGGGTCTTCAGGTGACTAGCCAGGTTTCCATCGGTAGCATTTAGAAGCTCCTTTAGCGTATTAAAGTCCACCGATTCATTTACCATCAAGGCGGCCATCACCCCAAGACGAATCTTGCTTTCAAATGCCTTGTTAAAATCTTTCAGAAATTCTTTCACGCGTCATATTTATAATGCATCATCAGGCCATATACGATATGTAGTCCCCCAAATCCAATGGTCCAAAACAACAGCCCATAGGAAATAAAAACCATTCCTGCTAAACCCAGTCCAATCTCCAACATACCCAAGCTTCTCAGTTCGTCCAACGAATACTTGCTGGCATTTACCAAAGCCAAGCCATAGGTAATAAGCGAAAGCGGTACTACCAAGCCAATGTATCCACGCAACAAGAAAATCAAACACAAAATTCCGCCGGTACCCAGCGGGATCAGCAGGTTAATAAGTAGTCTTTTCGAAGATTTATCCCATAATTTGGTCTGTTTTTTCCGCGCTTTCCCACCTGCCAGTAGTACAGCTCCTCCAATTGCCAAGATAAACATCCCTAATGCCAACCCGATTACTTGATATACTACCTCACTGCTTGCTGGAAAAGCCTGAAACTGGAGGTATCTTCCCTCAGGAAACAGATAGGTGTGGGCATAGAGGGCACCGGCAAGCGCTATGATTCCCGCAGAAACGCCTGACATACCACTTAAAGAAATAAACCGAGACGATCGGTCCATAATGTTCCTGATTTCCTTTAAGTCTTGTAGGTATTTTTCTTTTTCCATAAAAGTACTTTGAATAACAAAGTAAAACACTTTTTCGCACTGTTGCAAGCCTTAAACAAAAATTCATCCCTCCTTCACAATCAAAATCGATTTGAAAGTGCTGATTCGTCCTTGGCTTATTACCTCCAGTGGGAATAGAGTTTTATGCAGGCGCTACAATTGGCAATCGGACTTGCTGTAACAACATAGAACGAAAAAGCCTGCGCTCTCGGGGGAAAGGCAGGCTCTTGACGTGATCCATTAGCGTTGTTCAGGGAAGCAACGGGCTTTTGAAGACCATTAGCTTTTCCCGTGTCATTTCATGCATGGAGTAGGGGATACCACCCAGCCCTTCCCCTGAGGCATCTCTTCCTCCAAAGGGCATCCAGTCAACCCGAAAGGCCGTGTGGTCGTTGACCATGACCGCAGTAGCATTGAGCCTGCGTACGGTATCCAGCGCAACATCCAAGTTTTTGGTGAATACTGCCGCCTGGAAATGGTATTCCAACGCATTGGCTTGTTGGATGGCTTCATCCCGGTCTGAGAATGCATATACGCAGACGACGGGACCAAAAATTTCTTCTTGGGAAACCCGTACATCTTGCGGCGGATTGAATAATACCGTAGGTTCGTAGCAGGTATCTCCGATTTTTTTACCGCCGCAGAGCAGTTCTGCACCGCGATCTATGGCCTCCTGAACCCACTCGTGCACCCGATCTACTTCGCTGCTCCGAATTAGCGGACCCACTTCAGTATCTTCCTTTAGCGGGTCGCCAATGGTGAGTTTTTTGGCTTTTTCGGCAATTTTTTCTGCAAGTTCATGGGCGATATCTCCGTGCGCAAAGATGCGTTGCACCGATACGCATACTTGACCGGCATGATAAAATCCGCCCTTTGTCAGCATCGGTACGATCTCGTCAATAGCAGCGTCTTTTTCCACAATCACAGGGGCTGCGCCTCCGTGTTCTAAGGCACATCGTGTTCCGGGAGGAAGTTTAGATTTGAGGTACCAACCGATCTTCACCGATCCGATAAAGGACAGGAAGTTGATTCGCTTATCTGTGGCGAGCTTTTCTGCCAGCTCATTGGTACAAATTACAGCTTGAACCCATCCCTCAGGAACCCCTGCCTCTTCCAAAATATCCATTAACGCAAGGCAGGAACGTGGGGTATTTGATGCCGGCTTCACGATAACCGGACAACCGGCGGCGAATGCAGTGATGGTCTGATGTACAATTAGGTTGAGGGGGTGGTTGAAGGCAGAAAGCGAGGCTACTACCCCTATGGGCTCCCGCATGGTGAATGCCAGGCGGTTTACAGAAGCCTCTGTAAGCCCCATGGGAATTTGTGTCCCTTTCAGCTGCGAGATTTCTTCTGTGGCAATTTTTACCCCATTGATGGCTCGGAGAACTTCCACTTTTGAATCCTGATAGGGTTTGCCGCCTTCCCCTGCTGCAATTTTGCTTAAGGTCTCTACCTTTCCTTCCATAATCTGCCTCGCTTTCTCAAGTATTGCTATGCGTTTGTGTGGGGGGATCCACTTGGAGCTGTCCGTAAAGAGGGAATATGCCAAGTTGATTTTTTTCTCCAAACCCTCCTCGTCTATTAGTGGGATCTCCTCAATTAGACGTTGATCGTATGGAGAGGTTACTTTTATCGTTTTACTCATAATTCTGCCGTTTTTTGTTTCAATAAAACATTTAAAATGGGATGGTTCAGTGAGTAGTCGACCGGCAGGTCAATTACATGTACCCCGGGGCTCTTTAATGACAGCCGCAACACTTCCTGAAAATGGGCATCACTTTTTGCCCTGTATCCCTTGGCTCCGTAGCTTTCAGCATATTGGACAAAATTGGGGTTTTTATAATCCAGCCCGAAGTTCTTAAAGCCCATGTCTTCCTGTTTCCATTTAATCATCCCGTATGCTCCATCATTCAGAATAATCACTGTCAGGTTTAGGCCCAACCTTACCGCCGTTTCCAGCTCTTGCGAATTCATCATAAAACCCCCGTCACCACATACTGCCACCACTTTTTTATCCGGATAGAGCAAGTTCACTGTCATCGCAGATGGGAGACCGGCCCCCATAGAAGCCAATGCATTGTCTAGTAGCAGTGTGTTGGGATGATAGCAGGTATAGTTTCTGGCAAACCAGATCTTATAAACCCCGTTATCGAGCGTGATGACATCCTTTTCCCCCAAATTTTCCCGCATTAGATGTACAAGGCGCTGGGGAAGCATGGGAAAGCGTTCGTCTTGAAAATACTTACTCAGGTGGCCTTTGACTTCGGCCTTTACTTTCTTGTAAAAGGAGAAATCCCAATCCGACTGAACGGTAAGTTGTTCGGTGAGTTTGAGTACCGCATGGGTAATATCCCCGACTACATTTAATTGGGGAAAGTATACCGGATCTACTTCTGCCGGCTGGAAATTTACGTGGATGACTTTTTTACCGCCTTTTTTCATAAAAAAGGGTGGTTTTTCGATCACATCATGCCCCACGTTGATGATCAAATCCGCCGCATCGATTGCCGAATGCACGAAATCATTGCTGGATAAGGCAGCCGTACCGAGATATTGCGGATGCCGTTCGTCGATTACGCCTTTCCCCATCTGCGTGGTAAAGAAGTAAATCCCCGTTTGATCCACAAATTGTGCGAGCGCCTGACAGGTAATCTTTCGGTTGGCACCGGCGCCTATAAGTAAGAGGGGCATAGTAGCCTCTTGGATCATCTTTACCGCCTCGTCGATCGCTTTGTCATCCGGTTTCGGAGTAATATAGTCTACCACCTCAAAGATATCGCCAACACAATCCTCCTGTGCCACATCCTCGGGAAATTCCAGGTGTACCGCCCCGGGGCGTTCCGTAGTAGCGACCCGAAAAGCCTCTCGTATCTGAGAGGCGATCACGTTGCTGTCTACAAGCTGTTTGGTAAATTTCGTTAGCGGACGCATCATATCCACTACATCTATGATTTGAAACCGTGCCTGTTTGCTTTTTTTGATGGGTTTTTGGCCGGTGATCATCAGCATGGGCATGGCGCCAAGCTGTGCGTAGGCCGCAGGAGTTACCAGATTGGTCGCTCCCGGACCCAGGGTTGCGAGGCATACCCCGGGCTTTCCGGTGAGGCGTCCGTAGGTTGCTGCCATAAATCCGGCACCCTGCTCGTGTCTCGTCAGTATCAGACGGATACTTGATTGGCTCAGGGATTCCAAAAAATCCAGGTTTTCCTCCCCCGGAACTCCAAAAATGTAAGTTACCCCTTCATTTTCAAGGGCTTTAATAAATAAATCAGCTGCTTTCATAGGTTTTCTTTTAGCTATCTAATGCTCTTAACCGATGCCGGTTGACATAGGGAGCTTTTCGCATGATGGGTCAATGTCCGATCGTATGATCTTTTCGTCATGCTCCATGTCATCAATCGAAACCTGTCGTTTTCGATCTCAAAATGCCTGAGGTTATCGGCTAGTTGGTCCCGATTCTTGTGGCATCTCATCAATTATCCCGCCATAAAACCGTCTCCATGAAATTCGATTTCATTCACTACGAAGCGTAGGCTTCTACATGTCTTACGTAGAGGTAACAAAATTTCTCTAAAAGTGATCCCATAGAAGCAATTTTCAGGTTATTTGATGCGGCTGTTGGAAGATCTCATCAGCTAGGATCCGGTAGGTTTTCCTTGGTACCTGAAGATGTAATGGGTTTGACACGGGCTACAAAGACCGGTTTGTCCGCTACGCTTCCGGTGATTACCAATTGATTTTCAGCGGACGCTGTCATGAACAAGCAAACGGTCTGATGGAGTGAGGCTTCCGCAAGGTAGTTTATGAGCATCTCTGAGAACCGAATGTCATTTGCGCCGCAAAAATCCTCTACCCATCGGATATAGGACACGTTGTTTACATGGTTATTCATGTCTAGGTCCGAAGGTCTTACGATAAAGTCCTGGCCTTCTGTTACCTGTACCGGCATGGCAATCTTTTCGGGGAGTAATTTTTGCTGTGGAGGAAACAGGGATGCAGGCAAAATATCATCGGGTCGCTTAGGGCGTTTGCTGTTGCTGTCCAGCAGGAGCCAAGCGGACATCGCCGTCGCCAGTATGTTTCCCGCCACATCTTCTACCAAAAATTCGCGAAGGGCAAATAGTTTGTTGATGCCTCGGCCGGCAGTTTTTACGGTGATTACCTCTCCCCAGGAGGGTAATTTTTCAACCTGAATGGTCATCCTAGATAATATCCAATGGTAGCCTTGGTCAAATAAATTCTGCCCGAAATCCTTACTATCAGCATGCTTCCAGGCAATCTCCTGCAAGAGATCCGCCATGGCGCTCCAACGAAGCAGGCCTCCGGGATCTATTTGAAAGGAGAGCACTTCAAATTGCTTTTCATACTGGAAGGAATCGGGATAATCGTTCATCTGTATAGGACGCTTAGATTGCTAAAATACGGGAAATCTTTTCAGTTGGTAACCACGCTTTTATGTTTTTGTGCCGAAATTGCTCGGATACGTTTAAAACACTGTCCATTGCAACCTTGTTTTAATCATTAAAATGCCGATGAGACCTCTTGACTCCCCCAACTTATTGCCTTGTCTTGGAGAAGCCTATTTTTGGGAGCAGTTCTTTTCACCAGAGGAAAGCAGCGTTATAGTTGAACGGTTAATCTCGGAAGTTACCTGGAAGCAGGAGCCGATTAAACTTTTTGGACGAACGGTCATGCAGCCAAGGCTTACCGCGTTGCAGGGTGATCCCTCTATTTCGTATGGCTATTCGGGTATCCGCATGATTCCCTCCCCGTTTTCACCAACAGTGTTGGCGATCAAAGAACGGATTTCCGCGTTAGCGGGGACGTCGTTTACGCACGTATTGCTAAACCGTTACCGGGACGGCAAAGATAGTATGGGCTGGCATCGGGACAATGAACGGGAACTTGGAGTCAATCCAATTATCGCCTCGGTAAGTTTTGGGGAATCCCGTGTTTTTCATTTTCGTCTGTATGAAACAAAAGCTGAAAAACGTACAGTCACGTTAAGCAACGGCAGCCTTTTGATCATGGCAGGCGCCACGCAGCACCATTGGGAACACCAACTTCCAAAAAGCGCTAAGGTCGCCGGAGAGCGGATTAATCTAACCTTTCGTGCAATTAAACGCTAACTAGCCCTGGCAGGTTACTTACCTCGCTTGATAAAGTCCTCATAATGAAAATCGATTTCAGCGGTTTTAAGGCCTTGGTGGACAAGCAATTCATTTCTAAAAGAAAGAAAGGGAGCAGATGCAGGCAAGGTAATGGGATTTTTACCGGGAAAGGCCATGTTTTGCATGCTGTTCTTTGCCCGCAAAATCCATCCCTGGTAGGATGGTAGCTTTTCAGGTTCGCCCAAAATCACTACGCCAGGGTCTTCAGGATTTCCTTGGGTAACGTTCATCCAAGGCCCGCCGGCTACAGGAAGCTCTTTCGGTATGACGGCGCCGTTGCGGTCGAAGAACCCAACACCATCAGCCAATTTAATTCGAGGAGAAAAACCGCCGTAGCCTTTGGCATCTTCCGAACCGCCGATCTGCACATTGGGAACCAACGGTTTCAGTTGTACTTCAACCGTTAAGCGGTAAAGCTCCGGATCCACACGTTCGTATCTTAAAAGAACCGTTTCTTCCACAACTGCCGCGCCATCTACCATCCAAGCTACCTTTGCCTTCAATTGGGCATGTTCGTCATCAATGACAGTGGGCATAACATCCGTCACTTGCCAGGAAATTCCCTCACTAATCCAAGGATCCGCCATCCGTTTTCCGTCCACATAGAGCTGGTGCCAAGCCCAAAAGATACCGTGGTGATGGGGGTGGTCTTCCGGGAAATCTTCCGAAATTAGCGCTCCTTTTACATCATAGAGCGGATGTATGTAATTGGCCCGTGGATAATTACCGTCTTGGGATTTAGTGGCTGATTGATAAAAAAACCGCGGCACCCCCCCTTCTGTAAGTTGGTATCCCTGTTCAGTAGAAGACCAAGCTAACTGCTGGGAATAGCCTGCGCTCATGAGGCTGAACATCAAAAAAACAGCGGCGAAAAAACCCAAGTGGGGAAAGGGGCGAAAATGATCCATTGTGAACGGGTAAACTTTTTTGTTAGAAATGGCAAGTTGTTTGTTTTTTGCTAGACAGAAGCAAGAATAGCAGGTATCTTTAGCGTCTAAAGTAGGCACAATACAGGATAATAACTTCATCTGTACCAATAATATTATATGTCAGCACTGTTTTCATCAAAGTCGGCCAATAAAAATCTTTTGGACCAAACTGTGGAACTGTTATTGGATTACTATACCAATACAAAGGACGTACGCGTGACGCCAACGCTTGATAAGGAGGTGGTAAGAAATACCGTGCGGGCGTTTGATTTCAACGAAGCACTTGACCCGTCACTGGCAATCCGTCAGGTTGTAGCAGGGCTGGAAACATTCAGTGTCCATACCCCTCATCCGAAATACTTTGGTCTGTTCAATCCCCGTTCCCATTTTCCCAGCATCCTCGCCGACTTGATCACCGCCGTCTTCAACCCCCAATTGGCAGCTTGGAGCCATGCGCCTTTTGCCAATGAGGTAGAGAGCTATTTGATCCAAGTCTTCGGGGAAAAATTCGGTTTTGACCCATCAAGTATAGATGGCGTTTTTGCCGGCGGTGGGGCGGAAGCAAATCAGACGGCTGTGCTCTGCGCTTTGAACCACCTTATACCGGACTATGCCGCAAACGGACTCGTTGGCGTGCAGCAAAGGCCGGTTATTTATTGCTCTTCGGAATCCCATCATTCGATCCACAAGGCAGCCATGACCGCCGGTCTTGGGCATAGCGCCGTACGGAGTATTCCTGTGACGAAGATGCTGGAGATGGACATAGTGCTTTTGGAACGCCAACTAGAAACGGATTTGGCGGCGGGTCTTAAGCCGCTAATGGTCGTAGCAACAGGTGGAACAACGGGAGTTGGTGCAGTCGATGACTTGGTAGCCGTGGGTAAACTCGGAAGAAAATATGGCATCTGGTTTCATGTGGATGCCGCTTATGGCGGAGCAGCTGTCATGCATCCCAAACTGAAGGACTATTTGAAAGGGACGGAAAATGCAGATTCCATTACTTTTGACGCGCACAAGTGGCTTTCCGTTACCATGGGTACCAGTTTGTTCGTCTGTAGCCATCGGGATATCCTTTCGAAAACCTTCCGGATCACCGCTGAATACATGCCCAAGGAAGCGAAGGACATGGACATCACCGACCCTTTCACACATTCCATACAATGGTCGCGAAGGGCCATTGGGATTAAGCTGTACCTTTCCCTGTTAATGTTTGGTTTGAAAGGGTACGAAGAGATCATTGGGCATCAGACAGCTATGGGAGAGCTTTTTCGTGAGGAACTGCGACGCAGCGGCTGGCATATTAAAAACTTTAGCCCCTTTCCCGTAATTTGCTTTACGGACAAGGACCGTGAACGGGATAAGGCATTTGTTCCTTCCATCATCAATGCGGTACTTTCCTCGGGAAAATCCTGGATATCCAGCTACCCCATCCATGGAGAGCCCGTTTTTAGGGTCTGTATAACCAATTTTGCAACAGAAGCGGAGCATGTTTATGCCTTGGTAGCCGAGTTGAATGCGGCAAGAGAAGCCTACTTCGAAAATCATTAATGCCGAAGCGGATAGTGAACGTATTCCGCTCAGGCATATTCAAATACTTTTAGTCACGTCTCATCTTAGCAGTCTCACATTACATAGCTTCAAACGATAGGCCTTAAAAACGATTTCAAAAACTCAAAAAAAAAGCAGTAGCCCACCAGCTACTGCTTTTATTAAAGCGCTTGGTTGGCTTATTTTCTTGCTAATACTTTTTTTACTGCCTTGACGATGTTCTCTGCGTTTAGGCCGTATTTTTCAAGGAGGTCGGTAGGGGTGCCGGATTCTCCAAAAGAGTCGTCTACGCCGATCATCTCCAGCGGAGCGGGTTGATTGCGAACAAGTGTCTGGGCAATGCTGTCTCCCAATCCGCCGTTAAGCTGATGCTCTTCTGCAGATACCGCGCAGCCGGTTTTAGCCACAGAGGCTAGAATGGCTTCGGTATCCAGTGGTTTGATCGTATGGATGTTGATTACTTCAGCGGAAATACCTTCTTCACGAAGCATGGCTTCGGCTACTACGGCTTCCCATACCAAGTGTCCGGTGGCAAAGATCGAGACGTCTGTTCCGTCTATCATTTTCCACGCCTTTCCAATCTCAAACTTCTGATCCGCCGGCGTGAAAATCGGCCAATTTGGCCTTCCAAACCGCAGGTAAACCGGTCCTTCGTAATCCGCAATCGCGATGGTAGCTGCTTTTGTCTGATTGTAATCGCAGGGGTTGATTACCGTCATGTGGGGAAGCATTTTCATCATGCCCACATCTTCCAAAATCTGATGGGTTGCTCCGTCTTCTCCCAGTGTAAGGCCGGCATGGGAAGCACAGATTTTCACGTTTTTGCCGGAGTAGGCGATGGACTGCCTGATTTGGTCATAGACCCTGCCGGTGGAAAAATTGGCGAAAGTGCCGGTGAAGGGGATTTTGCCGCCAATCGTAAGTCCCGCAGCGATGCCCATCATATTGGCCTCGGCGATTCCTATTTGAAAGAAGCGGTCGGGAAATTCCTTCTGAAAGGCTCCCATCTTCAGGGATCCAATTAGGTCGGCGCAAAGGCCCACCACATTGGGATTGTTCCTCCCTACTTCAAGAAAACCGTCTCCAAAGCCTGAACGGGTATCTTTTTTTTCGGTATATGTGTATTTGGTATCGAGTGTTTTTTCCATGATTTTGTGGTTTAGGAGACGAATGTTGTTGTGCTGGTTTTGTATCAAAAATCGCCCAACGTTTCCTCCAATTGGGTTAATGCCGTAGCAAGCTGTTCGTCACTTGGCGCAATGCCATGCCATTTGTGGGTACCGACCATAAAATCCACCCCGTAACCCATTTCTGTATGCAGAAGGTTTAGTACCGGCCTACCATTGCCCAGAAGGCTTTTCGCCTTTTCCAATCCCGCAACCACTTCACGGAGGTCATTGCCTTTCTTGGTCTCAATAACTTCCCAACCGAAAGCTTCCCATTTCGCCTTAAGGTCCAGGAGGTTCATAATCAGATCGGTGGGGCCGTCAATTTGCTGTCGGTTTACGTCAATTGTAGCGATGAGATTATCCACTTTATGATGGGGACCGGCCATGGCTGCTTCCCAAACTTGGCCTTCCTGCTGCTCGCCGTCACCCATTAGCATATAGACGGTGCTGTTATCCTTATTCAGCTTTTTTGCCAGGGCAGCACCAATGGCCACTGATAATCCCTGTCCCAAAGATCCTGAAGCAATTCGGATTCCCGGCAGGTTTTCTTCCGTTGCTGGATGGCCCTGAAGCCTGCTGTTGATTTTGCGGAAAGTTGACATTTCCTTCGGGTCGAAATATCCGGAACGGGCCAATACGCTATACCAAACGGGGGAAATGTGTCCGTTGGAAAGAAAAAAGATGTCCTCGCCTGTTCCGTCCATATTGAAGGAACTGTTGTGGTTCATCTGGTTGAAATAGAGACTGACGAAAAATTCCGTACATCCCAGTGAAGCTCCGGGATGTCCTGATTGTACGCCATGTACCATCCGGACAATGTCCCTTCTTACTTGGGAGCAAATGTCTTCTAGTTGTTCGATTGAGTGTTTTTCCATGAAAAGGAATTATTTGATAATCTGATTGGTGTGTTCTTTTGTTTTTACTTTGTCGATGATTTCCGCTATCACCCCGTTTTCGTCGATGATGAAGGTAGTCCTTGCCGTGCCCATATAGGCTTTTCCGTACATGGATTTTTCTACCCACGTGCCAAATTTCTCATGTACCGATTTGTCCTCATCGGCGATCAGGGTGAAAGGGAGTTCAAACTTCTGGATAAATTTTTGGTGGGATTTTTCAGAGTCTGAACTAACGCCAATAACTTCATATCCTGCCTTTTGTAACGCTTCATAATTATCTCTCAGGTCGCAGGCTTGAGCCGTACATCCTGGGGTATTATCTTTGGGGTAAAAATAAAGGACCACCTTTTTACCTTTGTAATCGGACAACTTTACGGTATTGCCATTTTGATCCTTGGATTCGAAGTCAGGTGCTTCCTGTCCTACTGCTAGTGCCATTTCTTCTAATGATTTAGTTAGTTAAATTCCTTAGGGCCATAAATATCGCAATAAATTAAATTTTTCCCCTATAAACCGCTTCGTTATTTGCCATATCCCTTACTTTTAAAAGTATGTCCCCCTTGAATGGCACCTTTTCGATTTTTTCTGACCAAATCATGGCCTGCTTGTGTTCATACCGCATCAGCACCCACTGCCCGTCCACATACGCTTCAAAGTCTTTGATTCCCGACATGTCGTCCCGAATAGAAAAGCGGATTTCCGAGGCATTGGTACGCATGGGCTGAATACGGGGAGGGGTGGAGTCCGTTGCCACCACGAAGGTGCCAAGATTACGGGTCGAAAAGGAAACCTCATCGCCTTGCCAATTTCCCCCCTGCCAACTTTTCGTCCCATTGCTTCTGAGCAGATAGACATGGCTGCGGGTCCGGTCCCCTTGAAAATCCGATGCATCAAATATTACCTCCATGGATTCCCTCAGGTATTCTTCCTCCGAATTAATGGTAATACCTGTCTGAAAGGGCCCCAATACCGGGCTCACCCTAAGGTATAGATCGGAAAGCAGCGTAGTTTCATTGAAGAGGAGGGTTGCGAAGCCGTCCTTGTACAAGGTCTCCTGATGAAAAAGGATCCTTGCGTTTACCTCGGGAAACACCGTCTTGGTACAGAGGCGGACCGAGTCGGGAATGCCTAACCGCATATCCCAAAGATAGGTTCGTTTATTGGTACCCTGATAGGCATAGGGCATTTCCATGGCATAGCCATGTACATAAAACGTGGCAAAGTCACCTGCATCTGAATTAGGCTCATTGACGATAAGTACATGGTCCTGATAGCCAATTTCCTCATTACCAAGGGTAACATTTTGACTGTAAAGCCGATCATCAGCGTCCTCTCCCAGGAGATTTATCAACAGCTTCCGGCTATTGGCGTAACTGTCCGTGAGGGTGACGGCAATCTCCTTTTGCTCGCGGGGAGCGAGTTGTAGTGCACCAGCCCAGGTAGAATCTGGGGAATAAAATTGGTAGAGATTATTTTCCTTTTTGTACAGGCGCGTAAAGCGGTTGCGATAGGTATGGGAAAGGATAAACCTGTCCAAGCTAAAATCTATGGGGTTGACATTGCTTTGGAAAAACTGTCCGGCACCGTCTGACATGCTATATGTAGGGAACCCGTTTCTATTGTACACTCCGTCGAGTTGGTCGTAAGCAAGGACTTCAATACCTACCTTTCCGGAAACTTGTATGCTGTTGGCTACCCGAAAGGCATCACCGCTGTAGCCCACGGAAAATTCCTTGCGCTGGTAGATGCCGTCTACGCGGCTGTCCATGGTAAGCGGGGTCACCGCTACCCGCTGTACAAAAGGCGGTATCTGATCGATGATTTCGTCGAAGCGAAAATGTAGGGGATCTAGGGCCCGGTCCAGGGAATCCCGGATCTCAAAGTGAAGGTGGGGCCCCATTGATGAGCCTGTGTTGCCCGAAAAAGCAATGATGTCCCCCTTTTTTACCGGCAATTCACCAGGCTGTGGAAAGTATTCCAGCTCATTCTTCTTGGCGGCGTACATCTTTTCACGCATAAACGCCGCCAAGGCCGGTTCCAGCTCTTTCAGGTGTCCATATACCGTCGTATTGCCGCTGGGGTGTTTTAGATAAAGTACATTTCCGTAGCCAAAGGAGGTTATTTTCATCCGTGCGACATATCCATCCGCTGCGGCATACACCGGTAAACCCTGACGGCCTTCGGTCTTGATATCTATGCCGGAGTGAAAGTGGTTTGGACGGATTTCTCCCATTGTTCCTGCTAGGTAATTCTGTTCGCCTGGCTTAATTGGAAACAGAAAATAGCCCGGGCTGACTTGGGCCGGTGTGGTATGGGGAATAGATCCAACAAGGAGAATTAAAACAACTAAGAACTTATTTAACTTCAACATCCAGCATCTTTTTCCCTTCAATAAAGCCCTCTAGGTGGTCTCCGATCGCCACTTTCCCTACCCCAGCGGGAGTGCCTGTATAAATCAGGTCGCCGACTTTGAGGGTAAAAAACTGCGACACATATTCGATGATGACCCCGAAATCAAACAAGAGAAGGGAGGTATTGCCTTTCTGCTTTGTGGTCCCATTGATTGTTAGGTGGAAATTGATGTTGTTCAAATCTGGGAAATCGCTGACGGGCAAAAAGTCGCCGATAGGGGCGGAGCCGTTAAAGGCTTTGGCGATCTCCCAAGGCAGCCCTTTTTCTTTGCAGGTTTGCTGAAGATCCCTTGCTGTAAAGTCGATGCCCAAGCCGATCTCGTCGTAGTATTTGCCGGCGAATTCTTTTTTTATGTACTTGCCTTCTTTGTTGATTTTAAGGACAAGTTCTACCTCATGATGGATATCTTTTGAAAATTCGGGGTGATAAAAAGGGGCTCCGTTTTTAAGCAGCGCCGTGTCCGGCTTCATAAATACAACAGGGGAGGAGGGACGCTCGTTTTGGAGTTCTTCTATATGGGCGGCATAATTTCTGCCGATGGCGATAATCTTCATGCGGGAATTTGTTAGGGTACAAAGAAACCCATTCCGAGGATAAATTAAAAGTGAATTTACATTATTGGATAAAGTTCACTACCTTAGAAATCAGGAACGATCAGCACCAATAAATCACGGAACTATGGAAAAATACAAACAGGTTGGCGTATGGGTAGACTATGGACATGCGGTCTTGGTAGGCTACGATCAGGGAAATGCGGAGATACTGGAAACGATCCTTTCTCCTGTGGAACGAATGAAACGGGAAGAGGGTGAAGGAAATGACAGTACCAAGTTTTCCTCCAGTTCAGAATACGCATCCAACAATGAGCACAAAAAACACAATATTGCCCAAAACGAAATCAATGAATATTTAAAAATGCTGGAGCAGAAACTCAGCCCATACAAGGAGTTACTGCTATTTGGTCCCGGTAAGGCAAAGGAGCAGCTGCGCAACAAACTACAGCAAAACAAATCGTATGACGGCAAATGGTTTGCGGTGCACTCCAGCGACAAGATGACCCAAAACCAGTTGTTGGCCTATGTGCGGGAGTTTTACAAGAAGATCGAGGTCGGGTGATGGGGAAAAAAATCCCGTTTCACAAATGGGATTCTACACCTTGATGGACAGAAGCTTATCTTTGGGGAAGAAATTTTGCAGGTTTTGGCGGCAATTAATTCCATTTGGGTTTTGTTTAAATACAGATTATTAATTTATATTTGCAGCTGCTAAGCCCAGATAGAGAGTTGGGTGAGTGGCTTAAACCAGCAGTTTGCTAAACTGTCGTACGTGTCAAAGCGTACCGGGGGTTCGAATCCCCCACTCTCTACGGAAGAAAACCCTAATTTATTGATTTCAATAGGTTGGGGTTTTTAATTTTTTAGTGGTGGCTATGAACCAATTTAGGCGGCCTGTGTTCCGATTTGCGTTGAATTTATCCGCTTGAATTGTTCGGTAAATACCATTCTAATTTGCCTCCTAACAAGCTATTAGGTAAGCCATTGCAAATGGCATTAAAAGGATCTCGACTTTATAGGAGGTTTGAAATAGAAGGGTGTAGAGGATTCTACACCCAGTCGAGGACTACCGTTTTTGGTCAAGACAGCATAGAACATATAGATGAAATGATCTTTGGTTTTAAGTTTCTTGTAATATTTATCGGAATTTTCCTGCTTTACACACTGGTCAAAAACTTCTTTTGGTATCAGGGCCAAAAGCTGGGCGATGATCGGATGTCCAGATAAAAAATTATTCTTAAGTTGCCTCATATTGTTAATTCTTGGTCGAAACAACAATAGAAAAAAGATGGGAAAGCTCCAAATGGGCTTCCCATCTTTGAATTTTGTACTATTCTATGATTTAATTTCTTAACTTAATCTCGTTCTCGGACGACAGTAATTATTTATGATGGAATTATTCTGTTGTTGATGTACAACTTCAGTGATTACCCCATAGAAAAAGGTATCCTTTTTGTAACTTTCCTCAACCCGGTTGATCTGGGCAGAATACTGGTGCTGATGCAAACTGAGGCAGCGGCATTAATGGGCTACAGTGGTGCTGTTTTCAACCAATTTTTCAGAGATTGGAAGGGCGTCGTAGGCAGCATAATCGTCTTACTGTTGTGGTCATTTTTTCCGGTTTTGGGCGCATTCAGAATTTTCAACCGAAAGGACCTTTAAACCTGAATATACATTTGAATTTCTCTTACAGACTTAAAATGGTTTAAAATAGGAGTTATGAAGGATAGTATATAACTTGACGGTATCAAACAGAAGCCCACTGGTTTTTATGGCTACGATTTTATTTAAAATTAAAGATAATGAGACATAAGTATCATATACAAGGAATGACATGCACTGGCTGTTCCAGTCATGTAGAAAAAATACTATCAAATGTAAATGGGGTATCAAAAGTAGTAGTTGATTTAGAAAAGGCCGAAGCCTCCATCGAAATGGAAAAAAACATTCCATGTGGAACGTTTGAAGACGCGTTAAAGAATGATGGTGCATTATATAGTATTCATAAACCAAGAGAACACCGACATAAACCAGTAGCTAAAAAGGAGAAGTCAAACGGAAAAGGCACCGGTACATTTTATTGCCCGATGCATTGCGAAGGCGATAAAACCTATGACAAAGCAGGCGACTGTCCTGTCTGCGGAATGGATTTAATCGAAGAGAAAAATCTTTCGAGCAATTCCTCAGAACAATGGACCTGCCCAATGCACCCGGAAATAGTGAAGGATGACGCCGGTGCTTGTCCTATTTGCGGAATGGATTTAGTGCCACTGCAACCCGACCTTTCTGTAGAAGAGAAAACATACATAAATCTTTTAAGGAAATTTTGGATAGCATCCATTTTTACGCTGCCCATTTTTTTAATCGCCCTGAGTGAAATGATTTCCAATAATCCATTATACGAAATACTGGAACAAAAACATTGGAATTGGATTCAGTTTTCATTGTCCATTCCGGTAGTGTTTTATGCCACTTGGATGTTTTTTGAGCGTGCCTATAAGAGCATAAAAACGTGGAATCTCAATATGTTTACCCTAATCGGAATTGGTGCGGGGGTAGCTTGGTTGTTTAGCGTGTTTGGGATGTTTTTTCCAGATATATTTCCAACACAGTTTAAAACCGAATCAGGAGCTGTACATGTCTATTTTGAGGCGGCTACCGTTATTCTGACACTGGTACTCCTAGGACAGTTATTGGAAGCCCGTGCCCACAGCAAAACCAATTCAGCAGTAAAAGAACTCTTGAAATTAGCACCTAACAAAGCTATTAAATTGGTTGATGGGGAAGAAGTAGAAGTAAGCATAGACAAAATAGAATTAGGGGATACCTTAAAAGTAAAGCCGGGTGATAAAATTCCCGTAGATGGCTCAATTTCGGAAGGTGAAACTACCATTGACGAATCCATGATTACCGGTGAACCTATACCTGTAAATAAGACTATTGGCGATAAAGTAAACAGTGGCACGATTAACGGCAACCAATCTTTTCTGATGAAAGCAGAAAAAGTAGGTAGGGATACGTTACTGTCTCAGATCATTCATATGGTGAATAACGCCAGTAGAAGTCGTGCCCCTATTCAGAATTTGGCAGATAAGGTGTCGGGCTATTTCGTGCCGGTAGTAGTCATTATTGCTTTGCTCACCTTTGCAGTTTGGACTATTTGGGGACCGGAACCAGTTTATGTGTTTGCGTTTGTGAATGCTATTGCCGTTTTGATCATTGCTTGCCCCTGCGCGTTAGGATTGGCAACTCCAATGTCCGTTATGGTTGGTGTTGGCAAAGGCGCCCAAAATGGGGTGTTGATTAAAAACGCAGAAGCGCTTGAAAAACTAAACAAGGTAAATACATTGATCATTGATAAAACAGGCACCATAACCGAAGGTAAACCCACCGTAGAAAAAGCAGGTTCCTTCGACAATGGCCTCAGTGAGAGCGAAGTGCTTCAATTTATCGTCTCATTAAACAGCAATAGCGAGCACCCCTTGGCAGAAGCAACGGTGAAATATGGTAAAGAACAAAATACTGAAATTTTAAAATCTGAAAATTTCAGTTCGGTTACGGGTAAAGGTGTTGAAGCGATAGTTGAAGGTAAAAAGACAGCTTTGGGTAACCCCAAAATGATGGAATATGCTAACGCTGAAATTACTTCCACAATGCAGGAAGAGGCTAAAAAATATCAGCAGCAGGGGAAAACAGTTTCTTATCTATCTGTTGATAAAACAGTAGTTGGCTATATTGTTATCGGCGATAAAATCAAAGCTACAAGTGCCAAAGCGATTGCTGAGCTTCAAAAAAACGGTATTGATGTGATTATACTTACAGGTGACAATCATGATACCGCGAAGGCAGTTGCAGACGAGCTTCATTTGGCGGATTTTAAAGCCAGTATGCTTCCCGAAGATAAAATGAAAGAAGTGGAAAAACTGCAGCAAGAAGGCAAGGTTGTGGCAATGGCGGGTGACGGTATAAATGATGCCCCGGCTTTAGCAAAATGTGATGTCGGCATTGCCATGGGGACAGGTACAGACGTTGCCATTGAAAGTGCCATGATAACACTGATAAAGGGCGATTTGCAAGGCATTGTAAAAGCATACAATTTGAGTCATTCAGTAATGACAAACATCAAGCAAAATCTGTTTTTTGCACTTATATACAACACCCTGGGTATTCCGATTGCAGCAGGTTTGCTATTTCCATTCTTCGGAATATTATTATCACCTATGATAGCCGCCTTGGCAATGAGTTTTAGTTCTGTGTCTGTAATAGCCAATGCATTGCGGTTAAAAACGATTGATATTTAATTAAGAAAATCCCGCTGTTCGATAGTTGCACTAGTAAACGAGAGATAAAAAGGATTTATCGACTGTTCGACATTTGCAATGTCGAACGTTAGATAGAAAGGATTTGTAATCCTTGTCTTGATATGGGCTATTCTACTGGAATTACAAATTCCAATAATCTGTCCACGGGATTGCAAATCCCGAGGAGCAAGTAGCTGGAACGTTTTCAGAGTCAACTTCCATCAAGCATTGATTTTTCACCAACCTGACGATTTCTTATGAGGGAATCATGTAACATATACCAAACATCGTGTAATACAAAAACCAATGGTCTCACGTACTTTTGTAGAAATAAACGTTAAGCCATTCAACCAATTTTGATTTATGTAATATGCCAAGGTAAAAGGAGCTATAGTTTATACTACCACTAGCTCAACAAATCTAGAATGGGTCATGGCATTCCTTAACTCCCCAAAAATGGAGCTAATGAGTGTCGTATTTAAATTAAAAGGAAAAATCATGAGTGAAAGAAAAAATGTATTAGTGGCAGGTGCCAACGGTACCACAGGGAGAATCATCATCGATTTATTAAGGAGATCAGAAGTCTATCAACCTATAGCGATGGTCAGAAAACAAGATCAAAAAGATCATTTTGAAAAGCAAGGCGTATCTACAGTACTTGCCGATTTAGAGGAAGATGTAAACCACGTAATGAAAAATGCGGATAAAGTAATTTTTGCGGCTGGATCAAAAGGTAAAAATATAATAGGTGTGGATCAGGAGGGCGCAAAAAGGCTAACAGATGCTGCTAAGGAGGCAGGACTTGAGAAGTTTGTCATGTTGAGCACCATGGTAGCAGATAATCCATCAGTGAGTGACGAACTTGAAGATTATTTGAGAGCAAAGCAAAATGCAGATGATCACCTGCGTTCAAGTGGTATGAATTATAGTATTGTAAGACCCGGTCATTTGACAGACGAGGATGGAACAGGAAAAATTCAACTCAATGAGAAACTGAAAATTCAGGGGAGTATTTCAAGAGTGGATGTGGCTAAAACATTAGTTGAAGCCTTGGGAGATGGCGTTAAACAGAACCAGGTTTTCGAAATTCTAAGTGGAGAAGTTCCAATAGCGAAAGCCGTCCAACAAAGTTAAAAATGAAAATTATGAATAAAATAATCCTTTTGAATAAACGGCCACATGGAAAACCAACACTAACTGATTTTAAAATCGTTAGTGAAGAAGCACCAATTCCAACTGATGGTGAGGTTCTATTAAAAACAGTTTATGTTTCAGTCGATCCTTATTTGCGCGGTAGAATGAATGATGCTAAATCTTATGTTCCACCATTTGAATTAAACAAACCCATACAATCGGGAATTATAGCCGAGGTAATAGAAAGTAAACATGCTGATTTCAAAAAGGGTGATTTTGTTTCGAGTAATTTGGAATGGAAGGAATTTCAAATTTCTGTTGGTAAGGGCTTAGTTAAGGTGAATAAAACTGACGCTAAATTATCAAGCTATTTGGGAATATTAGGGATGACAGGGCTTACCGCTTATTTAGGCTTAATGGAAATAGGTTTGCCCAAGAAAGGCGAAACCCTTGTTATTTCCGGAGCAGGAGGTGCTGTCGGCACAGTAGTGGGTCAAATTGGCAAATTGCAGGGTTGTCGGGTGGTTGGCCTCACCGGGTCAGATGAAAAAGTATCTCTACTTACATCAAAGTTTAATTTCGATCACGCTATCAATTATAAAACAGCAAAAAATTTAAAAGATGCCATCAAAATGGCTTGTCCGAATGGAGTTGACATCTACTTTGACAATGTCGGTGGAGAGATTTCAGACGCTGTTTTAGCAAACATAAATAAGTATGCGCGATTGCCGGTTTGTGGCGCTATATCGCTTTACAATGAAACTGAGATTCAGTTGGGACCCCGATTGCAACCCATCATCCTCACCAAAAGTGCTACCATGAGGGGTTTCATTATCGGTGATTTTGAGGAAAAATTTCCGGCCGGTATAGAGCAATTATCAGCATGGCTAAAAGATGACAAAATCACGTTCAGCGAAACCCTTGTGAAAGGCTTCGATAATATTCCCCAGGCATTTATTGATTTGTTTGATGGAAAAAACAAAGGAAAAATGATTGTGGAAATATAAAAAACAGAATTTATGAAAAAACTCGAAAATAAAATCGTCTTTATCACAGGTGGTAATTCAGGAATTGGGAAGGCTTGTGCATTGGCAGCAGCCAAAGAAGGAGCTACAATTGCTGTAGCTGATTTACCCAACAGCGATTACTCCCAATCTATGAATGAAATTAAAGCGTTAGGTGCAGAATGTATGTTCGTGCCTATTAATGTTGCTGATGTGGAAAGTGTCAAAAACGCAATTACAAAAACGGTTGAAGAATATGGTAGACTAGATATTGCACTAAATAATGCAGGCATCGCGGGTACAGCCTCAGGTATACATAATATGCCGGAAGAGACTTGGAATAAAATCATCGCTATAAATCTTACTGGACAATTTTATTGCGTAAAATATGAATTGCAACAATTTTTAAACCAAGGGGGCGGGGTAATTGTAAACATGGCGTAACTTGGAGGCTTAGTAGCAGAGCCGGGATTAGTTCCCTACACTGCTGCTAAACATGGGGTTTTAGGCATTACCAAAAACATTGCCGTTCAATACGGAAATGAAAATATCAGAGCTAATGCCATTTGTCCTTACTACGTTGAAACGCCCATGATAAGCACTGCTCCTGATGAAGCGCATCAAGCTTGGATTGAAGCTACACCAATGAAGCGACTTTGCAAGCCTGAGGAAGTAGCTAAAGCATTTATTTATTTGGCATCTGAAGAATCCAGTTACTGCAACGGTACCCAACTTATATTGGATGGTGGCGTTTTGGCTTAATCTAACATAACGATGATGTCACAAATGTGTACCTCCAAGATCGAATAGATTATCGGCGGGAATTGCAAATTCCCTATATCTGTCCTCGGGATTTCAAATGCCGACGAGCGGTGTGTTTTTCCTTAATACACAAAAGCTGTAGTTCTGACTCTGCCCAGAAGGGGTGATGTGGTCTATGTTGAACGTTTTGACAATTTCAAAATAGGGTGAAAACGTTTGCTGCAGTTCTTCCAAAGTATATTGCCTAACAGGTAGACCACTGCAGGTAGTAGGCCCTTTTTCAGAAAAAGTACCTATAATCAAAAATCCATTTTCTGTGATTCCCTTTTTAGCCGTTTCTAGATAGTTTCTGATGTCCGCTTCCTCAGTTAGGAAATGGAATGCCGCCCTATCATGCCATAAATCGTATGGGCGAAGAGGTTCGAATTCCCGAATGTCTGAAATAATCCATTTAGGATGTTCACTTTTTTCTCCTAGTCTCAGTTTCGCTTTTTCGATAGCCTTGGCAGAAATATCCAAAACGGTCACATTCCTGTAATCCTCAGCCAACAAACAATCCACCAAAGAGCTATCCCCCCCTCCAATATCAATAATTGTGGAATCCTTGGGCAGGACAAGTTCTTCAATCAACGATAAAGCTATGGCAGGTCGCGGTTGGAACCAACCTACTTTTTGTGTGTCTTTAGTCGCATAGATGTTTTCCCAATGGGATTTTGAAGGCGTCTGATTCATGGTTATCAGTATATTTTCTATTTAGTCTTTGGTTTAAATACTTCACCTTTGTAACCGACCTGAATTTTTAATTAACTCGGTGATTCTATTCAAGCAAATCTGATCAATGATCTATTTCCTATTGTTTTTTAAAAAAAGCCCTTCAGGGCTCTTTCCTAACCTTTAGCTTTTTTAGACTTACCACCTTTGGCAGCATCCACCTTTTTACTGATATACGCCGTATGGATTTTGCCGTATTGGCCCAGTTCTTTTAGTGGGGCGAATTCAATTTGAATCGGGTAAATGAGACGTAGATGAAGGTAGGCTACACCCAGGTTCAAAGATTGGTAGGCAAGAGCATACGCATCTATTTCTAAACAATCAATTTGCAATATGCAAACTTTATCCATAGATTTATGTTAATACTATGGGTGAGAGATGAAGAATATCATAGCAATAAAAACTATCCGGGAGTATTATGAGAATCGGCCAGATTCAAAAAAGAGCTTGCTGAGATGGATGTTGCTAATGGTGCGAATTGGGAAAAGCCATCGGACGTGGTAGATGATTTTAATGATGCCGACCCGATCAAAAACAGCAGGGTAGTCTTCAACATTTCAGGAAATAAGCATCGGCTAATAGTAGCCACAAATTATCATTTCCAGGTTGTGCGGGTATGCTTTATAGGGCCCATGCCGAATATGATAAAGTGGATGCCAACACGGTAAACCTGTACTAGGCGTAATAAAAATGTAAATAAAGATTGTATGATAACCGTCGAAGCAATAAAGAATGAGGAGCAGTATACCCGGGCCATGAAAAGGGTTCAGGATATCTTCTTGGCAGAGCCTAATACTCCAGAGGCCGAAGAGCTGGAGGTACTGGTTACCCTGATCGGGAAGTATGAGAGTGAAAATTACCCCGTTGAGCTGCCTGACCCCATTGAAGCAATAAAAGAACGTATGGGGGATCTTTCCTTAAAGGACAAAGACCTGGTGCCAGTAATAGGCAATAAGACGTCTGTGAGCCAGATACTAAACAAAAAGAGAGCATTAACCATTGAGATGATCAGGGCGCTTTCTACCAAACTCGGCTTGTCTGTTGAGGTTTTAATACAACCTTATGAGCTGAACGGAAAACAGACCCGTCAGTCAGCATAGGAGCTTAAAGTACCCCACGTTTGCAAATATCACGTGGCCCAATACCGTAACTTCAAGGTATTTTCCGGCTTCGGACAGTTTTCTGGTTAGTGTTCTATCCCGTTCGATTTTCCCGACGGATGTTTATGAACTAAGATGATTCCCGACGCTAGGTGGTCTAGTGCCTTTTTGAAAATTAGCTTTGGATCTGCGAGTGTTACATTGGTTCCCCCTGAACTGATTCTCTGGAATTTCAGAACTTGGTTGTTTATATCCAGCAATATTTCGTAAAAATTTTCCACCAGTTTGTACTGGGAATCTTACCAAAACCACCTTACCTTATATACTTTCATTCCCGGACAAGCCCGTTTGTTGATGGGTTGAAACAAGCTTCCGTGGTGCGTCCAACAGCTTTCCTCCGGCACGTTAAACACAAATTGCCCAAATGGTGGATTCTCAGTCGAGCAAGATGGACGACTTGGAAAAGGTCTGATCTCTTCTTATTCGGTGACCTATCCTGAAAAAGTTGCTCCGCCGTAAGATGGTTTCCTGCTGCATCGGTCGATGCGTATTATTTCCTTCTTTAAGCTAATACAGCTATCCCATACCACCTATTACATACCCGGCTTTATTTAATAAATGATCTCCAAGCAATTATTCCATATAAATTCATTATATTTCCAAAAAGAATATTCTATCTTTGATTATAAACATTACTCGTATGAATAAGCGTGTGCCGGTTGTTATTATTGAAGATGACCTTGATGATCAGTATATTTTAGCTAAAGTATTCAAAGAACTCGAGTATGAAAATGAAGTTATTTTCTTTAAAGACAGTGTGCAGGCACTGGAATATTTGACTGATTCGGACATTGAGCCCTTCTTAGTGTTATCCGACATTAATATGCCAAAGCTAAGTGGAATAGAACTACGGGAAAAAATTGTGAACAACGAGGATTTGAGGTTAAAATCCATCCCTTATTTGTTTTTTACAACGTGCGCGGAACAAAAGGATGTAATTGATGCCTACTCGAGGTCTATGCAGGGATTCTTTGTCAAAGGAGACAATTACACCAAACTTAAAAATACAATAGAAAAAATTGTCGCCTACTGGCAGGAATGTGAATCGCCTAAATACATTAAAAATGCCCAACAATAGGCGATTTCTTAGCTGAAGCGAAGCAAACCGAAAGCAAAATTTTTAACTTTAAACTTTGATTTTAAAAATTTAGTTAACGAGTGGTTTTTACACCTGTCCAAACGTAATGCTTATACAGTGGGAAAGACTTAGGTGTATTGTTACCAAAAACAACTATTTCTTTATGCTACAATTTTTTCAATCTAACTCAAAATTAACACGCTAATGGACATTACCCATCAAATAATCGAAAACAGAAAGATTATTGAACTGAATGAGGAATTAGAAAATTATTTCAGAAATACAGTGATCCCACAGTTGTTTGTAGATTCTAATTTGATTCTCCGGAAATTTACCCCTCCGGCAATGAAACAATTTCGGCTGACTGAGGCAGATAACGGAAGACCAATCAGTGAGATAACGAACAGGATTAGATTTCCAACCATTTTAGATAATATCCAAGAGGTGATTGATTCCAATCAGGATATGGAAAAGGAAATTCAAACGACCGACCTAAGATGGTATCAAATGAACATCCTCCCGTATATCGTGCGAAAAAGTAATCAAACCAATGGTGTGATTATCACTTTTGTCGATATATCCTCCCGTATTGAAATTCTCAAACAATATGAACGGCTTAATCTGAACCACGAAACGGTAATTTTCGCTCTTTCACATGACTTAAAGGGCCCAATAGGAAATATTAAAGGTTTAATAGACCTATTAAGGAACATGCCTGAAGAGGACAAAAATGAGACGGATTTACTTTTGGAATCTTTAAGCATTTCGGTTGGTAAATTGATGAAAACAATTGAAGACCTCACGGACAGGATTAAAGACAATTCAGAACTTGCCGGCGATGCGGAGAGGGTTGATATACAGCATATCGTCGAAGACGTAAGAATAGGCTTAAGCGATAAGATATTTGAGTCAAAGGCAAAAATCCATACTGATTTTCAGGTAACAGAATTGAACTTTTCCAGAAAAAATATTAGGAGTATTGTATATAATCTACTCAGCAATGCCATAAAGTTTAGTGAACAGCTTAGGAAACCGGAAATTTGGATCAAGACTGAGGAAAAGGATGAATATGTCCTTCTGACAGTCAGTGATAATGGACCTGGCATAGCAAAGGAAAATCATGAAATGATCTTCTTACGAAGTACAAGGCTGAATCCTGAGGTCGATGGTACGGGATCAGGGCTTTTTATTTTGAAAAGAATGGTTGAGGACCTAGGTGGCAAAGTTGAAGTAGCGAGTGTCCTTGGTGAAGGATCAGTATTCCGGGTGTTTTTTAAAAAAGAGCAGAGCGTGTAGAGGTTCAAACTTTCATGCTTCTTTAGTTTCAATAACCCTGCCGTACCTTCTGTACACTATATTTCCTAATAGAACGATTTTAATAGAATAGGAGTGAAAATGGCAACAAACAGCCGTTGAAAAATGTAAAATGCTTCCATTTCGGCATAAATTTTGATTTTTAAAAGAATAAATTTTAAGTCAATGGAAAAATCAGATCTAAATCCGAGTAAGGAAAAGAAAAAAAAGATTTCCCGGTTTGGAATAGCTACTAAGGGAGTTGTTTATATTTTAATTGGCGGTTTATCGGCCTGGGCTGCTTTTGGAAGCGGTGGTAAAAAGACAGGCAGTGATGGAGCCTTAAAATTTTTAGTTGAGCAGCCCTTCGGCCAAATAATGCTTTGGCTCGTAACGTTAGGCCTTGCCGGTTACGTTTTTTGGCGAATGTATCAAACCTTCAGTGATACCGAGGACGAAGGGTTAGACGCTAAAGGAATAGCCCGTAGAATAGGCTATTTTTCAAGTGGTGTTTTTTACATGTTCCTTATTTACAGCGCCGTGGAGCTATTAGTAGGTAGCGGCGGTGGAAGCAGTGGGGGAGGAAGACAATCCATGATTCAGAAGCTGTTAGAACAGGAATATGGCCGCTGGCTAGTAGCCGCCGTGGCGCTTGCTTTCTTTGGAAAAGCTGTCTATCAAATTTTCAGAGCATATTCCGATAAATTTCGGGATAAATTGAAAGAAGCGGGCATGGATGAAAAAACACAGAATCTAATGATCTACTCCGGTCGTGTAGGGTATACGGCCCGAGGCTTAGTTATTGGGTTGATTGCCTATCTTACGGTAAGAGCTGCGATTACGTACGATGCTTCCAAGGCCGGCGGAACAAAAGATGCTTTTGAATTTATACAAAATGAGTTTGGAACCCTCGCGCTGGGAATTATTGCACTCGGTTTGTTAGCCTATGGTGTCTTCATGATCATCAATGCGAGTCAGCGAAAAATATAGTTTTAACTTAAAAAAAGAATGACGGAATAACCAATATCCACAACCATCAATCCATTGCGGTGGATCTTCCAGTAAGATTACCTAAAAATAGGTTATGCGAACAGAAATTACAAGTGATTTATGGGCTGTTCAATTGTTAAGGAAGGTTTGGTTTGGATATCTTTTCAAAAAACTAAGGCAGACTGAGTTCGAAATTGCGAACTTTTGTTTACTAAGACTTTATTTAGCAAGCCATTGCAAATGGCATTATAGAACTAGGCACTTCTTCAATATTCTAAATCTATGAACTATTATTATGCCAAGCTAATCTTAAAAGAAAACTAGACGCCATAGATCATTTAATCAGTTCGAGATCTGGCTAAAAGGATCACGGAGGGCACAAAGAAGGCACAAAGAACACAAATTTTATTTAAAAACCCTCCGTGTCCTCTGTGTGTCCTCTGTGTGCTCTGTGGTTTTCTTTAAAATTTCCTTTGAAGGTCAAATTGATTAAAATAGATGACTTGTTGAGTTTTTCTTGCGATCAAATGTTTGAAATGTAGTCTATATGCAGTCGGAGCTTTTCAGAGCCAAAGGCAGACGGAGTTCAAAATAGTGTACATATAACTCTAGGTTCTCCACGGATCATAGGAACCAAAATTCCAGATATGCCCTTCCGGATCTTTGCAGGTGTAGTTCTTCCCTCCATAATCCTCACTCTTTAGCGCCAGAAGAATTTCCGCTCCATGGCTTTTCGCCTTTTCGTAATGTGCTTCAATCTCGTGATCATCGATAATGATGTAGGGGCTTTGGGTCACAAATCCTCCCAATTCAGTAGGAAGTTTGGTAAGTTTCGAAAACTCAGATCCATTATCAGACGATCCCAACATGATCATATTGCCTTTGTAGGTGAGCTGAGCGTGCGCCACTTTCCCATCTTCCGTCTCGTATAACGCATTTTCCTTAAAATCAAAGGCCTCACATAGCCACTTCACCGCATTTTTGGCATCTTGATAGCCGATGCTGGGGATAATTCTTACTTTCGTGTCCATAGATGTAGGTTTTCTTTCAAAGATCACTGATACGCTTTTCAAAATCTTGGAGAATTGCGACATTTTTATCTACGCATCTCTCCATTCATATCCTACCTCTTGACCCGAAAAATAGTTTTTTGGATTGTAGCCCGAAAATTTCTTGAAATCATTGGAAAAATGCGACTGGTCATAGTAGCCTAAATCCAACGCGATCTGAGTTAATGACTTAGTTTGCTTGTTATATTGGTCGGCAGCAAGTTGAAAACGTATGATCCGTTCATACATCTTAGGACTAAAGCCTGCCAATACCTTAAATCTTCGCTCAAATTGTCTTCTGGAAAGGCAGAATTCATCAGCAACAGCATTAAATTTGGTCTGACCCGCTGAATGAATTATTGAGCGGATGAATTGATGTAGTGCTTCATCCCTTTCTTCGACCTTTTTCAACTTTTTTTCCAGGAAGGCTGTAATAATCGTGATCCGGTCCGCATTGTTTCGGGCAGTCATCATTTTATCTTCTAATTCTTTGCCAGCAGTACCCAAAAAGGTATATAGATCTGGCATTTGATTGGCTAACTCATCTGCGGGTAAATCGAACAATGCAGGTATGGCAAACGGATAAAAATATACGCCAACTATTCCAAAAGCAGACTGGCAGGTATATACCTTATATCCAGAAGAGGTTCCCTGTATGGCTGAAGATGCGCATGGACCACTGCCTTCCTGTTTGATTTCATCAAAGGAACCCTGATAGTGAAAAACCATTTCTACTCCTCCGTCAGCCACAGATCGATGTTCATAGGGCTGATTGCTTTCTAATATCCAAAAGAAACGGACGAATTTTGCAAGGTGTACAGGAGGTGGTATAGTTAGATATAGCATCTGTTTATAATTTTATCTAATTGGTCACAAGTTGCTTCGATCAGAATCTTGGTAGCCTCTCTTATTTGCGAGTCGGGAGAATCCCTTCCGCTGGGCTTATCTGACTTTCCTTGGCTCTTCTCTTAAACTCAGCATGATATCAAAAATCATCTTCAACCATTCCTTTCAGAACTCCTGTAGATTCTCTAGTAAGCTAGCTAAAAATAGGTCATCCATACAGAAATTACAAGTGACTAATAGGCTGTTTAATCGTTAAGGATGGTTTGGTTGGATCTTTTTTCAAAAACTAAGGCAGAAGGGTTTATGATGGCAATTATGTTTCCTAAAGGGTTCTTTCGTAAGCCATTGCAAATGGCAGTGAAGACGTTTGACTTCAATGGAGGTCAAGAATAAAAGGGTTGTAGAGAATTCTACACCCAGATTCCGCATCCAGTCAAGGGATGTGCAATTAAGACTCACAAACCTCTTTGAAATACCTTAAAGCCTTCGGCCAGGCATTGTCAAACATTTCTTGAAATACTTTATCTACCGTCATGATGATTTCAACCTTTGTTACTTCTTCACCCTCGTTGTGAAATCGGTATTCTTCTAACGAACCTATCCATTTCCGCATCATATCGTCGGTAGGTGCTACTTCTACATTTTGAGGATTCACCATAGCAATGTGCTTGGCTTTTATATATTCGCAGGCATCTAATTCCTCGATTAACACTTTGGTTCCTCCCTGGGAATGATCAAAAAAGGAAATATGGCCACCTTTCTTCCATTCTCCCTCATAGGTCATTCCGTCACCCCATGCTTTTGCCCATTCAGGATAGACCGTCTTATCCATGATTTTGTCAAAAACAAAGGCCTGAGGTTTATTAATTCTAATCGTGTAATTCAGTACTTCCATGGTGTGCGTTAGGTATTTATATATTATTTTTTATTAATTAAGCTTTTGTTCAATACTACATTTCAAACCTTAGTACCCAAAAAAAACTTAACGATTATCAATTTGACCTTCAAAGTAAATTTTAAAAAAGAACCTCGGAGGATACGTAGGATTTTTAGATAAAGCTTTGTGCTCTTTGCGCCATCTTTGTATCTTTAGCTAAATCTGGAATTGATTGAATGATCTACGGCGTCGGTTTTTCTCTTAAGAGTAGCTTGGTATCAGATAGTTCATAGATTTTGGATATTGAAGAAGTGCATCGTTCTATATTTTTTTATTGGGTCTGCAGATAAGGTCCATTTTTTCAAAATCAATCATTCTCACCTATTTTCTTTCAATTGGTAACACGTACGATTTCATTTCTTTTATGATATTACCTTTCGTGTTGGCGAATTCATACACATCACAAAAGGCATAGGTGTTATCTCCCATTTTCATTTCGCCATTAAGCGCGGCCTCCCGGCCATGCGTGATGATGGAATGGATAACCACCTCATCGGCAGCGTAGTGCTTCATGATGTTTATTTCCTTTATGAAGGATGCTTTCCCGGTAATGTGCTTATCACCGTAAATAGTCCACATTATATCTTCGCTCACATGTTCGATGATGAAATCTGCATCTCCTGTGGCAAATGCAATGTTGAAGTTTTTCAGAAATTCCTTTCGAGGTGCGTTTCCGCAATCGGGCGCTACTGTTACCCTAGTGGTAAGTTCAATTTTAGGTTGAAGCTATTTTATTACGCAAAAGGTCTATAAACCAAGAACATACTGCCACGATAGAAATTTATTGTTGACGTGAATCTGTGCGTCGTTTGCATTTTGGTCAATTTTATCGATCCAGTTGTGCCAGTTTTGTTTTTTATCCGGTCCATCTACGTAGCCATCGGCAGAGACAATCATTAACTAAATTAGTTTTTTCAACAGGATTCATAGGGTTTTATCCTTGCCATTTATCTAAATCCATATACAGCATACTCCACCTGTGCCCGTCCAAATCGGCGAAACTGGTGATGTACATCCAACCTTCCACCTCGGTAGGCTTATAATATACATCTCCGCCTGCCTGCTTTACGGTTTCAGCAAAA
>WGNT01000072.1 GCA_016124425.1 Cytophagales bacterium
AGTAATTTTTGCGGCTAATGGGGTCATTTTTTCGGATAGCATCCGCTCCACGGCAGCTGCCAGACTTGTTCCATATTGGATTGCCAACGGGATAGATCTACGTGGAATGGGGTTTTGGTCACCGGAGGCACCTTGGAAAAACATGGCAACAGTACCGGGAAATAATTTTTCAAGTTCAATCTGTGCGTATCCCGGATAGTCTCCCGACCACCCGTAATGGTCGAGCACAGTGGGGTGGCAGGCATATCCAAAAATTACAGACAACAAGGCTCCCTCTGTAGTTTCAATCTTGATTACGGGTACGGCATAGTCGTTTGGGCCTACAAGGTCTTTGACCGATGCGATTGTACCTTCTGCATTGTTGCGGCGGTTAACCTGAAAACGGGCGGTTCCGTTGCCAGCAGAAATCCTTACCGGCAACTTAGCGGCGTTGGCTTCGGCTACCAGATCTATTACCTTGTTTTCCAACCACCGGCTGTATTCGGAAATTAAGATACGCTGCGCTTGATCAAGCGGGTAGATATCATAAAGCGCTTCTTCAAGCACGGGCCCTGAATGGGTGTGTGAGCCATTGAGTATTACCTGACTTTTATCCAATCCAAACTCCCTGTGTAGCGCAGTTCGAATCCGATCGGACATTTTCTTGGGGAAGCCCAGTATATCCGCGGTGACGAGGACAACTTGATTCTTATCTTGATCTTTTAAAAGTACTACCTTGGCATACAGGTCATGGTACGTTTCCGTAGCTTCATGGGTGCGTGCCGCATAGCCTGCCATCCACATGTTGGTCTGCGGAGTGATTATGGCTTTACTTATTCCCGCTTGCCAAGTAAGCGTGTCAGTTTGTCCAAAGGCGCCTGTACAGACGACAAGCATCAGTACGGCAAGTTTTAGCGATCGTTTCATTTGCAGGTGAGAATGGGAAAGGTGACAGCATGTCGGTTGAGAAATTTTTTCAAACGTAAAGTCGGGACTATTTTAAGGCCCATTCCACCGCATTTTCCAATAGCAGCTGAAAGGGGGGACTGGTAAAATCTGTCGGATAGCCCAAAGAGGTGTAGAAGATTTTGCTTTTGCCGACTTGCCTGACAAACGCGACGGGTTCATCAAATGTCGCAGCAGATCCTCTCAGTAATTGCTTTGTTGAGGTATCAGCAGACAGCGGATTAATCAGGTATATGTTTCCCTGACTTGTCCATGAAGACGTTGGAATTCCGCGGAGAATGGGGTGCTTTTTGTTTTTTTTGACTAGGGAAACTATTGTCGGAGCGTCTGCCGGACCATACCCACGATTCTCATGACCTAAAATTTCCGGAACAAAATCCCACCATGTCTGGTGTCCGTCCGTTACTTGTTCTTCAGGCACCGAAAAGGCATGGTTGGCGGTACGTATTCCAATTAGAGGTTTTCCCTTTTGCAGGTGTTGTTGAATCAACTGGAGTTGGGCATGGGGAAGCGCCACCCGCCGTATAAAAACAACGAGCAAGTCTGCTGATGCAATTTCGTCTTTTTTTGGAAAGGCATATCCCTCTCTCGGTCCCTCACCCAACTGTACCGCAGTACGGTATCCCTTCTCCTCAGCCAATCCGTTTGCAAAGTTTGGAATCGTCCAGGTGGCCTCGTAGTTGTTTGGGTCTTCACTGATAAGGAACGTGATTTTTTTGTTTGCTGCAGCCGTTCTTTCGTCCGCTGTCGCTTTTTTGCCGTAGAAAAAAACCTTTCCTTTCACGCTTAGTCGATAATCCTTATACGTAGTATATCGGCCATTTAGCCAGAGCACCACTTCTTTTTCGTTATCAGCAAGAACGATGGGCCTGATGTTGTCTTCACTTGACTGATAGGTGAGGGGGGACCAGGTCCATGTTTTGGTTTTCTCCGACAGTTGTCCCCGGAAAATCTCGTACCTGCTTTGTCCAGTTGCATCGAGTGATTTGCCGGTTACCGGATCCACATCTGTAGAGATATAAACGAGCCCTTGATTGCGAGGATGGAGGGTAATCAATCCGGTATACTCATTTTCTCCAGGATATAACCGGCTGCCGGCATAGGCGATTTCTTGTTCCGTCCAAGTAGTTCCGTCCCAGGATGCAACATGGTAGCGGTGGTCAAACCCTCCCAATGCGGTATTGCGGGTTTCTCCCCGTGTGATGGGATCCTTGGTTACCGAAAAGGCGATATAGGGATTGCCTTGCGCGTTTAACTTGATGTCGCTTGTCCACGCCACGTCTTCCCGCGTGGCAGCATTTCCGTCATATACCATGGTGAAATCCGTGGGTTTGTAGGGGCTGTTTGCGGTTCTACTGATGGGACCTACGAGGGTACCGTCTGAGCGGTAGAGGTTTCCCCCCTCATAGTACCCATGATAGATGCTGTTGTTATAGTGTCTCGGATGTTCTTCGGTCGTAATGAAATGTATTTTGCTTTTTCCGTCAGAAGCATATCGCAGGTACGCCCGGCCAAAGTCTTCAAAAAGCCTACCCCCAAAATCCCAGGTTTCACCTTCGTCAGTCGATACGAGGAAATGTGGATTGTTTTGGTTTCCACGATAAAAGTTAAAGGTCTCCCCGGTATCTTCCAGCCGGTATACATTCGAATAGCAAACCCTTCCGTTTGTTTTGATCGTTTTTTCTTCCGACCAGGAACGGATATCTCCTTTAGAAGCGCTAATTCGGTAGCGAATGAGGGAATCGATGGAGTGGCCGGCATAGACGCTTAACAATTTGCCATCTGTACGGACCATCAGGGCACTTACATTATGGTCATCGGCCGGTAGCGTATGTTCGGATAAAACCGAAGCGGTTGCTTGGTTTTTCCGAAGGTCCCATGCTGTGACGGTATTTGCGCCGGAAGCGGTTACTCCGGAGAAAATCACCTTGTCGCCGAGTAAAACTGCCCGATCATCCTGAAACCAGCACCAGCTTCCGTCTTCGGATAGGGTTTGTATTTCACCTTTGCGGATCGCATCCGCAAAGCCTTTTTGTCCCCAAAGGGTATGAAATTGCAAGCTGAATGTGCCGCAAAGTAGTAAGAATAGCAATCTGGAGGTCATGAAATTTGGGATTAGCAACTGATCTACCTGCTAAAAATAAAGGATAAAATCCTTCCAAACACCATAAAGGAGTTGAGGGCCTAAAAAAAAAGGATAAACGGCCCCTTTGGAGGCTTGTTACGCCTTACTACTCATTGTTAAAGCACTGTTCATGCCCGAAGGGGACGTATCAGTGCGTCTCGTACTGCCATTCAGGCTCCATGACTTCTACGACGCCCTTTTCGTTAATCTCTTTTAGGGTAACCGTTTTGATTTCGTTGATAAGCAAGGGGTCATATTTTGCAGTTACACGGATGTAATTTTCCGTGAAGCCATGCATCATACCATCTTCAATATCTTCCTCGAACAAGACCTGATAGGTCTTTCCTAGATTTTCTTCGTAAAAATGCCTTCTTTTTTTCTCCGAAAGAATGCGCAGCATTTTAGACCGCTCGTTTCTTTTTCGCATGGGAACTATCTCCTCCATTTCCGCCGCTCTGGTATTGGGGCGTTCGGAATAGGTGAACACATGCAGGTAGGAGATGGGCAGTTCATTGAGAAACTGGTAGGTTTCTAAAAAAAGCGCATCCGTCTCTCCCGGAAATCCGACGATGACATCCACGCCGATACAGCAATGCGGCATCAACTCCTTGATCTTGGCTACCCGATCCTCATAAAGTTCCCTGAGGTATCTTCTACCCATGCTCCGTAGTATTGCATTGCTTCCGGATTGCAGGGGAATGTGAAAATGGGAGACAAACTGTTTTGATTTAGCAACAAATCCAATAATTTCGTTGGTCAGCAAATTGGGTTCTATCGACGAGATGCGAAAGCGGGGAATTCCATCTACCTCATCTAATGCTTTTACCAAATCGAAAAAACGGGCCTTCCTTTTACCTTCTTCTATGCCAAAGTCACCGATATTGACGCCGGTAAGCACCACTTCTTTTACTGGAGAGTAGGCTATTTCCCGGGCTGCCGCCAAGATGTTTTCGACGCTGTCGCTTCTGCTTTTTCCCCTGGCAAGGGGGATTGTACAAAATGCACAACCGTAGTTGCAGCCATCCTGTACTTTCAGAAAGGTACGGGTGCGGTCATGCATGCTAAAGGCGGTGTTAAACGCTGTGGCCTCTCCGATCTCTGAGGCAAGTACTTTGGTCTCTTGCGCTTTGGCAAAATCATCTAGCAGTTCTATGAGTCGAAATTTTTCCGCAGCTCCTAGCACCGCATCCACTCCCGCTATTGTAGCGATTTCTTGAGGCTTGAGTTGGGCGTAGCATCCGATGATCGCAACGTAGGATTGGGGGGATATTTTTTTTGCCTCATTGACGATCTTTTTACATTTTTTATCGGCGTTTTCCGTCACGGAGCAGGTATTGATAATAAAAATATCCGGAGTCTCTTCAAAGCCTACCTTTTGATAGCCCTTCTTTTCAAACATGCGGCTAATCGTGGAGGTTTCGGAGTAATTTAACTTACATCCCAACGTATAGAAGGCAACTTTTTTCAAAACCGGATCATTTTTTAATCAGAATACAAATTTAGCGATAAATCCGGGTTTTTCAATTTTCGCGAATTTCTGCTTAATACCGCTCAATTAGGCTGTTCGGTTTCATATTTACGGAGATTTGGGGGTGTTTACTGTAAAATTCATAGCAGACCCCTCTTATTTTTGCCGAAATCATTGTAATGTAAGATATTTTTATACTTTTGTGTATCGTTTTTAAACCACAAATTTAAACAATGGCAACATTAAGACAACTAGCGTTGATGAAGGTGCAGGAGAGGGATACGATAGTTCCCCAGGCACCGTCACTTAAAATTTCAGATTATTTCGGTTCGCAGGTATTTGGACTAAAGGAAATGCAGGAATCACTTGCTCCCTCTGTGTTTCAAAGAGTAAGCAGCGCGATCGAAAAGGGTACAAAGATCGACATGTCTACCGCAGAGGAAATCGCCACTGCTGTGAAAAGTTGGGCAATGTCCAAGGGTGCAACCCACTATACCCACTGGTTCCAGCCATTGACCGGATCTACCGCGGAGAAACATGATACCTTTTTTGATGCGCTTTCCGGAATGGAAAAGTTCAAGGGCAGTGCGTTGGTGCAGCAAGAGCCTGATGCATCTTCATTTCCAAGTGGAGGTATACGTACTACCTTTGAAGCGAGAGGCTATACAGCTTGGGATCCAAGTTCTCCGATTTTCGTCTACGATCAGACACTTTGTATTCCTACCATTTTCGTATCATACACGGGAGAGGCACTAGACTTCAAAACTCCTTTAATCAGATCTACAGAAGCGATCAACAACGCAGCAGTCGATATATGTCAGTTTTTTGACAGAAATGTTCGTAAAGTAACGCCATCCTTGGGTGTTGAGCAGGAATATTTCGTCATTGACAAGGCATTATATGCTACCCGCCCTGACTTGGTAATGGCTGGAAGAACGGTTTTTGGACATAATCCTGCCCGTGGACAGCAGCTTGACGACCATTACTTTGGTTCAATCGCTCCGCGTGTGAAGCAATACATGAAGGACTTTGAAATTGAAGCGTGGAAACTCGGCATCCCCGTATCAACCCGACACAACGAAGTAGCTCCCGGTCAATATGAAGTTGCTCCCCTATTTGAGGAGATCAACAAAGCATCCGACCACAACTTGCTGTTGATGGATTTGATGGAGAAAGTTGCCGATAAACATGGTTTGAAAGTATTGTTTCATGAGAAGCCGTTTGCAGGCCTTAACGGAAGCGGAAAACACAACAACTGGTCCCTTATCACCGATACCGGCGTAAACCTCTTCCAGCCAAGCAATTCTGCCCGTGAAAACTTACAGTTTTTGTGCTTCTTGGTAGGTACAATAAAAGCGGTATATGATTACGCAGATTTGTTAAGGGCAAGTATCGCCTCTGCTGCCAACGACTTCCGATTAGGAGCTAACGAAGCACCTCCTGCTATCATCTCCGTGTTCCTAGGTACTACGCTTAACAGCATCCTTGATGAACTGGAGCAAAACGGAAATGTGAAAATTGAAAAAGGCGATAACATGTATATGAAGCTCGGTATTACCAAAATACCTGAGATCATACTTGACAACACCGACAGAAACCGAACCTCTCCATTTGCATTCACTGGCAACAAGTTTGAGTTCAGAGCTGTAGGATCCAGTGCAAACGTGGCAGGCCCAATGACTGCTCTCAACGTTATCGTAGCCGATGTGTTGAAGGAAATGAAGCTTGACATCGACAAAGAGATGGAGGCCGGTAAAGAGAAGAAAATTGCAATCGTTGATGTATTGAGAAAATACATCAAGGAAAGCAAGCATGTGCGTTTTGAAGGGGACGGCTATTCAGAAGAGTGGGCCAACGAAGCTGCAAAACGTGGTCTATCCAACCTTAAGAGCACGCCATTCGCCCTTGATGCACTTACCGCTAAAAAGACCGCTGAGCTTTATAAGCGACACAGCGTTCTCAATGAGAAGGAACTACACGCCCGACATGAGATCAGGCTTGAGAACTACATCATGCGTGTACAGATTGAATCTCGGGTGATGGGAGATTTAGCCTTAAACCACATCATTCCTACTGCCATTCAGTATCAAAACAAACTGATAGAGAACGCCAACGGATTGAAGGGGCTGGGCCTTGACCACCGCGCTGCGATAGAGACTATTGAGCAAGTAAGTAAGCACATTGAGTCTCTGAAGTCCAATGTAAGCCAAATGACGGAAGCCAGAAAGCAAATCAACAAAGAGGGAGATATCGTCAAAAATGCGAAACAGTACAGCACCGATGTGAAAGATGCTTACTTTGACAAAATCCGTTATGCAGTTGATAAGCTTGAATTGCTTGTCGATAACGAATCTTGGCCTTTGGTGAAATACAGAGAAATGTTGTTTTTGAAATAAAACTAGTAAGGTTAAAACCCGGTCGAATGGCCGGGTTTTTTTTTGCCTTTTTTATTTTGGAAAAACTGGTTTTACTGAAATATGGGCATGAAATACCACTTTCATTTCCCCTTTTCTGCCAATAGTGGGATTTTAGTATTGCGTAAACTAAAGAAAATTGCGTAGCTTGGCGAGAAAAGTGTGGGCCATTAGGGTAAGTTTACTTCCAAATGGCATGATAAATGACTAGAAGAATGAATCTGTATCCGTCTTCATTGAACTTGATTCTGTAGGATCGGACCATGAATTAACAATGTTACCCATGAAAAATAGTTTCCTCCTTGGATTATGTATGCTTGTATTTTCTCCACTGGCCTATGCCCAACAAAGTAAGGTTTACGACAACCTTAGTATGGAGAGCAAAATTCTGAACATGCCCAGAAAGTATGCGGTGTATTTACCGCCCGGATATGATGTGTCCGAGCGGTCGTATCCGGTTCTCTACTTGTTGCATGGGGCTGGTGACGATCAGACAGGATGGATACAGTTTGGCGAAGTACAGCATATTGCGGACAAGGCAATCGCGGATGGCGTGGCAACTCCCATGATTATCATTATGCCCGATGCCAATACAGGGCAACGTGGATACTTTAACGATGTTAATAACGCGTGGCGGTATGAGGATTTCTTTTTTGAAGAACTGCTTCCGTACGTGGAGGAGAAATACCGAATCAAATCCGAAAAACGCTATCGGGCAATAGCAGGTCTCTCTATGGGGGGAGGAGGGTCTTTTTTCTACGCCATGCATAGACCGGATCTTTTCTCGTCTTCCTGTCCACTTAGTGCTTCTCTAAGAAACTATACCTTAGATTCATTTAAGCAAGGACTTGAAACCAACAAGGTAACGCTCAAAAACCCAGCGGGCCTAGAGGCATATTTTGATAAACACCAAGCCCTCCGTCAGATAGAAACCAATGACTTGGAAGCCATGAAATCCGTTCGGTGGTATTTCGACTGCGGCGATGATGATTTCCTTTATGAAGGCAACAGCTTAGTACATATCGCATTGAAAAAGAAAGAAGTACCCCATGAATTTCGAATACGGGATGGGGGACATACGTGGGGATATTGGAGATCGGCACTGCCAGAGGTTCTAGCCTTTGTTACCGTCAGCTTTCATCAGAGGTAAGTTTATTGAAATTCAAAAAGTGATGACTTATGCGTCTTGCCTGCAATGCTATTATTGTCTATTTTTCGCCAAATAGGATATTCCTTCTTAAAGGTATGGTAGTTATTCGGAGGTGGATTTGTATCGTTTTCTTATTAGGGGGCATATTTCCTGCTTATGCACAAATCCAAAATCCTGCATACGACGAGGAACTAGCCGAGAAGCTCGGCGCAGATGATTATGGAATGAAGTCATACCTCTTTGTTTTGTTGAAGACTGGAACAAATTCGAATTCTGATCCAGCATTTATCGCCCGCTGTTTTGAAGGGCACATGGCTAATATAGAAAAACTGGTAAACGAGGGTAAACTAATCGTGGCAGGACCGTTTGGAAAGAATGATCAAACTTACAGGGGATTATTCATTTTGACTGAAACGGACCATTTCCGTGCTAGGGACCTATTAAATGATGATCCTGCAATCAAAGCAGGCCTTTTGGACCTAGAACTATTTGATTGGTATGGATCTGCAGCCCTGGGTGAATATTTGAAAGTTTCGGATAAAATCTGGAAAGTGAAACCCTAAAGAGATCAAATCGAGCATGGGCAATTAACTTAATGTGGCGAATGAAAGATATTTCTGTAGTTCTTTCAACTATGCACCTTGATAGTACCTTCAAACTAGTAAATTAAGAATGGCAGATGACATGATATGAGGCATGTTTTTCTTTTGGAAACTATATCAAACATGGATAAACAGGAACACCTGTAACGGGAATACTAACCTCTGCCAAAGTTGGGGTTTATACAAAAAATGCACCTGAACTTCTAATGTGATCTTTCATGACCAAAAGGGATGGCATGGAATATAATACGGCTATTCAAATACCTGTGAAAAAGTAAATCAGTAAACATTTAGATTTTCCGATGCAAAAACGTAGCTATAAAAGAAAGCTCAAAGCAGGATTAGCCCCCGGTACCTTGGTTTTTACTGGGGAAAAGAAAATGGCTAGCGTGGATTTTTCCGTCATGTATGCTGGAGACGATTATTATAGGGAAGAGCGGCCCGCAGATGTAGACAGCGTCATGCAGCTTCTTTCAGGTTCATTGACTTCAGGGATAGAAGAAATGAGCTGGTATAATATTGATGGGCTACATGATGAAGAAAAGGTAGCCGAGATTTGTCATCGTCTTGGGCTCCATAAGCTAACGATTGAAGACATCTTAAACGTAGGACAGCGCCCAAAGCTGGAAGAACACGACACCTACCTACACATCGTTCTCAGGATGTGCATGACGCATCCTACCGGAAGATTTATTGAAGAGGAACAGTTGAGTTTCATAATGCAAGGCAATGTTTTGGTGACCTTTCAGGAAAAGACTGGAGATGTTTTTCAAAATGTACGGACACGCTTACAGGAGGGCAAAGGGATGATTCGTAAGCGGGGTGTTGGTTATCTGCTTTATGCCTTGATGGATGCGGTAGTAGACCACTATTTTATCGTTCTGGAGGCCTTGGGTGAGCGGTTGGAGGATTTGGAAATTGAATTACTGGATAATCCCGATAAAGAATCTCTGGGGCGGCTTCACCACCTGAGAAGAGAAATCATTGGACTAAGGCGATCGGTATATCCGCTAAGAGAAGTTATAAGTCAATTTGCCAAGATAGAAGAGCCTCGAGTAGATACGTCTACACAGGTTTTTATCAGAGACCTTTATGACCATACCGTGCAGGTAATAGAGACTATCGAGGTATTCCGCGATATGGCAACGAGTTTATTGGATCTCTATATGAACAGCGTTTCGAATAAGATGAATGAGATAATGAAGGTGCTGACGATAATCGCGACGATCTTCATTCCTTTGACTTTCGTGGCGGGCATTTATGGGATGAATTTTGACCATATGCCAGAGCTTTCCTGGCGCTATGGATATGTTTCCGTGATGGCATTCATGTTTGTGGCGGCCATGCTGATGCTGGTTTACTTTAAGCGAAAGAAGTGGCTTTAGGATTTTCACCAGTTTGATTTTCTTTTATTAGCTGTAAGTTTCTTCGGCTTCTCGGAGTAGCCAACCCCATCAGTACCGGAAAAATCTCCCCTGTTTAGTAATTTCTCCTAAAGATGACATTTTGGCCAAGCTTGATTTAGTGAATGTAAAAAGTAAGCGAACACACTGGCCGATATTTCTGAGGAAATCTGGAGTAGTCACAAAAACCCACTTCTTTAAGAGTTTGATCTGGCGATTTCTGTCAGCAGGGATTCATAGTAGGTACTGCTGACCGGTATGATTTTGCCCATAAGTGTTAGCTGGTGCCGTTCGACTTTTTGAATGTGAGCAAGATTGGCCAAAAACGACCGGTGGGATTTTACGAATGTAGGAGGCAACAATTTTTCTGTTTCAGCCAAGGTCATTCTACTCACGATCAGTTCCTCAGCCAAGTGAAAACTTACGTAGTTTCCCTGGGCTTCACAGTAGAGCAATGCGTCGAAGTTGACTTTTACCTGTTCATAGCCTGTCTTCACAAAGATAAACCTGTTGTCTTGGGTATTTCTCAAGGATTGCCATTCTTGGGCTTTTTGACAAGCCTGCAAAAACCTGCCCAATGCAAAGGGTTTTAATAGGTAATCCGTGGCATCCAGCTCAAATCCCTTCACGGCATGTTCGGAATAGGCCGTGGTAAATACAAGCATGGTTTTTTCGGGTATCAACGTTGCAAGTTCTATTCCTGATATATCCGGCATTTTGATGTCGAGAAAGATAAGATCTACGGGAGCGAGTTTGATGTGTTCCAGTGCTTTGATCGCATTTGTAAATACGTCGGTTAAATGCAGAAACGGAACCTTGGCAGCATGGGATTTGATTACCTCCAAGGCCATGGGTTCATCATCAATTGCAATTGCGGTAAGCATGCGCGTTGGTATTGGATCAAGGACAGATTTAGAGTTGAATGCTTAAATGTACAAAATACTCGGTATCATTTTCCCGAATCATCAGGTCATGTTTACCCGGATAAAGCAATTTTAGTCGCTGTTTTACATTCTCCAACCCAATGCCTGATGACTGATGTTCGGGATCGTCGGGATTGGTTCGGTAGATGCTGTTGGTGACATCGAGGTGGACGGATCCCGCGATGCACCGCAAATTGATTGTTACCCATGATTTTTTCTGCAGGCTGATGCCATGTTTAAATGCGTTTTCTATAAAGGGAATCAGCAACATGGGCGCAATCTCGCCTGAACAGGGAGGTTCAGACCGGTTGAAGGTGACGGTGATATTTTCCTGATCTTTTATCCGTAATTCCTGTAGGTCCACATAATTGATGAGATAGTCTTTTTCGTGTTCTACAGGTATCTTTTCGCGGGTATTTTCATGAAGCATAAAGCGCATCATATCCCCTAGCTTTTGAATGCCAGAAGCGGTCTTTTCGGCATTTTCCTGTAGGGCAGCGCCATAGAGCGTGTTGAGTATGTTGAACAAAAAATGCGGGTTAATCTGAGACCGTAAAAACGTTAATCTCGCAGAGCCTTCATCCACCCGTACGGTGAGTGAGTTAAGTTCACCCAGATAGGATTCATATTTGGTGAAAAGCAGTTCGAAAAACGGAATAACAATAAAAGCTGTCAGTAATGCGAAGATTATCCCGATCGTGAAGAAGACCGGATGGCCATTGTTCACAAGAACCATAAAGGCACTAAAAGCAATGATAGCAACCATTAGGAGCCGGTAAAAAAACCGGGAGCTCTTCGTGTTGCCCGACCGCTTTTTTTTGTAGATCAAGAAATAGCTGTACACCAAGATGACGGCTAGCGCGGGTAGTATGATCACGAACAATACCGATATGACAGGAGAGATAAAAAAATGTCCCTGAAATAGAAATATCGGAATAAACAAATAAATCATGCCGATCCTTACCGCGTTATAGACCGTATAGTCCTTTAGATTCGGAGGAAGCAGTATCTGGTCTAACATGTACGTAACCACCAAATAGCCAATATAGGTAGCAACGGCTCCAAAATAGAGGGGTAAGAAAATGTTTTCGGAAATGTCTGCGCCGTAAGAAATCGCCGCGATAAGTCCCAAAGACATTCCGCCAACCAAAATGGTGAGAAGAATGGGTTTTACCTTCTTCCCTTCTGTAAAATAAAATGGGAGGATCTTGTAGTGTACACTATAATACGCTAGAAAAAGGATCAATGGGATAAAAATCTTAGCAAAATAATTCTCCAGCCCGCGGTCCGAATAGGTTGTGTTGATTTTAAGTACATTAGTAAGAATAATGGCCAAAAAGATAAAGGTCATTGACCAGCGTTCGATTTGTTGAAAGGGTAGACGTTTCGTTTTCATAGCTTGCGGGGTTCCGTAATCATGCTGTTTGAATAAATGTTAGGCAATAGGAGGCTTGGACTATCCAGGTTTTGAACGATGCTATTCTTTATCGAGCATTGTTGGGTAAGTTCTTTTACCTTCACCCATGCAATAGGGAGTAGACGTTCTGCTAATTGATAATCACTTATCCAGCTAATCATTCCTACCACTATAATTAGTTTGACGTAAGGGATTGAGCGGTTTATCCGCTGCATGGATGAAACTTTCATACCGCAACAATAAGCTACCGCCTCTTTAATCCAAAGAAAATGGGACGAAAGCCGGGGTTTGAGGGACAGAATGAGTGTTATACGGGTAACGAACCAAAACTACATGATGGTAGACCATGATTCAAGGCCCTTATTATCGTTTGCTGCAGCTGATTTTTTTAACTAAATTTTCGGCTTCACCATGGGGTCATGCTTCATGCTCAAAGAAAAATCCCCTATTCCTTTAGCAGCATGTTTTCGCGGTATAGACCTCGGCAAGTTCGTTGTCTCAAAAACCAGATTTTCCCATAAACGGCATTACATTTATGGAATAAAAAGGTATATTGAAACGCAAAATAAACCCAAGCTTTCTGTTATGTTCATTTTTCTTGCTGTTCTTTTCGCCCTAGCGCTAATACTGCTAGCAATCATCAAATTCGACATCCATCCGTTTATCGCGCTTTTTGTGGGTGCGATTCTTTATGGCCTGGTAGCAGGTATGCCTACCGATCTAATTCTGAAGTCCATATCTGACGGTTTTGGGGGAGTGCTAGGCCGAATCGGGCTGTTGATACTATTTGGGGTGATTATTGGCACATTTCTGGAAAAAACCGGCGGAGCCTTTGTCATCGCACAAAAGGTACTCTCCTGGATTGGGAAAAAGTTTGTCATGCTTGGCATGATGATTACGGGATATATTTTGTCCATTCCTGTGTTTGGCGACAGTGCCTTTATTATGCTTAACCCCATCAACAAGTCGCTGTCTCACAAAGGTAAACTTCCTTTTTTGGCGACAACCGTGGCGCTGACGTTGGGGATCACAGCTACCCATTCTCTTGTTCCACCTACTCCCGGTCCTATTGCGGCCGCGGGAATTTTAGGAGCAGACTTGGGGATGATTATTTTCTGGGGATTGATCGTAAGTGCCGTCGGATTGGTCCCGTGTTATTTCTATTGTAAGTATGTCCTTTCTAAGTTTACACTGGTTCCCGAATTTGCGGAGATAGAGGCGGTAGGTACGGCTAAGAAGTATCCCTCGCTGGGGAAATCGTTTATGCCCGTTATTATCCCCTTGCTGCTGATTGTGCTGGCATCGATCGCTGCGTATCCCACCCAACCTTTCGGAGCGGATAATGTGTTTACGAAGGTGATTCTTTTTATAGGTAATCCCATCATTGCTTTATTGATCGGTGTCTTTCTTTCCTTTTCTCTCCCTGAGAAATTTGACGTAAAACTACTATCATCTACGGGATGGTTTGGTGAGGCCCTTCTAATCGCCGCACCGGTCATACTTATCACCGGCTCCGGAGGCGTTTTCGGAAAGATGTTGGAGAATTCGGGTATTGCTGACCATGTCAGCGCGACACTTCTGGCCGGGAACTACACGCTGTTATTGCCCTTTTTGATGGGATTTGCGCTGAAAACCGCACAGGGTTCGTCTACTGTTGCTTTAGTTACCACTGCCTCTATCATGGTCCCTTTAATGGCAACCTTTGGGTTGGATACAGAGCCACTAAAAGTTCTGACAGTCCTTTCCATTGGAGCAGGTGCCATAGCCGTGTCACACGCCAATGACAGTTTCTTTTGGGCGATGACCCAACTCACCGGTATGGAGATCAAAAAAGGCTACCTATCTCACAGTATCGGCACTGTAATTCTTTCTTTTACGGCCATGGGAATTATATTGCTGATAGCTGCATTTTCGTAAACGTGTCCTGGTTGGAAACCTTCCTACACTTCGGCGCGGCAGGATGGTTTGACTTGCGCATGCTTTAGGTAGGGGCTAGTTTTTTTTCAGCATACCAAAATCGGATGAAATCGGGTTGGATGACAGCTATGGAGTGTAACAATAATCACTTTAACTCAAAAAAAATCGCCTCATTTTTGTGGGAAAGATAGTTGAAAGTTTGACAGATTGAATTGATCCCATGAATGTGAAAAATTACATACCGATTTTACAGTGGTTACCGAGGTACCAGAAGAGCTATTTAAAAGGAGATCTTTCCGCTGGGCTTACCGTAGGGATCATGTTGATCCCCCAAGGGATGGCCTATGCGATGCTTGCCGGGCTTGAACCCATACACGGCCTCTACGCTGTCACTATTCCGCTAATCCTCTATGCCATCTTTGGCACCTCCCGGCAACTTGCGGTAGGTCCTGTTGCGATGGTTTCGCTACTAACGGCAGCTGGTATAGCTAGCCTTTCCCCAGAATCTCCCGAGCAATACTTAGTATACGCACTTACCCTCGCTCTTCTTGTAGGGATCATACAGTTTGGCATGGGAGCCCTTCGTCTTGGATTTGTCGTGAATTTTCTCTCCCATCCTGTTATTAACGGATTTACATCCGCGGCCGCTATTATCATCGGGTTAAGCCAGGTGAAGCACCTTTTCCGCATAGACCTCCCAAACAGTGAACATATTCAGGAGATGGCTGTCGCGCTTTATTACAATCTTGGAAACCTCCATTGGATCACCGTAGGTATTGGGATAGTGGGAATTTTGATTATCGTATATGGCAAAAAAATCTATCCTGCGATCCCATCTTCCTTAGTGGCTGTAGCAGTAGGGATTCTATTAGTTTGGGGATTCGATCTTGCCAATCAAGGTGTGAAAATCGTTGGCGATGTGCCTAGTGGCCTGCCTACCCTGTCTATGCCATCTTTTGACCTTCAAGGATGGAAGCTGCTCTTACCGATTGCGTTGACGATTTCTTTGGTAGGGTTTGCGGAGAGTTTTGCAGTTGCAAAGACCATTCAAGCAAAACATAGGGATTACACCCTAGATGCGAACCAAGAGTTGATTGCGCTAGGCGCAGTGAACCTCGGGGCTGCCTTCTTCAAAGGGTTTCCTGTCACGGGTGGTTTTTCCCGTACTGCGGTAAATAACGAAGCAGGTGCCAAGACCGGTCTAGCTTCCATCATAAGTGCGCTTTTGATTGTGCTTACATTGCTGTTTTTTACTGGCTGGTTCTATTATTTACCGAGTGCAATCTTAGCTGCTGTTGTCCTAGTGGCGGTTTCGGGTTTAATTGATTTTAAGGAACCGCTACTTTTATGGAAAAAGGACAAGGCTGATTTCTCCATGCTAGTTGCTACCTTTCTGATTACCCTAACGCTTGGAATTGAAACCGGCATTATTTCGGGAATGGTATTGTCGTTGTTAATGGTTATTTACAGCGCTTCAAGTCCGCACATTGCCCAGCTTGGACGCGTGCCCGGAACTGATGTTTTTCGGAATGTACGTAGGTTTGGCAATTTGGAAGAAAAGCAAGATGTGCTCATGGTGCGTATCGACGGACCAATTTATTTTGCCAATGTCAAATACATCAAAGACACCTTGGATAGATGGATTAAAAGAAAAGGTGCCCCGCTTCGGATGCTTGTTTTTAACTTTGAAAGTATACCGAGCATTGACAGCACCGGAGCCCATGAGCTTCATGAATGGATTAAAATGTGGCGGGAAGCCGGTTTAGACGTCTGCATCACGGCCGCAAAAGGACCTGTACGGGATGTTCTTTCGCGGTGGAACCTTATAGCTTATGTGGGCGATGACCATATATTTTTGGATGATCAGAGCGCTTTGGCCTATGTAGAGAATCGACTCGCGCAGGACATCCAAGAAAGATACAAACCATACGCTACCCAGTCCAACTAAAAAAAAATGTGGTATAATTGATTTCAAGTTACTACTTTTGTGCCAACCTTCGAGACTTGTAATTTGAAACAGATTACCCTTTCTTTAGCTAATAAAGTAGCTGGAATCAATCTTCTTGGGGCCGAGTTAACTAGCTTTAAATTAAACGATCAGGAATATATTTGGCAGGCAAACCCTGCTGTTTGGGGGCGTCATGCCCCCATTCTTTTTCCCATCGTCGGCAAACTCCGCAACAATTCCTTTGTTTATCAGGGAAAAGCCTACTTAATGGGCCAGCATGGCTTTGCACGGGATATGGAATTCTCTGTCGTTGCCCAGACTGCATCTTCCGTCAGGCTACTTCTTCAGTCAGATGAAAATAGCCGGAAAATATATCCTTTTGATTTTGAACTTACGGTAGGGTATACCCTTAGTGAAAAAGGTGTGGAAGTTAGCTATGATGTAAAGAACGTTCAGGCAAAAAATCCTATGTTGTTTAGCATAGGTGCTCATCCCGGCTTCATTTTGCCGCTTGGCGAAACCGAGAGAATGGAGGATTATGAGATCAACTTTTTCGATTCAACACTTCAATCACTTGCCCTCTATCCCCTAGTGGGAGGACATGTAAGCAAGGAAAAGGAGTTGTTGCCTGTCCTCAATGGCGTGTTACCACTTAGAAGGGATTTATTTGAACAGGATGCCTTAATAATGGATGTGGATAGCCATACGTCTATAAGCATTCGCAGTAAACACTCCGGAAAAGGGGTAGGGATGCGATATGCCGATTTTCGATGGTTGGGTATTTGGACGAAGTCCCCGGATTCCGGATTTATTTGTATCGAACCATGGAATGGTATTGCGGACACAGTTGACCACGACCAACAGTTGGAAAATAAATGGGGAATCATCTCGCTCGATGCCGGGGAGGAATATAAGGTTGCGTATGATATTTTCTTTTTTGAATAGATACAAATATCGTTGATGAACTGTACCCAAGCCTTGAGGTGTTAGTCTATTGTTATCTAACGTCATTGCCAAATGCATCCATCAGATCAGCTTCCATTACAAAAGGATATCACTTCTAGGATTGATGTGTCCCGTTTGGTCAGGACTTTTTATTCCAAAGTGCGGCTACATGATGCTTTAGGTCCTATATTCAACGGGATTATCGACGATTGGGAAAGCCACCTGGAGAGACTGACAGACTTTTGGGAGATGATTTTACTTCAAACCGGCCCGGGAGCGGGTAAATTCAACCCGGTTGCGGTTCATAAATCAGTAGATCGGCAGGTAAATAACAGCATAGAACAGCGTCATTTTGGGAATTGGCTGGAACTTTGGTTCAGAACCATCGAGGAATTGTATCAAGGGGAAAATGCCAACTATGCGAAAGAACATGCCCGAAATATGGCGCATATCCTTTTCTTCCGTATCCTCGAAGGAAGATCAGTTAAAAAATAAAACTCATTTTCCGAGTAGACCCACCTAAATTTCGGCGCCGTTTCTCTGGCGCGGCAGTTGCATGATCCTTCACCTAGGTGAGCATGATTTCCTAGTGCATACCGACATGAAAAATTATCGTGGAATAGCTACCAGCTGACTTTAATTCGTAAAATTTTATCATCGTGAATACGACGTTCAGCCCTTCCATCTGTATTGCTGGTGGTTACGTAGAGATGTCCATCCGGACCGACCGTAACGTCGCGCATCCGTCCATAAATTCCTCTTGATGGCGCATAGGAAAACCACCGTTGAACCTGTTTTACTTCGTAGTCTTTTTCTCTGTCAAGAACAAGGCGAACTAAGGACTGCCCTCCCAAAGACGCTACGTAGAGGTCATCCTTGTAAAAAACCATCCCGGCCGGAGGAACTGCCGCGAGATTCCAGGAGACAATAGGGTCTTGATAGGCGTCGATCTGTGGCGCACCGACGACGAGGGGCCAACCGTGGTTGCCTCCTTTTTTGACTTTATTGATCTCATCCCTATAGCGGACGCTTCCTTCGACAGCAGCCCCTGATGGACCATGTTCTGAATTGAAAAAAGCCCCGGTAACAGGATCCCAGGCAAACCCCTGAACCACCCGGTGGCCATAAGAATAGACGGGGGAGTTGGGAAACGGGTTATCATTTGGAATTTTTCCTTCAGGCGTAATGCGTAAGATTTTTGAAGCCATTGACGTAAGGTCCTGGGCTACGAATGGTTGCGACAGGTCTCCCGTACCGATGTATAGCATTCCGTCCGGTCCAAATGCTATACGCCCTCCCAAGTGAATGGCGTAGGCGGGGATATTGTCTAAGATTACCTTGTCTAGGGTTGCGGTCTCCCCCGCATGTTTTAGTCGGAGTACCCTGCTAAACAGCTCATTGGCCTCGTTGCGGTAGGCATGCATGATATAAATCCATTGATTTGACGCAAAATCGGGGTGTAGATCCATTCCCATTAGGCCGGCGTCTACCTCATGAACTGCATCGGGTACAGCTAGGTAGGCTTTGGGTTCTTTTGAATCTTTAGGAATACGCAGGATATTGCCACTCCTTTGCGCAACTAAGGCGTCTCCGTTGGGAAGGAAACGAAGGCTCCACGGAATCGTTAGGCTATCCACCCAGACTTCTACAGTGACACCGTCCACCACAGGCAAGAATTCATCGGGGACCTTTTGCGGAACTTCGCCCACGATGGGTTTTGCAGCTTGGCCATTCTCTTGGGCAGCGGCACGTAAATGGGGAAGAAGAAAGATAAGTGAAAGGATAATATATTTCGTCATGATTAGGAAGCATTTCTAGGGTTGATTAACCAAACAATACAAAGTACCACTTTCCTTTCGCAAAGCCAAATGAGTGGGAAAAACTTGTTTATAGTTCTTGAATTATTGCTTTTTGATCCGGAAATCACTAAAAATCAAAGGTCAGTTGATCGGGTAGCAATTTAAAACTTTTGCGGTGATGGGGTGTCGGACCTAATGTACGAATACCCTGTCGGTGATGTTTTGTTGGGTAGCCAACATTATATTCCCATCCGTAACCGGGATAGAGTTCGGCGAGTGCTTTCATCAATTCATCCCTATGTTCCTTGGCAATAATGGAGGCAGCAGCGATACTGGCATAGATTGTGTCCCCTTTTACAATACATGTGTACGCAGTTTTGGAGTCTGAGATAAACCGGTTACCGTCTATTAGCAAATGCTCGGGAGCCGTTGAAAGAGCGGCAATTGCCCTGTTCATTGCCAAATAGGAAGCATTTAGAATATTGATACTGTCAATCTCAGCCACGCTTGCTTCAGCCACTGCCCAGCTTATCGCCGCGCTCTTTATTTCTGAAACGAGTTGATGCCGTTTGTTTTTATTGATTTTCTTCGAATCGTTAATAAACTCATTCACGTAGTCAGGAGGGAGGATAACGGCAGCGGCAACCACCGGCCCACATAAACATCCCCTCCCTACTTCATCACATCCCGCTTCGATTCGGTTAGCTTCTAAATAGGGTATTAACATTGGAGGCATGTTGGGTTTCTTTAGAAACCTTGTGTATCATTTCAGCAACAAGGCCTGTCCATCCTGTTTGATGCGAAGCCCCTAATCCCCTTCCATTATCCCCATGAAAATATTCGTAGAAAAGAATCAGATCCTGAAAATGAGGATCGTGCTGCATTTTTTCACAATTTTCATAAATGGGTCTGTTTCCGTTTTTGTCTTTCAAAAACAGACGAATGCACCGGAGAGAAAGCTCCTTTGCGATCAGATCTAGCGTCAGGAAGTTTCCTGAGCCTGTTGGATACTCGATGGAAAAATTTCCTCCGTAGTAGAAATCAAATTTTTTGAGGGATTCAATAATCAGGTAATTGATTGGAAACCAGATGGGTCCACGCCAGTTTGAGTTACCGCCAAACATGGTTGTTTCGGATTCTCCGGGTGCATATTTAATTGAAAAAACGTTTCCGTTTAGTTGGATTGAATAGGGGTTTTTTTCGTGGTCTTTGGACAATGAACGAATCCCATAAGGTGAAAGAAACTCCTTTTCGTCCAACATTTTGTTAAGCACACTTTTCATCCGATGGCCTCTGAGTAGGGAGAAGAGCCTCCGTTTGTCATGTCCAGGATGTATCCAGTTTGATACAAGCGCGGCTAATTTGGGCTTTTCCTTAAAGAAAAACTCCAGCCTTTTCTTAAACTCGGGAAGATTTTCAAACAACTCCTCCCTAATCGGTTCAACAGCAAAAAGCGGAATAATCCCGACAATGGACTTAACTTTCATCACTTTTGGGTGTTTACCGGTAAGGTGCAGGACGTCATAAAAGAATTGGTCCTCCTCATTCCAAAGGCTGATATTCTCACCCGAAATATTGTTCATCGCCCCAGCTATGTAGAGAAAATGCTCCATAAATTTAGTAGCCGTGTACTGATAGACCTTGTTGAACTCACACAGATCTAGAGAAATGCGCAGCATGTTGAGACAAAACATTGCCATCCAGGAGGTGGCATCGGCCTGTTCGAGTTTTCCGAAGAGTTTGTCGGCGTGACTTCTGTCAAATACACTGATGTTATCCAGACCCAAAAAGCCACCCTCGAAAATATTTTTTCCTTCGTCATCTTTTTGGTTGACCCACCAAGTGAAATTTAACATCAGCTTGTGAAAGGCCCGTTCCAAGTATTCCTGGTCTCCTTTGCCTCCATTTTGCTTCATGTCGATTTGGTAGACACGCTGAACGGCATAGGCATGCACGGGAGGGTTTACGTCGTTGAAATTCCACTCATAGGCGGGAATCTGACCGTTGGGATGCATGTACCAATCATTCAGCAAGAGCAACAATTGGTCTTTCGCAAAACGGGCATCCAAACGCGCCAAAGGAATGCAATGAAACGCCAAATCCCATGCGGCATACCAGGGATATTCCCATTTGTCTGGCATGGAAATGATGTCGTAATTTTGAAGATGCCGCCAGTTACTGTTTCTCCCATTCTTTCGCTCTTGGGGGGGCTGATACCTTCCAGGATCTCCCTCTAGCCAACGCTCTACATTGTAGTAGTAGAATTGTTTGGTCCACATCATGCCGCCATAGGCCTGCCGCTGTACCAATTTCAGTTCATCGTTTTTAACCCGGGCTTGGATTTCCGCGTAAAACTCATCCGTATCCTGCTTACGGTTATGGATGATTTCTTCGGCTGCGGCAAGTGGGTCTTCCGTTTCGAAGTGTTGCATTCGAAATACTACTTCGACCTTTCCTTCCGCAGGGACATTCAGATTATAAATTGCCGCGGCCTTTGTCCCGGTCTTAGCGGGATTTAAGTGTTTTTCATCACCATGAACGACAAAGTCATTGATGGCGTCTTTCAGGTATTTCTTTTGGTTGCCGATGTGATAAAGCCGTTCCCTGTTAGTCTCATTATCGCAAAATAAAATTTTCGGAGTTTCACTAAACGAAAAGATATAGTTCCCGGATTTGGGGGTGAATGCTTTCACTCGGTTTTTTTTGATCAGGGAAAGTTTTGGCATAAAGGGTTCATCCCCAGTAAACCACGTTTTTCTGAACCAAACCGTTGGCATGACGCAAAGCTGGGCATCTTCTGCACCCCTATTGTAGATAGTCGCTTTGCCGACGACATCTTCTTCATTCTCTTTTGCATATTCTATGAAGATGTCGAAATAAGCGTTGTGGTCAAATACACCTGTATCAATAAGTTCAAATTCCCGGTCCTTTTTCCCTCTTCGTAGATTCTCATCATAAAGCTGCTGATACGGAAAGGCATTTTGTGGATATTTATACAGCATTTTCATGTAGCTGTGGGTAGGGGAGGAGTCGAGGTAGTAGTAAAGTTCCTTCACATCTTCGCCATGGTTGCCCTGATTTCCCGTCATCCCGAAAAACCGCTCCTTTATCATGGGATCTTTGCCATTCCAAAAAGCCCAGGCGATACAAAGTTTTTGTTTGTGATCTGATATTCCTCCGATGCCTTCTTCTCCCCAACGATAGGCTTTGCTCCGGGCGTCCTCGTGGGTTACGTTCTCCCAAGCGGCACCATCTGGACTATAATCTTCTCTGACTGTACCCCACTGCCTGTCTCCCAAGTAAGGTCCCCATTTTTTCCAATGGCGGACACGTTCTTGGTCTTCTTTCAGGCGTCTATTTTCTATATTCATCTCCGTTGTTACCGTCTTTGTCAGATAGCGAATTTACAAGATTTATGCTAGAGTATGGTAAAAATGCGGTATCAATCGGAAATAATAACAAGAAAGTTAACAAAAGCCCCTTATTGTTGAACGGAGCGTTGTTAAGGAAAAATTCTATTTTCGGTGGTAAAACGATGGAATAGCCGGTATGGGGTCTAAAAATTAGGGTGTGCTTCTATTTTTTACCTGATGTGTATTGAAGTGTAAGATTTTCTGCCGCCACCACTTTTTCTAGGGAAGCAAGCCAGGTATCTACTAGTGCATCCTGCTCGTTTACCCAGTCTGCAAATGTCCGCAACTCGTATTTATCTTCAATCTCTCCTAAATACCCGAGAAACGACGTGAAATCAAACCTGTTTGAACGCATTCCAGCACCCGATATCACAGCGTCTTCTGCATTGCAGGCTTGTTCATATTGGCCGGCAACGGGAACCATCATGACGGGCTTTCCAAAGTACATTGCTTCGCATACGGACTCAAATCCGGCCGTAGTTGCCAACCCGCGGCACGTGGCCATTTTCTCCAAAAATAGGGTTTCATCTAGCGGGTAAAAACAAACGTTGGGAAGCGGACTGAAGGGTGATGATTGGTTTTTCTTATCCCAGAACACTGTCAAATTGGTGTCGGGATTGGTTTCTGCCCAGGCAATTACTTCCTCCGAATAGCCCGGATTTACCAAGTATGTGAGCAAAAAATCCCCTTCTTTAGCAGGATACTGCTTAATCTTTTCGCGAAGGATCGGAGGCCATATACGGATGGACTCCGGGGTTTTCTCCTCGGCATAGGGACGAAACGAAAGGGCTATTTGCTCTTGGGCACCCCAAGCGGTGAGTCTTGTCGCAAGCTGGAACAATAGTTTTGAGATAGGCGCACCGGAAGCAAAAGGAAAGTCGGGATGGGCGATAAGGTATTGATGGCCGATAGTGGTAAAATGAAGGTTTGGTCTAAAAATCCCGTTGAATAGTCCGGCCAGAAAATCATAAAAATTAACTATAACATCCGGGCGCCGCCCCTCGACAAGCGATTTTAACTGCATAAGACTTTCGTAAAATACCGGAAGCTTTTGCAGGTTTTTTGAGATAGTGGCCCCGATGCGGATGGATTTTTGCTTGCTGTCGGTGACAAAATTCGGACTCTGAATGCGGTGGATGGGACAGGGGATTTGTTTATGAAAAAAGGAGGGGATTTCCCTTCTGTCACTTGTCCCGATGACAACGTCGCATACCTCATGGCCCCGCAGAGAAAGCAGTTGATAGAGTGCCATCGCTTGGGTCATATGGCCACGTCCCTCTCCCTGAATCACGAATAAAAAACGCATAGGCTGATTAGAATGATTTGAACCGCGGTTCCTGATTAGGTACAGACAGGGGTACTAGGGAAAAATCCCTTTTTGCGAAATTCATCTCGTTGTAGTAGATCAACTGCCAGTTGCCATCATGATCTTCTGCCAACGCGCTCAAGGTTTCTACCCAATCTCCAGAGTTGTAATAGGTAATGCCGTCTATTGTTTTTATCTCTGCCTTATGTATGTGGCCACAGATAATACCATCGCAACCCTTAGCTTTTGCGATTTTGGAAAGCTCCACCTCGTATTCATCGATATAGGAGACGGCCGACTTCACCTTTGATTTCAGGAATTGTGATAATGAATAATAAGGAAGCCCTTTCTTTCTTCGGTAGTAGTTCACCCGGCTGTTCAGCCAGAGTAGAAACGTATAACCCATATCCCCCAAATAGGCAATCCACCTTAAATTGGTGGTTATGCTGTCAAATACGTCGCCGTGGGCAATGAAAAATTTCTTCCCGTTACTTTCGTACACCATGTCCTTCAGGATAGAAAGGTTACCGATTTCCAACGGTAAAATTTGGTCCAGGAAGTCGTCGTGATTGCCCCTTAGGTAAAAAATTTTAGTTTTGTCACAATCCATCATTTTCAACATGCGGTTGAATACGCGGGTGTGCCTCCTCTTCCATGACCCGGATTTTTTCAGCTGCCAGCCGTCAATAATATCCCCGTTCAAAATAAGGTTGTCGCAGCTATACTGCTTCAAAAAGCGAACGACTTCCTTCGATTTGGAACCTTTGGTTCCCAAATGTACGTCGGAGATAACAATGGTTTTGAAATGTGTTTCCAAAGCAAAAATGTTTTGCTTGCAAGGTATATCTACATTATAAACTGATAATGAACGGATTGTTATTTAATAGAAAAGATCGTAACTGAAAAAAAGTCCTAAGATTAAGAAACTATTAACGGTATGTTAAAAATACGATTTAGGCGTTGAAAATTAATTTAAATGTTGTTCCAGACTCAATTTTCGAAATGACCTGAATGTTTCCCTTATGTCTTCTGAGAATTTGTTTTGATAGGCTCAAACCAATTCCTGAGCCTTTCTTTTTTGTCGTAAAAAAAGGAATAAAGATTTTGCCAAGGGCTTCTTCGGCGATTCCTTTGCCGGAATCCGTTATCTCTATGATGATTTTTCCGCTTTCATCGATATAGGCATTTAGAAGGATTCGCTTTACCACACTTTCTTCTAGCGCGTGGATGGCATTTTGCATCAAATTGATCAGCACCTGCTCGATCAAAGAGCAATCCGCGAACAAAAGTAGGTCATCCGGCCTTATGCGGCATTGAAGATCGATGTGTTCGCTTTCGAGTTGCGTTTTAAAAAGTAACTCCACCCGTTCAAAAAGTTCGGCAATTTTAATTGCTGAAAATTTTGGCAGCGGTATGTGCGCCAGGCTCCTGAAGTCACTTACGAAATTAATAAGGCCTTCACTGCGTTTTTCGATTGTACTGATGCCCATAAGGTAGTCGTCAAGATCTTCCCGCTCAATGGGCTCATTGGTGGCGTTTTTGGATGCAATCTCCTCTCGGATAGTGGCCGCCAAGGAGGAAATTGGCGCAATCGAGTTCATGATCTCATGAGTAAGTACCCGCACGAGGTTTTGCCAAGCTTCCATTTCTTTTTCCTCTAGTTCGCTTTGAATGTTTTGAAGCGATACCAATTTGAACTTGACATCTCGTAGAACTAGCTCGATAACATATACTGAAAGCTGCATGATGCCATCGGGATGGGCAATCTTTATTAGTTCGCTCCCTCCTGTACGGAGGTTATGTATGGCATAATGCAGCTCCTTGTTAACTTTGGATATTTCTTCGATATTGGTTAGTTGCTGAATGTTCAGCATCCGTTTTGCCGCGGTATTCAATATCTGAATGCTGCCGTCTTCTTCAAATGTGATCAACCCTATGCTCAAATGTTGAAAGACCGTACGGAAATAGTGGTAGTTGGCTTCTTTTTCCAGTTGATCTTCCCTTAGCTTGGCAAGAATAGCATTAAACTCAATATGGAGATCGTCGATTTCGGTTCCGTCAAACTTTACTGGGTATACCGTGGAGTAGTTGCTAAGTTTGATGTTGTTTAGAAACTGCCGGACCTTTTTGAATGAGCTCTCCGAATACTTAAGAAGAAATACAGTCTGTGCCACAACGAGAATGATCAAAAGCGACGTGACAAATACACCAAACTCGCTAATGATGCTGTAGGACAGAATAAAAACGGTGGCTGCAAATGCCAGAATTCTTCCAAGCAGCCCTAATTTATAATCCATATTTTTCCAGCCTCCTATAAAGCGATGCCCTAGTTAATCCCAGGTCTTTTGCCGCTTTCGATATGTTTCCTCCATTTTTATCGATTGCTTTCTGTATAATGTTCTTTTCTACCTCATCCAAGTTGTATGTGTTGGAGGTGGACATCTTTTCGGGTGTAGGCTTGGCTGAAAGAAAGAAGAAATCCCGGCTGTCCAGCTCGTCGCTTTCCGACATAATGATCGCACGTTCTATGGCATGTTGCAATTCGCGAATATTCCCCGGCCAGGAATATTGTTGCAATAATTGCAATGCATTCGCTTTGAAACCGTTAAATTGTTTGCGGTATTTGCTAGCGTATAGCTTCAAAAAATGATCTGCGAGGATTGGAATGTCATCCAGACGTTCCCGCAATGGAGGAAGAAAAATCTCAACAGTATTGATGCGGTAGAGTAAATCCTGACGGAAAGCGTTCTCCATTATCATGTCGTGCAGGGGCATATTTGTTGCACAGATCAGCCGAATATCTACCGGTATGGACTTGTTGGTGCCTATTCGGGTGACTTCCCTACGCTGAAGTACGGTTAATAACTTCGACTGCAGCGGCATGTTTAGGTTGCCGATTTCATCGAGAAAAAGCGTCCCGTTGTCGGCAACTTCAAACCTACCCGCCCTGTCTTCCTTTGCGTCGGTAAAGGAGCCTTTCTTATGTCCAAAAAGTTCGCTCTCGAAGAGGCTTTCGGTAATGGATCCCATATCAACGGTCACAAAAATCTCGTCATGGCGTTGCGAGCGGTCGTGGATCGCTCTCGCGATGAGTTCCTTTCCCGTTCCATTTTCACCTAAGATAAGCACGTTTGCGTCGGTTTTAGCTACTTTATCAATAATTGAAAATACGTTTTTCATTGACGCACTACTGCCGATGATGTCGTTAAACGGCTTTTTGAGTTCAGACTGAAGCTGCTTTTGTTTTTTGGAAAGTTTATCAACCTCATTATAGCTTTCCTTTAACTTCAACGCGGCGGAAATAGTAGCGAGTAGCTTTTCATTTTGCCAAGGCTTTAGGATGAAATCTGTAGCTCCCTCCTTCAGCGCCTGCACGGCCATTTCGACGTCTCCAAACGCGGTAATCAAGATGACTACCGCCTTGGGTTCGATTTCTTTTATTTGCTTTAGCCAATGAAACCCTTCTTTACCCGAAGTGGTATCTTCCGTAAAGTTCATGTCTAGAAGAATAACATCATAGCTGTAATTGTTTATCAAAAACGGAATCTTTCGGGGATCTTTTTCAATAGTTACCTCTTTGGCATGCTTCTTTAGCAGCATCTTCGCCGCGAACAACAAATCTTCATTGTCATCTACGATCAGAATGTTACCCAGCTTTTTCTCTTCCATAATGTTTCTTTATGTAGCTACTACTGAAATGGTGCCACTTTCCATTTTAACCTCAATTTAGTCAATTTTAGCCATTGGACAAACCGACGTGTTCGTTTATGAACATAAAAGGTTCGCTTTCGAACGTAAGCTATGGTCTGTGCCGCAAATTTTTAATAAAAGCAAAAAACCCTTAACTTTATGGTTTAATCAAACCAAACAGTTATGTCTATTGCGAGTAAAGGGAACACAGTAAAAGTACACTATACCGGGAAACTAAAAGACGGAACTGTCTTTGACTCATCCGCAGACCGGGAGCCGCTACAGTTTACATTAGGTGACGGCAACATGATCAAGGGATTTGACGCGGCAGTTCACGGCATGGCGGTAGGCGACGACAAAGTAGTCACGATCCCTTCCGCTGAAGCCTACGGCGACAAAAGAGAGGATATGATGCTTGATGTTCCGATTGAACAAGTTCCTGCCGAGATTAAGCCAGAAGTAGGTATGGATCTTTCCATCCAAAATCAGATGGGGCAACCGACTCCTGTGAAGGTCGTTCATGTGGATGATAAAAAAATCACGCTTGATGCCAACCATCCCCTTGCTGGAGAGGATTTGATTTTTGACATCAAGCTTGTTGAATTGGTCTAGCCGAGATTTACTATATAGGTTGTGGAGGCTAAGAGGACTTAACAAAAAGTGTCTCTTAGCCTCTTTGCGGTACTTTATCCCAAGTGTGGCAGCCTTTAGTTTTCTGACGGTTTCCCCTGAGGATTAGCGTAAATGCTTTTTGTTTTATTGTACTTTGCGTTTCCCACTTCTACAACGAAAAGTTGACTGTTTGTAGTGGAGAAATCGTAGTTTTTTTGGATACCGTCCTCCGGGCGGATTTTATCCTCCAAAATCAAATTTCCGAGAATATCAAATACCTTTACGTTCGTCAGTTGATTAGACTTCTCGTCTAAGATCACGGAGAATTTTTTGATTCCTGTAGATCGCAGGTTAAACTTAACCTCTGGTGTGGTAAGCTCTTTAGGAAAAGAAATTTCTGTTTCTACTCTACGGGAGATGTTTTGGGCTACAAGAAATTCAACTTGAGCCACAAAGAGCGTCAAACAAATAGTAAGGTAACTGAAGGGTATAATAACTTTCGGTAGAGGTTTTCCCATAGGCGCGCAAATTGCAAAATTTACGGCATTTTTTGCACCTAAATAGATACAAAATAACATTTATTAACAAGGTGTTCGAAGAGCTAAGATGGATAGCGTCCCGATTTCAGATCTCTACCGTCTACAAAACCATACAACACATTCGTTATGAGGTTATTCTATAAACCTGTTGGTCGTTCGAATATGTCGAATCCTTCTTTTCCATAAAAAATCACCTGTTGGGTTGTCAGCGCAATTTTTTTATAAGCGGTATTTGGCAGATTATAATATGTTGTTTTTCCGTGTAAATAATTTGTTTTAAATAGCATATTATCGGAAATATAGTAGAAGTGGTCGTCAAATATGAATATGGTAGCATCGGGAATTGAAGCAACCTGTTGGATGAAATTCGCCTGATTGTCAAAAATATACATACCTGTACCGCTTAATTGCAGAAAAAGTAGGTTTTTTCGTTCTGTCATGCCCAACACCTGCATGGTCGGCGTTGAAAGAATTAACGAAAGGGGTTGTTCCTGCAATAGTACATTTCTTCTGAAGTCCCACTTAAATAAGGAAAGCCTGGTTTCATTTACCATCCAAATCACATTTCCATTACCGTATGCAGCTTGTTTCAATAACCCCACTTCTTCATCCGGAATTCGATTACTAGCTACAGGATTTAGAAAGCGGTCGAGTAGTTCATATCGCTGTAGATCTGCGGAGAAAAGAAAGATGGTTGTAGTCCAAAAGGCATCCAAGCTGCTAAGCTTAGCGCGAAATACGGGAGAATAGACATTTAGCGAGTCTCCCAAGGGGGAATAAAGATGGATATTGCCTTCCTCATCCGCTATAAGGAGCTGGTTTTTTCCGTCTATGGAAAGTAGGTCAAGATTTGTTACCGCTACATGCTTGGTTTTGTACCATTGAAGTTCCTGACTAACTGCTATGGTGTGAAGGTACCAAAAAAAACAAAAAGGAATTGCCAGTTTTGCGTTCATCCACTGAAAGTTTTTAGGTAAAATGCTTCTCCATCAAACTCGCCGAAGTGGCATTGGGTCACCCATTCTCCCAAGTTAAAGTAGGTGGACCGCTTGCTGACCTCCAACGTAAGTGGGAGGTGACGGTGGCCAAACACATAATAATCAAAGTGAATTTTTGATTCTACCTCTTGGCAATAGAGAAATAGCCATTCGCTATCCTTTCCTTTAAACTCATCTTCCATCTTTGCTAGATTGGACAAGCGGCTGTTTTTTGACCACAACTGAGCCAATTTTATCCCTATATCCGGGTGAATCCATTTGAATAGCCACTGACAAACGGGGTTAGTAAAAATCTTCTTAAGCACTTTGTACCGGTTATCTCCAGGGCCAAGTCCGTCACCATGCCCAATCAGAAATTTCTTGTGGTTAACTTCTATGCTGATAGGATTTTGGAACACCGGAATGCCCAGTTCTTCCGTGAAGTAATCCTTCATCCAAAGGTCATGGTTGCCGGTAAAAAAGAAAATTGGAATGCCCTTTTCCCTCAGAGAAGTAATTTTAGCAGTAAATCGCATAAAACCCTTGGGAATGACTTTCTCATACTCAAACCAAAAGTCAAAAATGTCACCAACAAGAAAAATGGCTGCGGCATCACTGGAAATGGTGTTTAGCCATTTGACGATCTTTTGCTCTCTCGCTTTACTTGTTGAGCTGTCTGGAGCCCCTAGGTGAAAATCCGAAGCAAAAAATATTTTTTGGTTTTCTTTGAGTGTAATGTTCATGCGAAGAAGAGGATGATGGATCAAAGTTACTAATCTTTTGATTTTTCCACACAGTTTACGCGCCAAACAGGGGGAAATGCAAAGGAGGAAAGTGATGCCACTTTCCTCCTTTTCACTATGATGTCCTTAAAAACCGTTAAGACCCTTTGTTTTCAACGATATCTTCCTTTACTGTTTTGGAGGATATGCTATCATCATCGGAGGGCATAGCAAGCCTTTCCGCCAGTGCTTTGTCCTTTTCCAATTTTTCCTTCTCATCCACTGTTCTGGTAAATTTCTCATAGGTAGTTTCCCGTTCAAAGGGTCGCTTGCCGATAATGGATTCCAGGTCCGATTGGAAAAGAATTTCTTTCTCCAATAGTGCCTTCGCAATCTTTTCCAGTTCAGCCCGGTGTTTGCTCAATAACTCTTTCGTTCTCTCGTAAGCAAATGTGATGAGCTTTCGCACCTCCTCGTCAATTGTCTGAGCGGTAGCTTCAGAGTAGGGTTTATCGAACTTATATTCCCCTCCTTTGCTGTCATAAAAGGATACATTTCCGATTTTCTCATTCATGCCGTACACCGATACAATGGAATAGGCCATCTTGGTAATCCGCTCAAGGTCGCTTAGGGCTCCAGTGGAGATTTTGCTAAAGATAATTTCCTCTGCAGCCCTCCCGCCTAAGGCCATACACATCTCGTCTATAAGCTGTTCGGTCTGATAGAGAAACTGCTCCTTAGGGAGGTATTGGGCATAGCCCAGAGCTGCTATTCCCCTTGGTACGATACTTACCTTTACCAAAGGGTCTGCATGTTCCAGAAACCAACCGGCAACTGCATGTCCGGCTTCATGATAGGCGACGATCTGTTTTTCCTCGGGGGAAATGATTTTGTTTTTCTTTTCCAACCCACCAATTACCCGGTCAATGGCATCTTGGAAATCCTGCATATCCACCGCTGTTTTATTCCTTCTTGCCGCTATTAACGCTGCCTCGTTGCAGACGTTTGCTATTTCAGCGCCTGCAAAACCAGGCGTTTGAGCTGCCAATTTTTTTGGTTCTACATCATCGGAAGACTTAATCGGACCAAGATGAACCCGGAAGATGGCTTCCCTTCCCACGATATCCGGCTTGTCTATGCTTATCTGCCGATCGAAGCGGCCGGCCCGTAGCAGCGCACTGTCCAATACATCCGGGCGGTTAGTTGCCGCAAGGACGATTACTCCGGAGTCAGTTCCGAATCCGTCCATTTCGACCAATAGGGAGTTAAGGGTATTTTCGCGTTCGTCGTTAGAACCAGGCATCTGCCCCTTTCCACGAGATCTTCCGATAGCGTCAATTTCATCTATAAAGATGATACATGGTGCTTTTTCCTTTGCTTGCTTAAATAGATCCCGTACCCGTGCGGCACCTACGCCAACGAACATCTCAACAAAATCAGAACCAGATAGAGTAAAGAACGGAACACCAGCTTCACCCGCCACGGCCTTGGCCAAGAGGGTTTTACCTGTACCCGGAGGACCTATAAGCGAAGCTCCTTTTGGGATTTTTCCTCCTAGCTTGGTAAATTTGGAGGGGTTTTTTAGAAACTCCACAATTTCTTCCACTTCTTCCTTGGCCTCATCGAGACCTGCCACATTGTCAAAGGTGATTTTTACCTTGTTTTCCGCATCAAACAATTGTGCCTTGGATTTTCCGACGTTGAATATTTGGCCTCCGGGTCCACTCGGACCGGACATGCGCCGCATCATCATCCAGAAGAGAAAGAAAATCAAAATCAGGAAGCCGAATGAGGACACCCAATTTCCCCAGCTTTCTTCTTTTTTGGCAGTATATCCGATTCGCTGATCCTCAGGGAGTCTGCTTTCTATTTCGCTGTAGGCATCTAAAAAATTCGCTACATCGGCAACGTTCACTTTATAATGGGGACCCTGTACGTTGTAGAACCTATTCTGTGTTTCCAACTCGTCCTTGTAGCGCTGATTGTTCAACGCTTCTTCCTTTAGTGTTACTTCTACGTAGTTTTGGTTATAGACGACAACAACTCTTTTGACATCATTTCCCAACACCATGTCCTCAAATCGCTTCATGGTAATCTCCACCACCGCGGTATTCTGGTTGAACCACGTAACACCTATCAATACGATTACCGCCGTGACAATGAGCCAGAGCTGGAAATTTGGTTTTTGAGGGGGTTTCGGGATAAACTTTTTTCCTTTATTTTTATCACTCATCTTGCTTTTGTTATTGCTATAAACTTTTTGTAGAACGAATTTAAAAAATGAAAGTTCAAAACCTTTTAGTTTATTGGGGTAACTTTCGCGTCACCCCAAAGATCCTCGAGTCTGTAGAAGGACCTTTTTTCTTTCAGAAAGATATGTACGACCACATCCACATAGTCCATTAATATCCATTGCCGGTTGTTTTTCCCCTCACTTCGCCAAGGTTTTTCTTTGTTTGTCTTGATAACCTCCTCCTCAATTGATTGGGAAATGGCTTCCAACTGAGTATCTGAAGTTCCCGAACAAATCACGAAAAAGTCCGTCATGGACTGGTTGATACCCCGTAGGTCCATCAACACAATGTCAGAGGCCTTTTTTTCCTCCATTCCTTTGATGATTACTTTACTCAGCTCTTCTGCTGTCATATATAAATTTGTAATTTTGGAGTAACATGTAACAGCCCGGCTGCAATATTATTTTAAATATCTTTAATCCCGTCTGAAAATACTAATTTATTATGCATAAAATCCTTGCCAATACGCTCTTTTTGGGTAAAGATATTATTAGCCTGACAGAGTGTCACTCTACGAATGATGAGGCGATCCGCTACTTCAAATCCGGCCGGGCGAAGGAAGGTACCATCGTAATCACCCAGAAGCAGACTAGGGGCAAAGGGCAACGGGGAAATCGTTGGTACAGCGAACCGGACAAGAACCTTACTTTCTCGCTTGTCCTTACCCCGACGTTCTTAGACGCAATGGAGCAGTTTGAGCTGAATATGGCGATATCCGTAGGGGTTCAGGAAGTGTTGGCCGCCTATGTAGACGGCACCAAAATCAAATGGCCAAATGACTTTGTCCATGTGTCACAGGGCAAGGTGGGAGGCATGTTGGTTGAAAACAGTATCGGTGCATACGGTATAGACGTGTCAGTAGTAGGATTGGGGATAAATGTCAACCAAACATCGTTTCCTTTTCCGACTGCCACCTCCTTAGCGCTCATAGGAGGATCTGCAATTTACTTGGAAGAATTTTTCAAACTGCTGGTAACATCCCTTGAGAAATACTACCTTTTGCTAAAAAAGGGCGAAGGGAAAACGATCCGTGAGAAGTACCTTAGCCACCTTTACCAACTGGGGCAATGGGCCCCTTATTCCGATTCAAGTACGTTTACAGGAAGAATCATGGGCATCACTCCTGCTGGTAAACTTTTGATGGAGAAACAAAATGCAGAAACAGTAAGTTATTCCTTCAAGGAAGTATCTTTCCTTTAAATCCAAATTTTCTTTTGTCCCCTATTTTGGTTAATTTTGTCTTTTATAACTTCAGCGTAAGACCAATTCAATACACGTACTATGTCAACAATCAAATCAGAAAAATACACTAAGTTTAAAGTCAAAGATATATCCCTAGCCGCTTATGGCCGTAAGGAAATCCGCCTAGCGGAAAGCGAAATGCCGGGCCTGATGGCGCTTCGCGAAGAGTTTGGACCCTCACAGCCGCTAAAGGGGGCGCGCATAGCCGGATGTCTTCACATGACGATCCAAACGGCTGTGTTGATAGAAACCCTTATTGCGCTTGGGGCAGAGGTAACCTGGTCATCCTGCAATATTTTTTCGACCCAAGACCATGCCGCTGCGGCAATTGCGGAAGCGGGTATCAGTGTTTACGCCTGGAAAGGGATGACTGCCGAGGAATTTGACTGGTGCATCGAACAAACCCTCTTTTTTGGCGAAGATCGACAGCCCCTCAATATGATTCTAGATGATGGCGGAGACCTGACGAACATGGTGCTGGACCACTACCCAGAACTGGTAAAGGAAATCAAAGGACTCTCTGAAGAGACAACAACTGGTGTACACCGCCTATACGAGCGGATGAAAAAGGGTACGCTTCCCATGCCCGCCATCAATGTCAACGATTCGGTGACAAAATCAAAATTCGACAACAAATACGGCTGTAAGGAATCCTTGGTAGATGCGATCCGTCGTGCGACCGATATCATGATGGCGGGAAAGGTAGCCGTGGTGGCAGGCTACGGCGACGTCGGAAAGGGATCTGCCGCTTCACTCAGGGGGGCTGGTGCCCGCGTTATTGTCACCGAAATTGATCCAATTTGTGCCCTTCAGGCAGCTATGGATGGCTTCGCAGTCAAGAAGATGGCAAAAGCTGTGGAAGAAGCGGATATTGTCGTGACGGCAACCGGAAATAAAAACATTATTGGAGAGGCGCATTTCAGGGCCATGAAGGACAAGGCAATCCTGTGCAACATCGGGCACTTTGACAACGAAATAGACATGGCTTGGTTGAATAAAAACTACGGGCACACCAAAGATGTGATCAAGCCGCAAGTTGACCTGTACAACATAGACGGCAAAGACATCATCGTGCTGGCAGAGGGGCGATTGGTAAACCTTGGTTGTGCTACCGGTCATCCTTCTTTTGTGATGTCCAATTCTTTTGCCAATCAGACACTGGCGCAGTTGGAACTTTGGACAAATACGGACGCGTATGAACCGGGTGTCTACGTACTTCCCAAGCACTTGGATGAAAAGGTTGCTGCCCTTCATTTGGCAAAGCTGGGTGTGGAACTGGATGAGTTGTCTGAAGAACAGGCCGAATATATCGGTGTCAAGCCTGAAGGCCCATTCAAGCCCGAGTATTACCGATACTAATTGTAAGCTTTTATAAGCAATAATAAGAATAGCACCGTATTTTGTTTTACGGTGCTTTTTTCATTTCTACCCCTTCATCGAGTCTAATTACGGTGTGGGTGCTGCACCCATCCTCGCTGAAAAATGTAAGCCTGTGTGCTACGGCAGTTGTCCCGCTTCTTGTGATGGTCCACGTTTCCTGCCCTTCAGAGGGACGGCTTTTTCCCATACCCGGACAGGCAAAAGGAAAGGTTTTCGGGACGACCACTTCCCAATTCACCGCTCTTCCTACCCAATTTCTACCCGTACCGACTCCGGTACTCCTTCCTTGGATAATGTTGGTCCCCTCCAGCGTTACCTCGTGAGTGAGATTAAAAGACACCCTACTGCTAGACTGGTTTTTTGCGAGCAGGAAGAGATCAAAACTGGTATCTGAAAAAACCCGACGGCTTCTATTCTGTGCAGTCACGGCAATAGTTCTTGTCCCGGAAATGGTATTGCCAGCAAAGGAATAATTCCTGTACGCCACGCTCACGCGGTATCCCTGTGTTTGTGGCAAAAGGGTGTAGGACAATGCCATGCTTCCGGAGCGAACGCCGGATTCATCAGAACAAATGACACCGTCAAAGTCCAAGGTCACCTCATTGTTTAAACTATCCACGCGTACAACCGGACAGCCCCGTAGCATGGCGGTGTTTGTCGTATCAGAGAAGAACGAAAGTGGCTGCCAAAGTAGATAAAGGTGCTCATCAAGTAGGCTGGAGATAAGAAATGCCTCCTCCCCCTCATAAGATTGGTTGGTCTGCAGGCGTCTGATGTCTTCTTCTACGCACCCGCTAAACAATGATACAAGCAGTCCTACTAAAAATAATTTTCCGGTCATGATTTTGTCGACGCAAATTAAATACCAAATTGAAACGGTTGGCAGGTTGGCAAAAGTATGTATATTAGAACGAATTTATTTAAAGAACGGATGGATGGACAATCAGTTCCTTCATCGGAAAAAACCAAGCTTATGTCCTATCTAGATGGAATGTTGCGTGACGATGCGCTGAAAGGAAAAGTCATACTGGTATCCGGCGGGGGAACAGGTTTAGGGAAATCCATGGCTGCATATTTTTTGACATTAGGAGCCAAAGTTGTAATCAGCAGCCGAAAAATGGATGTGCTGGACAAAGCGGCAGCGGAACTCAAAGCATCCACAAACGGAGAGGTCCTTCCTTTGGCCTGCGATATCAGAGAAATAGAACAGGTACATGCCATGCTTCGGGACGCCGTTAGCCATTTTGGACAGGTAGACATCGTTGTGAATAATGCAGCGGCAAACTTCATAAGTCCCACAGAAAGACTTTCGGCAAATGCCTTTCATACGATTTTGGATATTGTGCTGAAAGGTACGGCCAACATGACGCTGGCAGTTGGCAAATACTGGATTGAAGCCAAGCTTCCTGGCGTTTTTTTGAATATCGTCACTACTTATGCATTTACGGGATCGGCTTATGTGGTTCCGAGTGCCGCCGCCAAAGCAGGTGTGTTGGCAATGACACGATCCCTAGCGGTCGAATGGGCCAAATATAAGATCCGGTGCAATGCCATCGCTCCGGGTCCTTTTCCGACGGAGGGTGCGTGGGCGCGCCTTCTTCCTGGCGATCTCGCGACGAAATTTGATCCTGCAAATAAAGTGCCTTTAGGGAGGGTTGGTGAACATCAGGAACTGGCGAATTTGGCAGCTTACCTTGTTTCTGATTTCTCCGCCTACATGACCGGTGAAATCATCACCCTGGACGGAGGAGAGTGGCTTAAAGGAGCGGGTCAATTTAACGGATTCGACGCAGTGCCCGGGCAGCTTTGGGATCAGATGCAGGCAATCAGGGGTAAAAAGCAGTAGTTATTGAATGACTTCCGGATCTTCTTTAAAAACAGACGGAGATTTATAGGGAATTGTGAGGCTGTTGTCCCAGGATGGAAGAACCTTCTGCACATTTCTTTCGTCGATGGAAGTAGTCTCTATAAAATACCAGTTCTGTCGATTTCCCGTGCCGACAGCTATGACGGTAGCAGGTGTAATAAGCAGTCCGCCAGGGACTTTCAAAGTAATGACGATGGGTACCAGTGCATGAACTTCATCGTTTACCTGCGAAAACACGATAGGATCTTTGATTTCTAGGGATCTTATGTATTGCCCTTTTTCTTGCCGGGTTTGGTGAATTTGGCGAAGTATTTTTTTCATCGCTTCAGGTCCACCTGCCTTTTCTATCAGTGCAGGATAGGTGAAATCCAACAGGATGTCCTGATCCCCATGCACCTGCGCAAAGGCATAGATTTGACCCGCCATTTTTATCTCATCTATGACTTGGGCTTGGACCAATCTTGCTGGCCAAATCAATAAACTACAAAGAAAGATTGTTTTCAGAATCATCACCGGAGCCTGTCTAAGTGGCTAAAATAGCGATTTTTCCCTAATCTTTACATGGCTTCCCTTTTTTTCAACAAGAAGTCTGGAGCTACATCATAGCTGACAGCGCGTAGTAGATTGGGAGGCCCAAGGTAATATTCACCGGGAAGGTGATTGCCAAGGCCATAGGAAGGTATATACCGGGATTCGCGTTCGGAAGCGCAATTTTAACCGCAGCCGGCACGGCGATGTAGGAGGCACTAGCAGCTAGGACGGCAAACATAAACCGATCGCCTGGATTGTCACTTACGGCCTGACTGGCCAACGCCACCCAGCAACCGTTGAACAATGGCATCAATACGGCGAAGGCAGTCACAAAGTAGCCATTTTGAAAAAAATCCTTGAGCTTTTTGCCGCTGCTTATTCCCATATCGAGCAGAAAGATGGCCAAAAAGCCCTTGAAGATATCCGTTGTAAAGGGTTTGATCCCTTCGGCCTGCTCGTCGCTAGCCAGAATTCCGATGATCAAGCTGCCCAGAATCAGGACTACACTGCCGTTTGTTAGTGCATGTGAAAGCGTGTGACGGAGTTTTGGTGCACCCTCGTTGCTTTGCATATGCATCTTTACGAGTAATACGCCAACAACGATGGCCGGCACTTCCATAAAGGCCATAATCGCCACCATATGGCCACTGAAAGGAATTTGTTGTATGTCGAGAAAGCTGACCGCTGTCACGAACGTCACGGCGCTTACTGAGCCATAAGCTGCGGCAATAGCCCCAGCATTGTCTATGCTCAACTTCCTTTTGAGTAAGTAAAAGGAAAACAGGGGGATAAAGGCCGCAATAAAAAGGCCGAAAAAGACAGCCCATACAATTTCCAGACTAAACTGACTGTGTGCTAGTTCCTGTCCGCCTTTAAAGCCGATGGAAAAAAGCAGGTAAAGGGAAATAAACTTGGATGAATTTGCAGGGATACACAGATCACTTTTCATCTGTACCGCAAGAATTCCCAAGACGAAGAATAAAAAGGCGGGATTGGTAAGGTTGTCTACCAATAAATCTAAACTCATGATAGTAAAATAGGTTTTTTGGTCGTGACATTTGCTTTTGTGTCAACCAACATGCCGCTTAGGAGAACACCTTGCTCCCGGATTATTGTTCCCAGCAAGCTATGCTGTTTTATCAAGTTAAGCTGAAAATTGATGTGGCACTTGGCAAGTCTTGCGGCTTTTTTCCTCAGGTTATCGGTACTGTTGATATCGAAAAAATGGTCTATCCATAACATTCTAAAATGCTCTTCCGCATAGGTTCCATACCCAGGCTTACCCTGTATGATCGTTTGAAGAAAGCGGCATTGAATATCCTGAGCAATGGTAAGTCTCCTAATATCCCGGCGTTTTAGAAATTCCCCAAATTCCTCTACAAAAGAATAATCGCTCAGTCTCATTACTCCTCCAAGCGAAGTAAGAAAATACGTGTTTCCGTTGTATTGCTTTCGTATTTCTGACTCTATACTTCCAGCAGGACAAATAATAAAAAGGCTGTTTGATTGGTTATCCATTTGTGCGTTTTTTTCCCTCGCCATTTTTGGGGTGCGTTTCTACCCTTGTTTTTTATTTCGGCTGTAAAATTGGGAATTCGAATTCATTAATTTTTATTTATTGTACTAATGAAAAAGATAAAAATGATTAATGAATACCCCTACTTTAATATCGGTGCAGAATACATCGGTATAGGATTTCCGAAAGTAGGCAGAAAAATTAGCGAAGCATAGACTCAGGATAGCTTGGTTTTGTAGCTAAAGGTTTCTCAAAATCAAGGAGGATTTGGAAAGCCTTCCCTAATACATAAACCCAAACAACCATAAAGGAATCCGCTTCGCATTTCCATATTCAATATCATCCGCGGCGATAAAACTGTTTTTGACTCCCTGAATCTGTTCGGAGCTTTTATTTTTTCCGCCTATTTCAAAGATATACTTTCCATCAATCCTGAAATCCCCATCCTTTACATATTCAACCGTGTGGTCATGTGAGACTTGGTTGATAAAGAATGTCTCCCGCAAGTTTCCCAAGTCTGCGTTTTTTGGGGTGAAGGCAAACTGGAAATTGGTGTTTTCCAGGTAGATCTTTTCCGGTTTCTGCATCTGCGTGATGCCTTTGATATCCTTGTAGAGGTTTTTGGTCAAATGCGCCTCTTGTAGGAAAAAGAGGTAGCTTATCAAGGTGTTGCGATTGATACCAATACGTTCGGCAAGCTTGGTCACATTGGGAACAAATGGTACAGACTCTGAAATAATATGCAATAAATGCTTCAACTTGGGGACGTATGAGATGTCCACGCTTCGAAGCAGGGGAAGTTCGATCTCTAAGGTCATATTAACCACTTCCTCCAGCCGCTGATGGTACAGCGTAGGCACCTCCTGAAAGAATGGGAAGTACCCATAATTCAGGTAAGCTCCGAAATGTGCCAAGGGCTTTACTTTTTGAAGAACCTCTCTTGATATGGAAACGTGATTTTCTACTATTTCTTCCAAGCTTATTATAGGAAATTCATGTCCGGTCGTAATTGCCAAAAACTCCCGAAAGGACAATCCCTGCATGGAATAAATCACCGCCCTTCGGCTGAGGTCGGCTCTGGCATTTAGGATTTCCAACATGGAGGAACCCGTGAATACAACTTTCAACTCCGGGAAATCATCGTAGATATTTTTAATTTCAATGGACCAGTTTGGGTACTTGTGTACCTCGTCCAGAAAGAGGTATTTGCCGCCTCTTTTTGCAAAATCATCCACCAAATCCACTAGGTTGTTTTGTGCAAACCAGATATTGTCCAAACTCACATATAAGGTGCTGTGGTCTATAGGTAGGTTTTTCTTGATGTATTGCAGGAGAAGGGTAGTCTTGCCAACTCCCCTAGGACCTTTGATGCCAATTAACCTAGCCTCCCAGCTAATCTTGTCAATTATGCTTCTGATAAAGGTTAAAGAGGTGGCGTCTATTTTTTTCAGAAATCGTTCATCGATGGATTCCATGGTGTTGCTTATTTGATTAAGCAAAAATAATGTGTTTTATTTATTTCACAAAGTATTTATCTATAAAAATGCTTATTATGATAAGCAAAATAAATATAAATTGTCTATTATGGTAAGCAAATATTAATTAGATAATTAGTTAAAACTGGCTACTAGCTGTGGAGGGGATTTTACATGGAGTGGCTGAAAACAACTAATAGAAATGAGGGATAATACCATGCAAGGTCGAAATAGAAGATATCGGTCGGTAGTGTGGAGGTAAGCAGAAGTGGGACATTTGTCGGCTGTACACCGAGCACAAGACATCTTTCGTCAATACCAAATTTATTAGGTTGAGAAATTTACAAATTCTTGTAAAAGAATAATTTATTGCTGCATTTAAAGAATTAATTCAATTTTAATCGGATGAAAAATCATATAAAAATAATTATATCAAAACATATTTGTATTTGTAAAAAAAAGATTAATTTTCTAAAAATTATTTAAATGAAAAAATTTTTATCAGCCCTTATTTTTATGGGGCTCAGTATGGTTTCCAGTTTTGGGCAGGAGCAACCTCGTTCTGAGGGGCCTCCTGATGTTACCGGAAGCAGCGGATACAGCGTAGGTATCAACACCCAATTTATGTTGGATGGGCTTTTTGACCAAAATACAATGACCCCATTGGAACTGATGGTGCGGAAGCGGACAAAAGCGGATCAAGCCATGCGGGCTAGATTAGGGGGAATGGCTACCCATAGTAACCGCATTAATGCCGAGGAGCAATTGGAAAGCCGTCAGACAAACTGGAACGCAGCAATAGGCTATGAGTGGCATGAAAGTCTGGGGAAGAAATTTGGATTTTATTATGGGGTTGATGTAGAAGCTGTAATTGGAAATGAAAAGAAAACTCTAAGGAGAAAGACTTTTGACACACCGATTGGCGACCTGAATTCAGTTCTTAATGATAAAATAAGGGAGCAAACGTACAGTATTAAACCGTTAGTAGGCGTAACTTATCATCTAACCAGAAGTCTGTATGCCTCTGCGGAGCTTAGGCTTAAATTTGCATATAGGCAGAATAAGAGAAACAATTATTGGTTTCACTCCACATCTGATGCCCCATCCGATTTTTTTTCTGGTTCTTACACCATAATTAATAATTACCAATTTGACTTCAGTCTTATGCCACTTGCAAATATTTTTATCCACCTTAAACTATAAAAAAATGAAACCGCTAAAATTATCTCTAATTTTATTTTTTTTGATGTTGTCGCACCGGGCTTTTTCTCAACTCGTTATTTCAGGGGACAGAGTAGATGTTTGTCCAGGAGAATCTATTCTATATCAAACTCCTTTATCATTATCTCCAGCGTGTACTTATAGATGGACGGTTACAAACGGAGTTTTTGCCGCTAATAACAGTTTTTCTATAGAAGGGTTTGAGATGCAGAATGTGGAGGTAATATGGAATAATGTATACGCAACGTCGAATTCTTCTGCCCCAACTGGTACCCTAATAGTTGAAAGGGTAGGTTGTACAACAAATGTTACAGGTGATCCTATAAGTCATACCTATGGAAATATAATAATTAAAACTTTGAATAATGTCACTCCAGGAATTATTAGTGGTCAAACTTCTGTTAATCAGGGTATTACTGGAGATATAAGTTATTCCATTCAGAAGGTTCGTTTCCCTAATACAGGACCAAACAGCCCCGATCCTGGAGAAAGGTTTGCGACAAACTACCAATGGGTTCTACCAACTTGCTGGAAAATAGGGACTATAACCAGTGATGGCACCACTCCCATTACTGGACAAAGCAACTCAATTGCGGCGACACCACATGCCTGTAATGGAAACAATGCTAAGATAAGGGTGCGTGCTTTTAGTAATTGCGGAAGCGGTTATACCAGTAATTGGAGAGAGATTACAATCTCTAGGCCTTTACCCACGCTGTCCTTTTCCGCACCTCCTCCCGCTTCTGTTGTTTGCGGAAATACGACACCAATAACAGTAACAGTGACGCCGGTGCCCGGTGCCACAAGCTATACGTGGACTAAACCCAGTGGTTGGGGAGGTACCAGCACCACCAATTCGATCACATTAACTCCCAACGGGTCGGCAGCAGGAGATGTCACGGTTCGGGCAAATCTTTGTTCCACCCAAACCGCAGTTTTGAGCAGCACTATAACACTGGGCCTTTTTAATCCCTCCAACCCACCTACGGTCTCCGGAGTTGATTTACTATGCACTACAAATTCTTCGTTCACGATCCAGAACCTACCAGCAGGCGCTACCGCTACCTGGGCTGTAAGTCCGACAAGTCTTTTTGGAGGGTCTTTAACTGGAAGTGGAACATCAGCACAAGTATAAGGGCATTAAATAATTTCAGCACTAGTGGTCTGGGTAAAATCACATTTACAATCAATACAACTTGTGGTTCTTTTCAAATCGAAAGGCAAATGTGGGTAGGTGTACCAACGGACAATAGTAGTATTTTGCTTGTTCAACCAAATTACACCCCCATATGTACAAACGAATCTACTTATTTTAACGCTTTTTATAATAATTATGTCGCAGGTAATTCTGAAAGTAATATCACCTATTATGATTGGATACCTCCTATTACAGGTTGTTACTCAGTTGGAAACAAAAACCAAGTCCTTATTTGCAACTTTGATTCGGATGGATATTACACGTTTAGGGTAAGGGCTCAGAACGCATGCGGATACGGTGGCTGGCGCTGGGTATATCCTTTTGTAACTAGCTGTTATTATTTTGCAGTAAACATAAATCCAAATCCTGCTGATGACTTTATCCGTATCGAATTGGTAGAGACACCTGTAGAGAGAAATGTGGCGAACCTTGATGATAACTCTATGGAGCAAGTCAGCACAAAAAATTCTGAGCTTAGTTTCATTAATTTGGATTATGAGATAAAAATTTATGATACCGGTGGATATTTGATGAAATCTATAAAATCAAAAGAGATAAATCAAGAAATGGATGTAAGCGGCCTGAAGCCTGGACGGTATTTCGTTCATATTGAACATCCCGATGGCGTTGTTAAAAGACAGATTTTAATTAATTAAGGTTAAAGGTTTAAGGGGTTGCGAATTTGTTCGTAACCCTTTTAATAATCTTTCGATTTCAAATCTATATGAGAATAAGTTTAACTGCGTTTTTCTGTTATTTTCTGATCTCCTCCGTTGGATTTCCCCAAACCAACGCTAGGCAATTACCTTTGGAATCAGATTCTGCACCAATGGGTAGGTTTGAGTTGGGCGTTAATACCTATTTTGCCATTGACCGTCTTTTTGATCCCTCCGTAAGAGCCCCTATTGAGTTGCTTATCCGCAAACGAATGAAGCAACAAGGCCAAATGCTTCGGTTTAGGGTGTATGGAGATTTACAGCGGTTGAGAAGTGCGGGTATCACAATAGTCGACTTAAGCCAAAATAGTATATACGGTGTTTCACTGGGTTACGAGTGGCTAAAGCCCATTAATCAACGATGGGTTGGCTATTATGGGGTGGAGCTGGAGGGCAGTCAGAATCGCAGCTTCGAAACCAATACCAGAGATGGCTATGACCCCGAGGCGGATCCGATTACATTTTGGGAGAAAACACACAGTTACCTGCATACCGATAGAATTGCGCTATCCCCATTGGTCGGTATACGGATCTCGCTTTCCAAAAGGCTGCTTTTGAGTACAGAATTCCGGTTGGCGAATTATATGGCATGGACCAAATCCGGGGAGGAATACTCTACCAAACCGATGGAAAGTAATGAGGACTATCAAATTCAGACCGGGTCGGAGGAATCCATTAACGAACGGGGAATTCGTTTTCGACCTTACACGGGTATTTTCTTAAACTACCGGTTCTAAACCCGAGGCAAATACAGCAAACTACTTAAGATCAATCAGCCTGTTTACGTCTAACCTAAAAAAACGTACTCCAGTATTTATCTTACCGCATGTGGCAATTGTTCAAAGCTACCATCCATCCAAAGGCATAAATAAAAACGTATCAATTATTAAATCTGCTCCAAATAATGTTTCCTTCGAAGGTATTATACACCGAGCACAGGACATCTACCGTCAATACCATTTATTAGGTTGAGAAATTTATAAATTCTTGTAAAAGAATAATTTATTGCTGCATTTAAAGAATTAATTCAATTTTAATCGGATGAAAAATTATATAAAAATAATTATATAAAAACATATTTGTATTTGTAAAAAAAAGATTAATTTTCCAAAAATTATTTAAATGAAAAAATTTTTATCAGTCCTTATTTTTATGGGGCTCAGTATCGTTTCCAGTTTTGGGCAGGAGCAACCTCGTTCTGAGAGGCCTCCTGATATCACGGGAAGCAGCGGATACAGTGTAGGTATCAACACCCAATTTATGTTGGATGGGCTTTTTGACCAAAATACGATTACCCCATTGGAGCTGATGGTGCGGAAACGGACAAAAGGGGGTCAAGCTATTAGGGGTAGAATTAGAGGAATGTCCCGGTATAATGAACTCAAGCGTCTGGACGAAATAGTTCAAACAATTTCCGTTCAATTATCCGTGGCACTCGGCTACGAATGGGGTGCGGCTATCAATAATAAATTCGGATACTACTATGGATTAGATTTCGAATCCGGATGGAAAAATGAAAAAATTATAAGAGATTTTGTTTCTCCTAGTTCTACATGGGGAGAGGTATTAGTGGAAACAACTAATTTATCAAAACCTCATACTATTGGCATATTGCCGCTAATCGGATTTTCCTATAGCCCATTTTCAAAATTAAGTATTTCGTTTGAAACGCATTTTGAGAATGTTTTTATCAAAGAAAAGATGAAATCGACCTCGATTTTTGCGCCGGTTGGAGACCCAAATAATATTATGGAAGGCTCTTGGGGAGGATATACTCAAAAAACTTCGAAGTTCAACTTTCAACCCTATTCTGGAATTTTTGTTAACCTTAATTTATGAAAATATGAAAAATTTTATCGTTACCTTTCTCTTGGCAATTTATTCTTTTTATAGTTATGCCCAATTAAATATTACAGGATCTAAACTAGTTTGTCCTGGGGTTCAAGAAACATATACAACAGCGCAGCCTTTGTCGGGTTTATGTCAAGTAAAATGGACAGTTACAAATGGCATTTTCCCTTATACTGGAGGTACTGAGGTTATCGGACCAATCGGAATTTTTACCAGTATTGACGTGATTTGGAATAATGTTCAAGCGTCATCTTCATCTATGGCTCCAACAGGGACAATTAAAGTAGAAAGATTTAATTGTGATCCAAACTTATCAGATTTAACAAGTTTTACTTTTAACAACGTACTTATATTAACCCTAAATAATATAACACCTA
>WGNT01000167.1 GCA_016124425.1 Cytophagales bacterium
AAAGGCTGTGTATATCCGCAGAATCCGGAAAGTAGACGAAGAACGGGAAAACCAACTGAACCAGTACAATCCAGACATTCCCGTAGCTTGGGTGCAGCATTCTTCAGAAGCAATCGCCCATGCAAAAAATTTTCTTTGATCATTTTCCGACGCGCCACCTGTCGGGAACAGCATTTGATAGATGCTGAATAACCTAGACCGCACTTCATTTATGGGCAAACACGCATTATTAATTGTAAACCCAGCTTCCGGAAACTTGGAAAACCAAGCGGAACTGGTGCAAAATATTGTCCTAAACGCCTCCGGTTTTAGGGTCTCCGTATGGAACACCACAGGGGAAGCCGACGGCCCCAAGATAAGAGAGCTCATAGAAGGCAGCGACTACGAGCTCATTATCGTGGGAGGTGGAGATGGGACTATCAAACTGGTCGCTTCCGAGCTCGAGAATCAGAAGCATGCTCCTCCCATCCTGCCTATCCCATTTGGATCTGCTAACGGCCTTAGTTCCTGCCTTGGGATACAAAATTGGGAGGATAGCGTAAAAGCGCTAGAGCATGGAGAAACGATCATGATGGATGTTCTTGATGTAAACGGCGAGACTTGTCTGCACGTTTGCGATTTTGGTTTCAATGCGGGTTTGATTAAAAAGTTTGAAGCTAGTGATGAACGAGGTATGGGAAGCTATTTTAAAAGCTCTCTTGCGCAGGCTTTTGAAAACAACAGATACAGCTTCGGGATAAAGGTAAACGGAGAAAAGAAAAACATAAATGCCAAAATGTTGGTCATTGCCAATGGAGATCGATATGGCACCGGAGCCAAAATCAACCCCGGAGGAAGACTGGATGATGGTACCTTTGAAATCATTGCGCTAAATCCTGACAACCTGAAAGAATGGATGGCGCTGACCATGGCGTTTATACGAGAAGACTTTTCAGACCTGGATTTTGTCCACACGTTTAAAACAGACACCGCCGTTGTTGAAAACCTCCATCACGCTGATTTCCACATCGACGGAGAAATGAAAGAACAGCCCGAAACGGTAGACGTCAAACTTAAGAAGACAAAAATCAAGTTTTATACTAACTTCGCATCACAAGCAACATAAAATGAGCTGCATGTTAGGGAATGATCGAGCGTTGACCCACGGTATTTAACCTTAGCAACTAGATGGCTTATATGTACTACTAACGCAATCTAATCGTGCAAATAACCCACATATCGTTATTGTTGTTATACTTGATCGCCCTCCATATTATGCCTGTGAACGCGCAGCAGAAGCCTAGGGTGATTGTCAGTTCAGATATTGGCGGCACGGACGATGACGACTTTCAGTCGCTGATCCACTACCTGATGTATGCCGACAGGTTCCAGACAGAGGGACTTATTGCCTCCCCCTTTGGACCGGGAAGAAAATCAGATATACTGCATATCTTGGATTTGTACGAAGAAGACTTTTCAAAACTAGCCAGCAAAAGCCGCGGCTTCCCACTTCCAGATGACCTGCGAGCTGTCACCAAACAAGGCGCCATTGGCCGAGCACCTTTAAAAGGCTGGACAACGCCTACGGAAGGATCTTCTTGGATCATCCAATGCGCTAAAAAGGAGCTTGATCAACCCCTATGGGTACTTGTATGGGGAGGGCTGGAAGATGTGGCTCAAGCGCTGCATGACGCGCCGGATATCACGGATAAACTTCGGGTGTACTGGATTGGCGGGCCCAACAAAAAATGGTCTGCAGACGCATACCAGTATATCGCCGCTAATTTCCCGAAGCTGTGGATGATAGAGGCAAATGCCACCTACAGGGGCTTGTTTGTAGATGATAATACGGACAAGGCTACCAATGTCACCCATTTTTATGAAGCCTATATAAAAGGTAAGGGTGCCATGGCCGGGGATTTTGTCAACTATTATGGGGGACGCATCAAAATGGGGGATACGCCATCGGTGGCTTACCTGCTTCATGGCGATCCTTATAATCCACGAAGCGAAAGCTGGGGCGGCAGTTTTGAGCGCATAAACCATTCTTCCAGACGTCTATTCACCTCCAATACTTCCCTGAAAGACACCGTTCCAACGTTCTCGTTGATGGAGTGGGAGTTTAAAGGGAAGGAGGTCAACATACATCCTGACTCATCCTGCTTTGTGATGGAAATCGCCAATCAGCAATTTGAAGGCTACTACAAAGGCGGTGGGCGCTATGCCGTTCGTTTTGTTACCAAATCTGCAGGTGATTGGGCCTACCGGATAAGTAGTCAGATACCCGAGCTTGACGGGCAGGAAGGGGCCTTTGTCTCCACCGATCCTTGGCCTGGGGAACACCGGGAAGGAGACATTAAGGGGCTCAGTAACTGGTGGAGTGACCGGTCGGACGAAGCTGACTTTGCAGACGGGCATCAGGGCGCACGTACTGTCTTCCGCTTTCAAGAGGATTTTTTGATGGACTGGGCGGATCGGTGGGACTGGCTAGAGTAAGGGAAGGGGAGGTAGGTCCTTACAGGTATTTTTGCTACAGTTCATTCCAGAACGATAATAAACCGTTGCAAAAGAAGTAACTATTCTTTTCAACCTAACTTACCACGAGCAAATCATCCGAAACGAAATCGAGTACCGCTTTGTCAAAAATCCCTTCAACGGCACACCCTCCTGTGGAACGGGGACAGATTAAAAAAGTGGCCACAAAATTGGAATCTTTGGAGACACAGCAAATTGGATTGGGTAATTGATATAACATCATGTGGCTGTATTTTTTAGCCGCAAACGTCCTATAGCCTGCAGGAAATCGATGCTATCTGATCCCGTTAAATCACCCTCGTCTCCGAATACAAATCATAGGCTGCTACCAAAAGCTGATGGTCGGGTGCCTGACCGTAGCGGGGATAGGTCTGCAGTTCGCTTCGTAGCTCGACAAAAACGGGAACATAAGTTGTCTCCAGTTCATCCCAGATAACCACAAGATAAGCATAGGGTATTTTGCTGGAACGCCCCCTCTCCAGCCATGCTTCGAAAAGTGATTCATCAAGTGGTTGGGGATAATTGGGGCCTTCAAACATATTGTTTTTTTGGTATTTTGTCCATCAAAGATAGGCCTGTAAAGATAATGTTCAAAAAGAAATTCGTTTTTTGGAGTTGGCCTTTGTTGGAATAAAATTAACTAGGAAGGATGTATAGCATTTCAAAGAAATGGATTTTCCTTATTCGTTGAATCCACTACGTCTTCGTTCTATCTGTCGAAGTTGTATCTTGTAATGGTTTATAAATAAATTTGTAAAAAGCGGCTTAATTTTTTTATTGCCAAATATCATGATAATTGTAAGTATAACTTACAATTATCATGATATTTGTAAGTATATTTGCAATTATGTTTCTTAGAAAGCAAGTATTGGAAGGTTCCGGAGATGAAAGTCTATTCCTCTGGGGGGCTCGTCAGACAGGTAAGAGTACTTTATTAAAAAGTCTATTTCCGGATGCGCTATGGTTTGATCTATTGTTGTCAGACACCTATTTAAGATATAAATCCGAGCCACAGCAATTTCGCCAAGTAATTTTGGCAAGGGACCGTAAGCTGGTTGTCGTAGTTGATGAGATTCAAAAAATCCCTGAATTGCTTGATGAAATTCATTGGCTGATTGTAAATCATTCGATAAAATTCATCTTGAGTGGATCAAGTCCCAGAAAAATCATTCGCTCTGGGCACAACCTTTTAGGAGGCAGAGCTTTAAGGTACGAGTTGTACCCATTGATTCAATCTGAAATTCCGGATTTTGACTTGTTGAGAGCGTTAAATAACGGATTGCTTCCAAGGCACTATCTGGCAGAAAATCCCAAAAAACTAATTGAGGCTTATATTGGTAACTATCTAAGGGATGAAATCATGGCCGAAGCAAAGATCAGAAATATCAATGCCTTTACCCAATTTTTAGAGGCGGCTGCGTTTTCCAATGGAGAAATGGTCAATTACTCAAATATCGCCTCTGAGTGTGGGGTAAGCCATAACACCGTTAAGGAATATTTTCAAATTTTAGAAGGTACATTATTGGGACGTTTTGTTCCTTCATTTCAAAAAAAACCAAAGCGAAGGGTTATACTGACGCCCAAGTTTTATTATTTTGATATTGGCATTACAAACAAGCTTCTAAAAAGGGGGAAAATTGAAGCAAGAAGCGAGTCATTTGGGTATGCGTTTGAGCATTTCATCTACCAAGAAATATATGCGCACAGCAAATATTCCGAAAAGGACTATGCTATCTCGTATTGGCGGACGACTTCGCAGATAGAAGTGGATTTTATCCTTGGTGATCATGAGGTGGCTGTTGAGATCAAGGGGACTACCAATGTTCAACCCCATCATTTAAAGGGATTAAAGAGCTTTTCGGAAGAATATACGGTGAAAAAGCGTATTGTTGTTAGCGATGATCCAATGGAACGAAGAATCGGGGAAATTTTTATTATGCCATGGAAGCAGTTCCTCGAACGGCTATGGAGTGATGAAATTATTTGAAAATAGTCTTAGTTTGCTTTCCCTTGCTCGCAATTTGGCTTGTTACCAATGAAAGAGGAGTTTCTAGTACATGACTTCAAAAAACGTCATTTTAGATCAACGAATCAATCGTTCACCCGTTTTATTCGATCTACCAACGTATCATCAAACCCTTCAAACACCTCTTCGATTGAACCTTTATCATCAATTAAGTAAAAGGTTGGGTATCCGCGCACGCCATAGGCCTCTCCAACCTCCTTTGCGTCGACAAGTATTGTAAAAGGAATTTCAGTCCTCGAACGGTACTTCTCCATTTTTTCTTTGGTGTCCACCGGATTGACGTAAAAGGGCACGATGTCGTCGGCAAATTCAAAATCCGGTTTATTGAATTTCTCTAACGCTATTTTGCACCAGCCGCAATTGATCATCGAGAAATCCAGCAACACCCTATTTCCCCTCAAGCTAGAAAGCCGGACACTATTTCCCTCTAGATCCAGAAGTTCAAAATCAGGTGCTGATTCACCAACGGCAAGCAACTTGGGAGGTGTGACCCTTTTGTCACCCGGCACCACGGATAAGTATCCCTCGGGCGCTACTGCTTGAATGCGTTTACTGATAGCGCCGAGGTTATAATCTTTAAATTCATTTTCGATAAGTTGTGACCTCCGTCCATTGTGGTACAACCTCCTTGAGTAACGTTCCACTAGAAGAGAAGCTGGATTGATAAATAGGTGATTTTCTAGGTAAATTTTCTTATCATTTATCGTGGTATCCATATCGACCCGAAAAAAGTCTAAATATACCTTCTGATTAATTGCGGTGTCCTGCTTGTAAATCCAGGGTTCCTTTTTAAGAAGATTGACAGGCGAAAAGTCGATATGCCCGTTTGCTGAGGCAAGGTTTATGTAGTCCCAATCAGTTTGCTCTGAATAATATGTCAGTGTACTATCCTTATGGTTGATAAAGAGTAATACATCATCCACGTACGCTATTTCAGATATTTCTCTTTTCCCAATGTAATTGTACTGAAAATGTCTATTTTGATTTTTTTGTAAAATAAGCTCTTTGAAGATGGTATCTACCTCTCCTAAGTTCGGGTTTTCCCATAACATTTTATGGGTAAAGCTGACTTCTTCCACTTGGAAGAATTTTTCTTTCGTAGCCTCAAAAACTTCCTCAGGAGACGTTGCACTGACACACCCGACAGTCAGAAAACTAAAAACCAAACATGTGTTCATAGCATAAAGCGAAGTGAAAACACTTCAATATACGAAACAATACGTTTAAGTCAATAAAGATCTGGCAATCAGCACATATTTTCGTATGTCAACTTTTTGGGAAAGGTTCTTTTTTCGGGTGGATTGATATCGTCTTTGCAAAATATCGGTCTAGATTCAAAAATAGTTGGCATCAGATTTGACCGCTTGGAATGATGAAAAATCCCTCTATATTTGTCGGGATTTAGAGATATGACCAACACATCAAAACGGCTTTTGGGATTTGCAATGGCCACCATATTGGTGGCTCAGGCAATGCTTTTTCCCTTGTTGTCCTCCCACGATGATTTTGGCGAGGCGACGAAATCAGACGAGCTTTCTCTTCAGGGTACTTTCCTTACGGATGCCGGAGATACCACTCTTGTCATCTTTCAAAGCGAACGGCTACTTATTTCTATTCCCAAATCCTTGAGCGAAGGCTCGAGTTTCGTAGCTAACGCGTTTACGAATTATTTTTTTTATATAAGTACCCGTTTGGCAATGGTTTACCAACGCTGCCATCTGGTATTGTTGGTTTTCGGTATTCGGGAAATCAAGTTTCCTACCCACTTTTTCTGGTAAGCAGTATCCGCTAATACGCCTTCTGATCCGCTTTTGGGTTCCGAAGGTGATTACCTTAAACTACTTACTACACACTTCTGGGCATGTTCAATCATGTTCGGAGACATCGCTTCTACATCCATGTTTGATATCGATTTAATTTCGTTTTCCTTTGCAGGACTATTAATTGCCGCCTTTGCCCTGCCTTTTTACGTGCACGCACGCAAAATCAAACTTATCGCTCGCAAAGCACTTTCTGTCCGAAATAGTTATGTGGCCTCTCAGGGCCTGCATCTTCATGACCAAGACAGTTGGAGAAATCAGTACTTTATCGGTATTGACCGAGAGAGGGCTGTCGTTGTGTACTCCTCAGATGTCCAAGCCGGTACCTACTCTTGTATTCATCTACAGGAGGTAAGAAGGGCTTCAGTTTCAGAAGTCTCCCATCAAGTGGCTGACGGAAAAAAAAGCCGAAAGGAATTGGATCGGCTGGACCTCAAACTCATTGACTATCAAGATAGGATAGCCTATACGTTAGAATTCTATGACGGTGAACGCTATTCTGACCTAGTCGGGGAAGCCGTGCTGATAAAAAAATGGGAAGAACTAATAAAGGCTTCCGTAAATCAGGTCTCAAAAGCCCAACTGGTAGGATGAATAGCACGAAGTTAATCCAAAAAGAGGCCATTGCTCAACTTCGTTTTATAAGAGAAGAAGCACTCACCGATGCTGCTGCGATTATCCGGCGCAGTCAGGATTTTGGCCGTGCCTTGATGCTAGGCAACCTAGAGCATGGTAAAGTAAAGATCCATTTTCAGGATGCATTGCACAACAGGTATCAAGTCGAAACTACGATCTGGGCGGTAACGGAAGACTACCTTTGTCTGAAAGGCAACCTTCTTATACCTACCTGTGCTATCTTTGAAATTGAATAAACCTATGGGAGGGAGAAACTTTTCTCCCTCCCTACTTTCACCTATTCCTTTTACCTTATATCTAACCTATTCAATTTAAACAAACTATGGAATTATTTCTTCAAACAGAAACTTGGATTGCGCTTTTAACACTTACGTTCTTAGAGATTATCCTCGGAGTCGACAACATTATCTTTATCTCCATCATTTCCAATAAGCTACCTCATGATCAACAAGCAAAAGCCAGAAATCTAGGCCTCGGTTTTGCGCTGTTATTTCGCGTGGGGCTGTTGATGGGTATTTCATGGATAATTCAATTTACCCAACCGTTAATCACCGTATTCGACTTTTCTCTCAGTGGCAAAGACCTTATTCTGGCGTTCGGTGGATTATTCCTGTTGTTCAAATCAACCATGGAGATTCACCACAAAATGGAAGGAAAGGCGGAAGAGGTAAAACCAAATTCGGCAAATCAGATCTCGGGGGTTATCTTTCAGATTATCCTATTGGATATCATTTTCTCCTTTGACAGTATTCTTACCGCGGTGGGATTGGTCGATGAGATCATCCTCATGATTATCGCGGTCGTCTTGGCCATGGGCATCATGATGGCTTTTGCCGGCAGCATCAGCCGCTTTGTCAACAAACATCCGACCCTACAAATCCTTGCACTCTCATTTTTGATATTGATTGGTTTTATGCTGCTTGTTGAAGGATTCCACGTAGAGGTACCGAAGGGGTACATTTATTTTGCCGTCTTCTTCTCATTGAGCACAGAAATCATCAACATGCGCATGCGCAAAAATGCGGACAGGCGTCAGGTGAAACTTAATCCAAGGATTGTGGAAAAGCAGGAGTAATACTCCCGCTTTCCTTCCCAAGGGTGGAGGATGTATTTACAGATAAAATAGTGTCAAAACTTCTACCGCTTGTACCTGAATAGGTAATTATGCCCTTCAACTTGGGTGAATTACCTGCTATATGTGGATGCTTAAACAATGAATAAGCGATTACGATTTTCAATCCATTGAGGATTCCCGGCTATGCTTTTTTAGCCATAGGCTTCAGGGAAGTCAAGTCTGCGATTTTGACGATTTTGCCGGTTTCGATGCTTTCTCTTGCTGCAATTCCTATCAACGCCGACATTGCCCCATCCCTAGACCCTGCCGATTGCTTATACCGATCGGGACTGTCTGGAAAACGGAAAATTTTATCTTTAAGCCGAGGATCAGAACCTCCATGGCCACCGGATTGGGGGATGACCTGAATGGTTTTTACATTTCCGAAAAGATTGGTGATGACTATTTCCTGATAAGGAGGAACACCCGTCGGCATGGAAGATTTGATCCACGCGTCCATCCTTCCTTTGGTGCCGTTGATGGCCACGCGGAAACCTTCATAAGGTGAAAATGCCGTAAGGGAATAATTCACTGGAACGCCGTTGGCATAGCGGTACTGCACCGCCATGGTATCATAGATATCAATCTCCTTACGGAATACACAACCATCCCGAAGATAGCCATCATGTTTTTCATGATCCACGTAGAGGTTCATTGCACCCTTGTCCTTGGTAATATCCCAGTAAAAATTACAAGAGGACTTATGCGGACAGGGTCTACAATGGGAATTGTTGATAGGGCTATTTTTCTGTCCATAAAAATCCAGCGAGCCATAGGCAAATACTTCCTCTGGTTCCGAGTCCATCCAGTAATTCAGTGTATCAAAATGGTGAGTGGCTTTGTGCACCAGCAACGTACCTCCAAATTTCTTCTCGCCATGCCATCTTCTGAAATAGCTTGCACCATGACTTGTGTCTAAATACCAATTCAAGTCCACCGACTTGATATCCCCGATTTCGCCATTTCGAAGTAGTTCCCAAATTTCCTCCACATACGGGGTATACCGCATATTAAAGGTGACTATGACCTTATTTCCGGTACGCCTTTCGGCCTCAAAGATCGCCTCGCATTTATCCGCATCTGTAGTCATGGGCTTTTCTGAAATCACCCGCAGCCCTGCCTCCAAGCCTTTAATGATGAACTCATGATGGGTGGCATCCGTGGTGGTAACTATAAGTGTATCAGGCTTTGTTTCTTTGATCATCTTATCAAAATCCGTATAGACCGGGCAGGTAACTTTCATCTGACTTTTAGCATACGCTACTCTTCCAGGGTTGATGTCACAAAGCCCAACAAACTCGATAATATCATTGTATGCCTCCTGAACGGAGGTCCCCCACATACTAATCCCTCTACCTCCAGTTCCCACCATGGCAAGCCTTCTTTTTGCCTGCTTCACACTCCCATACCCGACTAACGGAGAGAGAAGGCTTCCAGCGGCCAAGATGCTGCTATGCTGTATAAACTTCCTTCGATTTAACGTTTCCATTGGTTTCTTTTTTTTAAATGCGTGATCAGTTCCCTGTACGTTGGAACTGAATGGTTCCTGATTGTTTCAATAGCTGCTTTATATGCTGAAATTCTGTAGTGACCGTGGAGAGATTTTCGTTGGAAATAGGTACACCTGACATGGATAACGGATCAACTATGGTAACATCCGTGGCTGTGATGCCGGTGACTAACGAAATATCTCCCCATTCTAAGAAGCCTGGAAGATGGATGCCCATACTGAAAAAATCAACATTTTCTCTGTTATCAAAGAGATAGGAAACAGGTATCTGCCGCAGTGTCACCGACCGGAAGGCACCTGGTTCAACTGCACTGAAGAGTAATGCAGCGACCGCTGCTTCCTTATTTCCGTCAAATTTTATGGATGAAGGCTGGTAGTTTTGTTGAATATAACGGGAGACTAGGTCCAACTCCCTTACCCATTCGCCAATCATGGTCTTTCCCAGCCACAGTCTCGCTCGGGATAAGGTGTGAAACTGCGCCAAATTAGTGGATGCCGCGTCTACGGTGGATGCCGCTTCACCGGTTCCTGAGAGCTCCACAACCACAATCCCTTCACCCCTACTTTTTATTTCCGCAATCAAATTGTCCGGAATGTCCGATTTTCCGCCCGCGTAGGCGATAATACTATAGCCGTTATCAGGATGTGTTGGAGCCGCATGCATAAGCGGAATAAGTGTGCCTTCTTGTGTATGCAGTGCCACACGGTCCCACCCTGACTTCGGAGAAAAGGAAGATACTTCCTTTATTTCCATACTTCCGGTTATTCCTAACACTTCCTTTAGGTCCTTCCTAAGTGATTCAATGGAAAATGACTTTTTATCCAAAAACTGCTTTCTCAAAAGACTTCCCTGCCTTCTGCTATACTCCTCAATAGGGAGAATCAACGGACTTCGCTTACCGATCGGAAAAACCAATAAATCCTCCATAGGCAAGAGGTTAAAGGGCTTTTCTGCTCGGGACTCACCGGTACCGACACCTTTAAGATGCAGGTCAAACCAGCCCAGCATTGCTTCCCGGTCTTCCTTCCAATACCCATGGGTAAGGTCAAAAACGGCATAGGCCACATTTTTCTCAACGCCGTGAAGTTTAAACACCGGCTGCACATTGTGGAAGCTTCGCCGCATTTCCGATGGGAAAAAGGTTGGGTTGCTGTCTTGGTCGTGGTTGCACATCTTCAGCGCCCTAGGGGCATAAAGGGCAAGCACACCAGCGGATTCCGTAAATGTCAACCCCCCAGGCAACAACTCACATACGCAGTTGGAGCCCATCACGGCGGATTCAAATGTCCCGACGCTAACAATGGGCACAGCGGCTTTGACCCGATCATCCAAAGCGGCAAACCACATGGTCTGATTTCCCCCGCCACTTGCGCCTGTAGCGCCTATGTTTTCTTCATCTACATAGGGAAGGGATACAAGTAAATCCACAGCCCGCATGTTATCCGCCACCTGTACGCCTAAGAGCGTTTCACCAATATTCATCAGGGAGGCGCCCAGATTGGCACCGTGGTATTCAAAATCGCCATGAATGGTGGTTCTTTCGCCGGATCCAAAGGCATCGATGACCAAGCTGACATAGCCGTTTTTTGCCAAGGTATGTCCCAGTGCCTGTACACTCTCCGCGATTTTGCCTTCCCGCCAGTGTCCGTGCATGCTTACCACGGCAGGAAAGGGACCTTTACCATCGGGAACATACAGGTTTGCCGTAGCGTAAACGCCAGGTAACGTCTGAAAGTAAATGTTTTTTACGGTGTATCCTTCCATGACCGTTGAGCGGGTTTCCCGCATATCCAGCGATAGATCAATGTGCCGTTTTATGCCTCCATGCAGCATGATTTTTTCTACAAGGGCTTCCCGCTGTATCATCCAGTCCGCCATGTTATCGGGGAGTTGGTGGGTGGCATAGTTAAGCATGGCCTGTCGCTTGAGGGAAGCACCTAGCAGATCAGACGATTGAGCGGTTATGACATGCGGAAGCGAATCCACTGGATAAAACGTCGCTGATGGATTAGAACTATTCAGTGCATTCGAATAAGCAGGTAAAAAAGCCACCAAAACGCCGACTACTAGCACCGTTTTTTTTGTGAAAAGGGAATATAGCAGCTGAATGCATGAGAGGCTTGCTTTCATCTTGACATTGGCGCTAAAGCGGAGTAGATTCATGACCAATTCAATAGTTTCAGTGCATTTTCCCGATACAATTTCAGCAATACATCTTCTGGGAGTTCCAGGCCATAATATCTCCACCAAGACCTTCCCGGCATGTGTTCATCGGCGCTTTCTAACAGCCTCCACCATGCCTGGTACATGCCCTTATCCATCCCCATATCGGTACCGAACAACACCCGGTCACTATATCGGGCAAGGAATTTGGCGGCAGCCCTGGGTTGTCTACCTACTTCGTAGTCACGCGCAGAGATGTCCAGAAAAAAATTGGGATGGGCATCTAGTAGCTTTCCTAGCCGTTGCAAGTCATTTCCTAAGTTTGCCAAATGGCAGGCAATAAATGTGGTATCCCGATGCTTGGCAAGCAACCTTGGGAGGTATTCCAGCAGTTTGTCATAGGGCACTCCCTCGCTACCAAATTGGTTGAATTGCTGGAAAATGGGGGTTCGTTCCTGAAATACATCAGGCGGCTGCCATGAGGAAGGATGATCGGCCAGGTGAAGATTTACCGGAATCCGCAATTCCGCGCATTTGCGCCAAAAGGGATCCAAACGGACATCGTCTATATGCATCCGTTCATTGGGTGCCAGCCTGGGATCTCCCGTGATACCGTAGCCCTTATCGGTCACTTCACCTACACCGCGGGCACCTAACCCATAGCAACGTTCTAGTTCCTTTACCGCCCTCTCCGGAAAATCCGGCTTATCGATATCTTTCTTTTCTATACCGCAAAAGAGTTGGAACCTGTCCGGGTGGGAGTTCAGGTAGAAATCCACCATCATGTCAAACTGCGACCCCGTAGCGACTGTAAGAATTACTGACTTCTCGATTCCTACCTCATCCATGGTTTTTACCCATTCGGCTAAGGCCTCCTTTGGGCGTGTTCCTTCTACCTGGCCGGGATAGTGATGCAGGTGTATATCGATGACGGGAAATTTGGCTTTTGGAATGAAGGTTTCAGGAGCGATTACGGAAGACCTAGGAGCATAGTCTTTGACCAACACATCATCCATCGGGCCAGGACCGACTGGAACCCCAGGTCCGCTCCAAGCGCCATATTTCACTTTCAGCCATTCCGGATCGGAAGTCCATTCCTTCAAGGCGGGTACCGTATTTTCCGCTTCCTTGGAGGCACACCCTTCAAGGCCACCCATTCCCGCAGCAGCAAAGCCCAACACCCCTGCATTTTTCAAAAAATCCCGTCTGTTTTTCTTCATATCTCTACAAATTATTTTTTTATGGCCATATCTTGTCCCTTATTGAGGGTCAGGATAATTCGTCCCATTATTTAATCGTGATAATCGCTCCTAGTCGCAAATATCCCTTGGTATCACCTGCGGCAAGCGCGATTTCGTGCGTTCAGCCAAAATAGATAAACAATATTTTTTTCCACGCCCATTTTTCAGTACTATATACACATTTTAAACAACTAATAAACCTGCTGTCTGATAAACGGTAGAGGGCATACTTTACAGAAATTCCGCTACGGCAAAATAAGCAGTCAGTAGGCTGAAAAGAATTACTGCTACAAGGCCGATGTTTTCCTTCATACCTGCCACATGCTGCTTCATTAGTAATTTATTATTAATCAGAAGAAATACAGGAATGGCAACTGCCGGTAGGATAAATGCCTGAAACGCCTGAGAAAAAACCATCAATAAAGGAGGTCTTGTCTCCATAAACTGCATCCCAAAACCAAAGATGATCCCTATAAACCCCAATATTCGGTACATGGGTGATTTGATATCTCTTTTCTGCCCCGTGTAATCGCTGATCAGCCAGGGAGCTATAAGAATGATGGGGAAAACCGTGGATATCCCTGCACCCACAATACCAAGTATCAGAATAAAGGCAGCGACTTTGCCTCCCAATGGCTCAAAGAGGGAAATCATCTCAACCGTATTATCTAACTTCAGACCCATGACATGGAGTGTTCCTGCGGCAACTGCCATGATAATGACGCTCAATACAAACATCAAGGTAGCAGAAACCATGGCGTCTTTTTTTTCATTTTCGAGGTTTTGGATCTTCCAGCCCTTTTCGACTACCACTGTACTTCGAATAATAAATACAGCTGCCGAACAGGTAGTGCCCGCAATGGCAGCGATAAGTTGAAGCACCCCAGGTTCATTGGGAATGGAAGGGGCAAGCCCACCAACAATGGTGGACATACTTGGATTCACCAGAAAAAAAACAACAACGAAAGAACATACCATGAGGACTACAAAAAATATCAGCACTTTCTCGAATACCTGATAACTGCCGAACCAAAACAATAAGTAGAGCAGCGTGACCAAGACGGCGGTAATACCTAGCGTACTAAACCCTTCTCCTCCCAGCAGTAACCTAGAACCTTCCTGAATCAAATCAGCGATGATTCCAAAAATACCCATTAAGGCCATAATTTCACCGATGACTAGCGCAATGATAATGTATATGGCGAGTACCGCGCCGTATTTTATTTTATGCTTGATATTGAAAAGCGCCGTATTGCCCGTCACCAAAGTTGTCTTTCCATACGCAACCATCAGGAAGTAGGTAAAGATACAGGAAAGAGCCAGAGCCCAAGTCAACATCATCCCATATTCCGCCCCCACTTTGGCCATGGTGGTGATGCTGCCTGTTCCAATATTATAGCCGATCAGGAAAAGACCTGGACCTATTAAGCTTACAGCTAGCACAAACTTTTTTAGCAATGTATTTTCTTTCATAGATGGGTTTAATGTTTTATTGCTTACAAATTGAACTGTTTATTTTATATCGGAATTTGGTACCAAGCAACCTTATGATTTCAACCACTGATCAAACCAGTCAAAGGCCGCAGTTTGCATTTCCTTGTCAAATTGATGCCCTCCTGGAAAAAAATCACATCTGTAGTTTTCTTTGGCGTTGGCTTTTTCATATACCTCAGCCAATATTCTCTCTGCTTCCTTCATCTCACTCAAGGTATACAGTCCGTCTTCGTTTGAATTGATTACCATCGTTGGCAGGGGAACCCTTAATCCCAAGATTTCAGGGAAATCCATCTCCTTGGGCAGGACGGGTACAAACGCCATCCACGTATGTGTAAAAGATTTGTGTAAAACCATATCTTTCCAGGTAGTCATGAACCCCACACAGACCGCGCACTTGATCCTGGGATCCAGTCCTCCCATAAAAACAGTCCGCATCCCTCCTCCTGAAAGTCCACCACATCCAATCCGGTCGGCATCCACATCTTCCCTACTAGAAAGGAGATCTAGGGCCTTTTGATCCTCTGCAAAAAACACTCCCGGCCAAGTAGTTCCCGCACTGAAAAGTGATTTGGCCATGGTGTCTGCCTGGCCTTTCGCCCACTCGTTATAGGCCTTGGCATTTTCAGGCAAGTCAGGGTTCGAGTCTGTCAATCCCTGCCTTAAGCGCTCCGGCACATCCATCAACCTCACCCTTCTGCTTGCAAATGGGAAGGCATCCGGAACAAAAACCACATAGCCTCGTTTGGCCGCTTCATTGGCCCAGCCAAGTCCTCCATAATAGAGCCTTTGGTGATCAACCATCATGGGATGCTGGTCAGGACCAGTTTTGGTAATCTTTCGTTTTCCAAAATACTTCCAACCACCATGGTCATGAAATGCCAAAATGCCCGGCAGTCTTCCAGTAGCTCCCTGAGGCTTTAACAATATACCTTCAGACCGACCTCCGGTAGGCAACTGCCAGCTAATTTCCTCTATGTGCAATCCATCGTACTCGTATTGTTTATCTATCGTAAATAGGGGCACACCCCCCAGATCAGGTGGGGCTATTCTGTCCTTTAATCGATTGGTAGCTTCCCGCTTCCATTTGGCAACGTTTTTCCATTCCTTTCTTCTAAAAGAATGACTGGGCAATGCCTTCTCAAGCAATCCCGAGGCCCAATTGCCGTAGGCACCGATAACCGGCTTATCCTCAGTTGCCAGTTCATCTGCTACCTCATTCATCAAATTTTCGGGAAAGCCTTCTTTGGCAGAAGACGTAATTCCTGGCTTGAAAATGAAGCTCATGCCCAACAAACTTGATACTTTCAAAAAAAACCTTCTATTTTTCCTCATGAAACACCTGCTTGCGGTTGCTCAAATAATTTTCATTCAAGATAGTTTTAATTAAAAAAACTTTACCGTCATCCGTAAAATTTATTTCCGAAAGCGTTGCCGAAAAATAAGTTTGAATTTGGCGCTGCTTTTTTAAAAAATGAATCCAATTAGATACCAGATTGGCTATAGAACGAATTCTGCCAAAAAAAAATGATTGGACCGTTATTCTACAGCAGACAAGCTCATGTCATCCCCAAATGCTAAATTTCACATCGAAATCAAAACGTTTCATTAGTGATAATACCTGCTGAATAGACCAATTTGCTGTTTTTATAAACCCGCTTAATACGAAAACCGGTATCCGACTCTTCGACTAAGACCCTGTCAGAGATGCGGAAATGATCTCCGTAAATAAACGCGGCGGGAATAGTAGATCCTTTAGCCCATGCCTCTGACAAGGCTAAAAGATTACTATTCACTAGGTATTCCACATTTTGAAGCAGATCCTTAGCCGCTCCCGCCAGCATGCCTCCGGAGCCTTTCATGGACAATCTTCCGTTTGCTTCCAAAACTACCTTTCCCCCAATGTGTGCCTCGTATTCGCCCGGAGGCATTCCCGCAAATGCCGTGGCGTCACTTACCAGGAAACTCTTGTTCCCCTTTACTTTAAACGCAACCTTTAGAAACTCATCGGGTACATGACAGCCATCCGCAATCAGGCTGGCGGACAATTCTTCCTCTGCCAACAGATCCCATAGTATGTTTGGATGTCTCTTGAGCATTAGCGGAACAGCATTGCCCAAATGGGTTGCCAAGCTTAGGCCCTTCGATGTGGCCAAATTGATTTCCCGTAAAGTGGCCATACTGTGGCCAATGGCTACTTTTATTCCCTTAGCTACACACCCGGAAATAAATTCTGCTGAATTATCCCGCTCTGGTGCCAAGGTTATCAGTGCAATTCGATTATTGGAAATGGCTATGGCCTCATCGAGGAATTCGAGAGAGGGATTTTGGATAAATTCTTTGGGGTGTGCCCCTCTAGCACCATCTTCGGCGGAGATAAAGGGTCCTTCTAGGTGAACGCCCAAGACACAATCATTCACTAAAGGATACCTCTCGCATGCCTCTCTAATTACGGTTAAGAGATGAAACATGGTTTCCTTACTTCCGGTAATCAGTGTAGGGCAATATAGTGTCACCCCTTTGCTTAATGAATAGTTGGTTGCAGACAGCACATCGTCTACGGTGAGCTTTCTGTCATTAAAATCAATGCCGTTGATGCCGTTGATTTGAAGGTCTACTAATCCAGGAGCTACATAAGAACTTGAAGGAAAATCCACAGAGAGCTTAAAATCGAACCCGTGATCCTCATCCATGCAGATAACTTCATCCGTAAAAATGTCTTTAGAGACACGGCTGGCAAAAATTCGCTCTTCTGGAGACGATTCCCCATCAACAAACACCTCACAATTGGGCAACGTGCGCAATATAGAAGCCGGACAGGATGTCGCTATAGGGCCAAAAAGGGTGGCTTGAACCGCATCCTTTTTGGCGCTTCCAGGCACGACACAATAAAGGGCTCCGGCATTTACAAGTGCAGGAATTGTCAACGTAATGGCATGGCGAGGGACTTCCTCCAAGGATTCAAAACACCCGTCATTTACCTGCTGCAGACGGCAGCTGAGATCCAGCTCAACCTTCTTGACCAGGCACTCATCTTGGAAATCCGCAACAGGGGGATCGTTAAACGCAATATGCCCATTTTCACCAATTCCCAAACAGACAACATCGATAGGGGCTTCCAAAAGAAAGGAAGTATATCGGCCAATTTCTATAGAAGTATCTCCCTGCCCGTTGATATAGTGAACTTCTCTAAGGGGTACCTGATCAAATAAGTGCCTTTTGAGAAAATTCGAAAATAGGGCCGGCGAACTTTGGGAAAGACCAATGTATTCATCCATGTGGAAAGCGGTAATCCGCTGCCACGGAATACTCGTGCTTTGTCTCAAATAAGCCAGCATCTCAGACTGGGAAGGAGCCGCTGCAAAAATTACCCTGATACTTTCTTTTGTTTGTAAAAGGGCGATTAGTTGTTTTTCCACAGCCTTTCCGGCTGCGATGCCCATTTCGGACCGGGTTTCGTAACGGTGTAACTTCATGCGGCTGTGGATATATTTTAAATCTCCTTAGGTGAAAAATCAAAGGTACGGCAAATTTCCCGTCGTCCTTTGGATTTTTCTACCAGTGGATTACGCCTACTGAAAGGCCCACCCGATAAATAATCCGTAATTGGGCTTAAATGTTCTTTCCGGACCATATTGATCCAGATTGGCTCCCAAGCCAAAGCTTAACGCATCCATTTTTAATCCTGCTCTTACCTGTAGAAAGCTCCTAGCATGCTGGTTTTGACTAATCCCGTGGATATACATAAATTGTACACGGGTATATAGATTTGTTTTCTGAGAGATCTTTGGCTTGTACTCGTAGATTCCGAACAGCTCCGCATTTCTTCTCGAGTTGAGAAATAACGAAGCAATGGTCACTGCTACCCATTCTTGGTTTGCAAATGAGTGTTGAATTCCCAGCAGCGGAGAAACCCCCACGATGTTGTTGATGGTCGTTCCCGCAACCAGACCAAAGTTTTTATAGATAGTGTAGTTAACCAAAACAGGCATAACAAGATCTAATTCATCAAGTTGGTTGTCGTAACTGGTAGAAAAGGTGGATACACTTAAAAACCCAAATTTACTTTCCGGTGTAAATTTTTTCTTTACTACCATCTGGAAGAAAAGCCGGTTATTTCCTGTCATAAATTCTACAGGAGTGGGTACTTTTGGAACGAACTCCTGCGCCTGTCCCGATAGCATTACGGCAAAAGACACCATTAGCATAAGTAGTATTTTCCTTATAATCAGTCGATTTAGCAGGTTCATAAGCTTTACATCTATTAGTATATGCAAAGCTCGGTGAATAAAACCTTAAAAATGTTGCGCTATGTCAACGATTTGAACTAAAGCTTCGCTTTGATCCGGCTGAGCGTATAAGGCGTTATTCCCAAGTAGCTTGCCACTATTTTATTAGATAGCCTACTTAAGATATCGGGATACCTTTCGAGCAGCCATTTCACCCGTTGAAGGCTGTCGGCACCCTGCAAATCATATATTCTTTTTTGGGTCGTGATATAGGCTGATTCCAAAATATTTCTGTAGATGGCATTTACCGCAGGTTCGGTTTCGACCAAGTGATAAAAATCATCCCGATAAATGGACAATATTGTAGACTTCTCAAGGCATTGAATAGACTCGAATGCGGGCTGCCTACTGATAAGGCTTGTAAAGCTTGTGGCAAATTTTCCCTCAAAACCAAAATACCGCGTGTTTTCTGTCCCTTCAAGATTGACCGAAAAAATCCTTAAGCATCCTGAGACGACAAAATAATTGTACTTGCAAACTTCACCTTCCCGAAGGAGAAAGGCATACTTGCGAAAGGTATTTTCCCTGAAAAAAGGAGCTAGGGCCATAAGCCTTTCTTCACTGATGTGGGTTCTCTCCTCAAAATAAAGTTTGAGTTTCGGATGCATGGCACTAATTTACGGAATATTTCCACCGCATTGAAGCCCCAGTGGGTTAAAGATCGAATAATGAAAAGGATACGCTTCCTCGGTCGGGACTTACTATAATATAGTGTAAAAGAAAAATAAAGCAGTTACTTTGACGAGTATTCGCCGAAGCGCAGCCCAAACCTAAAAACCCGTTACTCGCATAGAATGACAACACTTGAAGAGTTAGAAACAAAAATGTGTACCCCGTCTCCCTCTCTCGTAAGGGACATTGCCCAGCTGGACGGGGATATCATAATC